>DVFR01000046.1 GCA_018713165.1 Candidatus Coproplasma stercoravium | reverse complement strand
GTTACTACAATAATGATCGCATTCGCGCCAAACTAAATTTCATGAGTCCAGTTCAATTCCGCTTATTACACTATCCCGTTTGAAAAAAGTCCAACTTTCTGGGTACAAATCAAAGCGGGTTTCCCGCTTGTGCACTCCTCGTAGGCGGTGAATACCACCTACCTTAACCTGCTTGCGGTTTTTCTTCAAATCGTACCACCTCCCGCGGTTGTCCTTGGCACATTCTCCATAGCATTTCTATACGGTTTTTCGGGTGTAACCTCTGCAATTCTCATCTCCGCTTTTTCTACATAGCGTGGGTTAATGTCTATGCCGATGCACTCCCTATTTAGCCGCTTTGCTACGGCTCCCGTTGTGCCGCTACCGAAGAACGGATCCAACACAACGCCGCCCTCTTTACTCCCTGCAAGTATGCAAGGCTCGATTAGTTTTTCGGGGAACATAGCAAAGTGTTCGTCCATTTTAAAGGTGTTCGTAGCCACCTCCCACACGTCTTTGCAACGCCGCATCTTGCGTCTTTCATCAGTTATCGCTTGTGTATTCATGTCGATATTCTGACCTATCGGCGCATTGGAATACTTCGCTTTACCCGACCTTACTCTCGTATATCTTGCCTCGGTGACTGCCTTTATCGGCTCTTGAATTGCCTTGTAATCGAAGTAGTATTTCGGCGATTTCGCAAGCAGAAAGATATGTTCATAACACTTTGCGGGTCTGTCTCTGACCGCTTCGGGAAAGGCGTTTGTCTTATGCCAGATGATGTCCGACCTGAGATACCAACCGTGCTCACGGAGGGCGAAGGCGAGCATCCAAGGTATGCCGATGAGGTCTTTTTGTTTGACACTCTTATATGGTTTATTTGCGTATGTATCGCCGATATTCAGCCACAGTGTGCCGTCATCTGCAAGCACTCTTTTGACCTCGTCAAAGACTTTTGTCAGCCGCACTATATACTCCTGCGGCGTCTGTTCCAAGCCTATCTGTCCTCTCTCGCCATAGTCGCGCAAGCCGTAATATGGAGGGCTGGTCACGCACATATTGACCGAGCCTTGCGGCAGAGTTTTTAACACCTCTGCCGCGTCGCCGCATATAACTCTACTCACTCTTCCCTTCACCTTTCGCCGCACTTTCTGCCGCGGAAATTACCCCGCCGATGACCGCCGCAAGGTTTACCATTGCCGCCTTGCTCCGTCTTTCGGCACAGACTTCCGCACTCTTTTTGCCATTTACAGAATTGCGCTTTGCTTCGTCGATGTCCCTCTTTACGGTCATGAACACGCCTTTGAGATATGCGTCTTTCGTGAAGAAAGGTTTGTTGTCGTACATATACGCGCACATACCTTTAACGAGTTCACCTGCCTGCCTGTCGGTAAGCTCCTTGAAAATGTTGTAATATTCCCTCTTGATTTTGAGTTTAAGTTCTTTCATTTTTCTTCTCCTTATTTCTTTGATTTTTTATAATCGAATCCAACCGATTAACTTGCTCGCCGCATTTACATACCACCGCCTGTCGGCGGCATAGTCAAGGTCGCAGTCGCCCGTTCGTTCGCGCTTGTAGCCGAAGTTATACAGAATGTTATGTAGCCTTATCTCTCCGTACATTTCTGTCACATCACGCTCTATTTCATATCCTTTCCCCTGTGCGTAAAAGCGGACAAACTGTACAGTCTGAAAGATGGTTTCCGTGTCGTTATGCTTATATGATTGAATTATTTTCACGCTTTCACTTTCAAACTGTAACCTGATTTCTTCTTGGTTCTGAAGAGTGAGCAGCACCCCGCCGTCCTCTTCGCGATAAACAAAAGTTGTTTCGTTTGAATTGATAATTTTATTATTCCTGTAAGTCAACGCTGTGCAGACAATGCTGCCTATGAGAAGCAGCACATTCAGCACGGTTAAAACTATTACCATCGCCTTCCTCATCAGCCCTTGGCGTTTGCAAAGCGCCCTGACTTTGAAGTATGCGACGTGTTCTGTGCGGCAGGCTGTTTTTTCAGTCCCGACACAAAACGCAGCTCTTCATCCGCCATTTTGCTGTAATAGGCGTTAGGCTTTTCGTCGCGGTATTGCCCCGAAGCCTTGAATATTCGCAGCAGTTTTTCCTTGTCGCTCGTATGCACGGCAAGCCGCGCCATTAAAGAGCGTTCGTCCTTTTCCTCGCTGCCGAGCACGTCAAACCCGTTGAATAGCGCGGAGAATTTTGTACCCTGTTTTGTCTTGCTTGCCCGTTCCACCACCTCTCTGTCGTCCATTCGCGTAAGGCTGTCTATACCCCTGCCTGTCATATCTACAGGCTTTTCGGAGGGCTTTTCCACGGACAAGGTTTTAGCGACATGGCTCGGCGGAAGAAATACCGACGATTGCTTTTCTTCGATTTTGGAAAGCCGCTCTGCTTTTCTCTCCTGTTCTTCCGCGCGTTTTATGCTGCGCGCCTGCAACTGCTCGCGGCTGACCTCCTCGAACTGCTTGTCTTTCCAGAACGGCAATTCCTGCATTTTGCCGAACTCCGTCATAAGAGCCTCGCGGCTTCTGAACGGATAACCGCTTAGCGCGAATTGAGTCTGTCCGTATTCGGCGCACATTTCAACCTTATATACAGGCTCGCCATACTCGTCCGTTTCCTCCACCACGGCAAAGGGTTCGGTCTCCTTTTGGGTTATCTTTTCCTTCGACATTACATACTTCGTAATACGCTCGGCGTCGGCAATCGCCTTAAACAGGGCGTTCGGATCTTCCTTGATTTTGCTTTTCCACGCACCGATATACGCACTATTGTTTTCGATTTGCTTGTCCGAGGCGGTTATCCCCAAGTCCTGTTCGAGAAACATTGAAGCGATCTCGGCGCGTAATTCTTCCAATGCGTATTGCGGCGAGCTTTTATCCGCCGTCATCTCGCGGTTCAGCCTCTTCTCTGCACCCGTACTATGACCTATCTCGTGCAATGCGGTCGAATAGTATTCGGGCAAGCCCACAAAGCTCTCCCTGCGGGGCAGGTGTATTTCGTCGTTTACAGGATTGTAATAGGCTATACTCCCGCCGTGAACGATGGGGCACTCTGTATCGCTCCAAGTATTTATGAGGTCTTGCGCCCTCTCGTTGTAACCGCTCTCGTCCACTTTTTTGCGTTCCAATGCAGGTATGCCCTCTATGACGTCGCCGTTGAATACACGGTAATATTTGCGTAAGGGATACACATTCCCTTCCATATAAGCATTGCGTTCGTCTGCGGTCATGCCGTCAAGGGTGTACCTGTCAAAGGGCTGTTTTGTTTCCCTGTCGCGCAACTCAAAGTATTCGATTGCCACACCCGCATTTCTGCCGAGGCTCTTGCCCTCGGTATTGCGTTTGAACGACCAGCCTTTATCTTCCATCTGCTTAAAGGTCATCCATCGGTTGTCCGAATACCCGCGCTCCATTGCCGCTATCATAAGAAACAATCTGTTCACGCCGTTGTACTGTTTACCTGTAATCGCCGATACCGGCGCATCTCCGCCCGCCCATCCCTGTTCCCAAAGTCCCGTTCCGTTTTCGAGGTTTTTGAGGACGGCTTCCACGAGCTGTTTTCTCTGCGGCGTAAGGCGTTCATATGCCGCGTTTCTTTCGTCATTCAAAATGAATTTTCACCTCCTCCTGAAATTCAGGTTTTTCGTCCCAAAGGTCGCCCTCCAAATCAAGCATTTCGTCCAAACGATACCCTTTCGGAATAACGATTTCGGGCAAATTTTTAGGTTCAGTTTTGTTCATTACCTCCCCTCCTTTTTATTTTGTATTTCCGCTACTTGCAGATTTAGGCGGCTGTGCGGGAGCTTTTGGCGGAGTATAGTGAGGCGTATCTTTCGCCGCCTTGATTGCCGTATGTTCGTAGTAGCTTGCGGGCTTTTCGGGCCGATAAAGTCCGCTCGTTGCGAAAATTCTTGTCATCTGCTCCACATTGCCACCCGAATAGAAGGCGAGATAGTTCATGAGCGACATATCGCTGTTGGAATGGTTGTGCCGCAGATCTTCGCCGTTATACAGTCTTTTTACCGTGTCGCCGTTCTTTGCCGAGAACGCCTTTTCTAAAAGCTCCCTGTCATCCATCTGCGTAAGCCCGGCCTCGCCTTTGCCGACGTTTTTCCACTCCGTTCTGCGCTCCAACTTGCGCTCAAGAAGTGCCTTCATTTCGGGCGTATCAAAGTCGCCGAGCCGGTAAAAGCCTGCCCCGTCGCCCGTCATTGCAATGAACTGTCCGCCCTGATAGTATTCCATATCTCCGTCCTTGGAGAAAGAGCGTAAATCTGCGCCCTTCGTCCTGCCGAAGATATGCAAGCCCTTGCCGCTCAAAGAATGTTCGATATATGTTTTTCCGCACTTTACAAGCACCTCTTCCGCAAGTGCAGAACGCTTTCCGTCATCGCTTATACATTTGTCGAGGTCGATACACGCAATGCCGTCCTTGCCGTCAAGCGCATAAGCAAGCGCCACGCCGCCGTGTTCCTTTGCGTATTTGCAAGCCGTATCGAAGTCCGTCCAAGTCTTTGGATTGTCGCTCTCGGCAAACTTGCCCGTATGCACGTCAATGAGGAATTTTTCAAGCGTGCCCGTGTCCTTGTTCTCGCGAGTGCGTACAACTACCCAATTAGGTTTGTTGCGCATTTCGTCGGGCAGAGATGAGCGGAGATTTGTTTCTATCTCTTCAAACTTCTTTTTCGCCTCCTCGCTCGGACGGCGATAGATGCTTTCGTAGTCCTCGTCACTCTTTCCCGCAAGCTCATCCATAAGCTGCTGTGCCGTAAGGTCGGTTTTTTCGTCCGAGCCGCCCTTCAAATGTACCTCGAAGTCTTCGGGCAAGCGCAGGCGCAGACCGTTTTCCTCCCTTCTCACCATGCCGCTCGGAATGTAATAGACCATTCCCTCATACTTGCCCTTTGGCATTCTGATAAGCGTATTCTTATCATAAGCGGCGATGACCGCCTTTTCGGAGAGCGCAATTTCACTCCACGCCCTGTCGTCGTCTTTCTGCTGTTCGCGGTATTCATCCATCGCCGTAGGTTCGCGCTTGTAGTCCTCGTCGGCAGTGCCACCGACAAGCTCCTTAAACTCCTGCGCGGAAATTTTGATTTCTTCCTTGTCCTTTCGCAGCGTTACCGTGAAGTCTTCCGCGATGTTTGCCATCATACTGCCGTCCTCTGCCTGTGCGTTCTCACGCACCACCGAGTTAGGCAGGTAGTAGGCATACCCCGCGTATTTCGTGCCGTTAGGGGCACGGTACAGCGAGGAATTCTCATACTCTTTGATGAGCGCATCCCTCGGAATATTGACCGATACCCGCGGCTTTTCCTCACGCTCATAGTCCTTGTCCGAGGTATGGTTTACAAGTCCTGCGTACTCTCCTGCCGTAAGCTCCACCTCATCGCCGTCGCGGTTGCGAAGATTTACGACCTCGCCCTCGCTGAGCGTGATTTTGTAACAAAGCTCGCGCGAGTCCGACTGCATATCCACAATCTGCCGACTTTCCTTTATACGGTTATTGAAAACGTAATAACTGTAATCCGCGTATTCTTTGTTACTTGAAGGCATCCGCATAAGCGAGGATTTGTTGTACCTCTTGATAAGCGCGTCTTTCGACACGAAAATCTCGTACCACTTCTCCTGCGGCTCGCTGTTTTCGCCGTAATACTTTTCGCGGTAATCGTTTGCCGCCTTTTCGTCCTTGAAATCGTAAACGCCCTGCGCCCACGTTCCGGCCGTCGTGTCGTAGCCGATGGCGACGGTATAATCGCTCTTCCTCTGCACGACTGCGACATTCCTGCCGCTTCTGTCCTGCGCAATGCTTAAAACCTTGTCGCCGCGCGACGTTTGCGTTAAAAATTTGTTTTCCGCCAAACTGTTTTCCTCCTGATTTTGTTGTTCAGCATTTGTCTGATACTGCATTATTTCTTCCACGTTTTTATTAAGTTGTTCGTACTTTCTGATCAGCCTCACCACGCCGTCGATGACCGCGGGGTGAGAGTTCAGACAGCAGTTCCTGCGCTCTTCAGGGCTTTCAGATACGGGAATATTCTCTGCCCAGCCCTTGTTTTCGGGGCTGTATCTGCCGTCACCGAGGTTCTCGCGCAGAGTGGTTGCAAAGATATACCTGACGCGCTCTTCGCCATATTCGTCTATGAGCTTCATCTCAAAACCACTACGCAAGTGCATACCGTCGTAGTTCTCGGAGATTGCTTTATCTATCGCGTTCCTGCACTCTTCGCTCAAATTGCGCGAGGCTTGATACTGCCCAAACTCGTTGTGTTCCAACGCGTAATGCGATGTTTTGAGATAGACGGGCATTTTTGTGTTCCCGCTCATTACAGCCGGATGATAGTGCCCGCAATAGTCCCTGATAAACTCTGCCGTTTCTGTACCTGAATTAACGCTCGCATACTCTTCACCGAGATAATCGTCATACAGTTCGTGAAGGATACTCCCACGCTCTTGATAGAGCGCTCTGTAATGTTCAGGTTCAAGATAGGCTTTGTCCTCAATTACCTCTTTGAGTTCCGTAAAGACGTGAATTTTATAGTTCTCATAGAAAATCTCTTCGGGCGAACGCGCAAGAACGTCTGCCTTATAAGTTTCAAACTCGGCATTTACGCTCTTTCTGACCTCTGCCTCGTAGTCAGGCTCTTCGCGGTAGTAGTTCTCCTTTAACGAATTGAGCACCTTTACACGCTCGTCGTAAAAGCTTCTCGCTTCCTGTTCGGAATCGAAAGTCCTTATGATATTCGGATCAATTTCGACAGGCGAAACGCCAAGTTTTTCAAGGTTTGTTCTGTCGCCGACCGAAAGTGCGCTGCTTTCACTGTCGTGTGTAAAGCCGATAACATACCAACCGTCCATCACTGCGTTTTTAAGAAGTGCAGCGCCTTTAATCGTCCGATTTTCGTCCATCTCAATATCCGGCTGGACGGCAAGAACGGTAAGTTCATCATCCATAGGCGGCAAACCGAGCGGGTTATCTTCATACTGTGGCATATACTTCTCGCCAGGGAGTGCCCTTTTATTTAGTAGTGGCAACAGTTCATCCTCCTCAAAGCCGTCGTACCAATAGTCAAAGTCTGCGCCCGTCATATTTTCTGCGAACTCGCTGCCATCGAACGATACTTTCAGGTCATCGCACAAATCGAATATCTCATCTTCCGTAAAGCCCGTAGTTCTGCCGTTCAGATACTTGACTTCCGCAAGTTCTTTGTCCAGAAAGTTGTTGAGCCGTACTTCATAGCTGTGCCTGAACAGCACATCTTTGAGTTCTTCCGGCTCCACGTTTCCGAAAACTGCATAATGAATATCCGCCTCGCTCCAGCCGTGTTCTTCAAAGGGCAGCTCGGCTTTGAGCTTTTCTACCTGCTCGTCAAAGACGGGCACGGCATACCTCTTCAAAATATTGTTCGAGGGAATACCTCTTTCGCCGAGAGCCTTATCGAGCGCAGGCGCTTCCGTGCCGTACTGCTCCCATAACCTCTCGCGCTCGGTATTTGAGAAATACTGCATATCCTCACTATCGAGCGAGGTCAGTACCGACTTGACGACCTCTCTGCGGGCGGCTATGTAATCGCGCCCCTTGTCTGTCTGAATAAAGGCATTCCAATCGGGTTTTTCCACGCCGAACAGCTTGTCCTTTTCGTCAAACAGCTCTGTCGCTTTTACTTCGTACTCGTTGTCCGTCGGGGTAAGTTCATACACCGTTACTCCGAGTTTTGAAATAGTCTTTGCCGCGGTTCCCGTGAGCGGCAGCATACCGTCCCAAGTGTAGCCGTAGGCGTGCATATCTTCATTGGTTACGGCATAGTCGGGCAGCAATTCAACTTTCATTGCCGCAACCTTGTCATCTTCGTCTATAATGTTCACCTCCATATTGCGTCTTGTTATTTCGGGCAAAGCCATGAAATTGTTATCTCCGTCGCCGCTGTCGTTCTCGTCCGCGACAATGACGTCGTCGCGCTTGTCGAGGTTGAGTTCGGCATTGAGCTGCGCCTGCTCGGAGAGCAGCGTTTTCAACTGCTCCGCCTGTTCGAACGGCTTTTCCGCCTGTTCTTTGGCAACTTCGAGGTCGGCGTTTAACTGCGCTGACCTCTTTTTGAGCCTCGCCTCTCTGTCGGGCAGGTCGCTTAGAAAGTTCTCTAATCGCGTAAGCGTGCCGAATGCGCTGTCGCCTATGGGAATTACATACTGCCCTTCGGCGGCGAGCGTTATTTCCCTTTCCCCGCCAAGCATATACATAGGGTTCATTGATATTTTGAAGCCGCAATACTCCGCGACGGGAATATTGACTTTTCCCGAATGCAGCGCGTCCATAAGAGCTTTTCCGCCCTCTTTTTTGTCCTTATAGACTTTACCGTTTACGCTGATTGAAAATTCTTCGGGGTCTGCGGGGCGTGTGCTTTTGAGCATTTCCAAGTCCTTGCCGATGCGCTCTATGTACAGTTCCTGTTTGCGTATTTCTTCGGGGTAGGTCTTATAGATTTTGTCCTGCAATGCGTACAGGTTCTTCCTGTACTGCCCCTCCAACACGCGCAGTCTTGCGACTTCTGCGTCCACTTCCATCTTGCGTTTGATTTTGGGGTTAGCCGCCGTGATAGCCTTGATTTCGGCATAGGAGAGCGCAGTTTCGTCTATGTCCTCCGCCTCTCGTATTGTCAAATCGCCCCTGTTTATCTGCGAGATGAAACGCTGCTTGTTTTCGAGTATCTGATAGGAATAGCTGTCGAACGTGCGCTCGGTTACATAGGTGAATATCTTGACCTTTTCATTTGTGTTGCCCTGACGGATAATGCGCCCTTCCCTCTGCTCCATATCGCTGGGGCGGTAGGGCGTGTCGAGGTGGTGCAAAGCTACAAGCCGCTTTTGCACGTTGGTTCCCGCGCCGCACTTTTCCGTGCTGCCGACGAGAACGCGAACTGCACCTGAATTTACTCTGTCGAACAGAGCCTGCTTTTGCTCGTCTGTGTTCGCCTCGTGTATATAGGCTATCTCACGGGCGGGTATGCCCCGCTGCACGAGCTTGTATTTCAGGTCGTTGTATGCGTCGAAGTCCTTGCCGTACTCATAGTCCTCAAACTTCACCTTCGGCGTGGACAAATCGCAGAACACTATCTGCGTTCCCTTTATGTCCGCCGTATCAGTCCAGACCTCATATATCCTCTCGGCACATTCGTTGAGTTTGCTGCCCTCTTCGTCCTGCGATTCGGGCACAAAACAGCGCGGGTCTAACGCAAGCTTTTTTCCGTCAGAGGTGATTTTGAGCATATTGTCCTCGTGCGGGTCAACATTGCCGTCGTGTATTCTGTCCGCCCTCTCCGCGATTTCCTCTGCAAGCTCTATGACGGTATCGGAGGGTTTAAGGGTTATGACCTGTCTTTCGGCTTTCGGCACGTTGAGCTTTACCATATCCGCCGTCTGCACGTCGGCAAACGCACGGTAAAGTTTTAAAAGTTCCGGGAGGTTGGTAAACTTTGCAAAGCGCGTCCGCGCCCTGTATCCCTGACCGGACGGCGACAGCTCCATGCTCGTTATCGTTTCGCCGAAGTCCGCCGCCCAGCCGTCGAAAAAGGTCATTCCGAGTTTCTTTAATACGGAGGGCTGCAGATAGGTCTGCATCGTGTACATTTCCGTCATTGAATTGGAAATAGGTGTACCCGTTGCAAACACCACGCCCCTGTCGCTGCCGTGAAGTTCCTGCAAGTATTCGCACTTTAATTTCAAATCACTCGCTCTCTGACTTGCTGCGGTCGAAATACCCGCAACATTGTTCATCTTCGTGAACAGGAACAGATTTTTATAAGCGTGTGCCTCGTCCACGAACAGATAGTCGATGCCTAAATCCTCAAACTTCAACACGTCGTCCTTGCCGCTCGCGTCCATCAGCTTCTTCAACTGCTTTTCCTTGCTCTTCTTTATCGTTTCAAGGTTCTTGACTGCGCCGCGCGGCATTCCGTTCTCTTCCCATTGCTTTACTATCGTCGCCTCTACGCCCTCTATCTCTTCACGGAGTTTGTGTATCTGCCTTTCAGTGGAAATGGGGATTTTAGCGAACGAACTCTGCGCAATGATTATTCCGTCCCAGTCGCCGAGGGCAACTTTTGATACAAACTTCTTGCGGTTGTTCTTTTCCAAGTCCTCCTTTGTGGCGACGAGAATGTGCGCGTTGGGGTATAGTTTCCTCCACTCGCCCGCCCATTGCTGCACGAGGTGGTTCGGGCAGGTCACCATTGCCTTTTTGCAAAGTCCCAACTGCCGCATCTTCATTGTCGAGGCAATGACCGTAAAGGTCTTGCCCGCGCCCACAACGTGATGCAAAAGCGTGCTTGACGGCGAAGTTATAATTCTGTGCACCGCGTTCTTCTGGTGCGGTTTAAGCTCTATCGCAGGGTTCATTTCGGGGAACTTTAAGTAGCTCCCGTCATAGCTCGGAAGTCTTGTCTGGTTGAACAGCCTGTTGTATGTTTCTTCCAAGTCCGCCCTGCGTTCGGGGTCTTTGAAGATCCAATCGGCAAATGCTTCTTTTATTCTGTTCTGCTTTTCCCTTGCCGCTATCGTTTCAGCTTGATTTACCACCCTCTTCTCTTTGCCGTTTTCCTCCACCAAGTCGGTGATGGTCGTAGCTTTCAAATTGAGAGCATCTACGAACAGTCTGTACGCAGGAGCGCGGTTTGTGCCGTACACCTCCTTTTGCTTCATCTGCGTCGTGTAGCGAACATTCTGAGTCTGGTCTAACCTCCACGACGAGTCGTGCGGGTTATACGTCAGCTCAACGTCGTCGTACAGGTAGCGATAAACGCCTAAAAGCTCTAAGTAGAACTGCTTGTAATACTTGCTGTCCACCCACGTTGCGCCGAGCCTTACAGATATATCGCTTGCCGTCAGCTTTTCGGGCTGTACGCCCTCCAACGCCTCGACATTCTTGCGGTATTCGGGGTGTTCCTCTGCAACGGAACGAGCGAGTTCGAGCTTGTTTACTACCTGTCCCGACAGATATTCCTCATTCGTTACAAAACCCGAATACTTATCCCCCGCCTTTACCTGTTCAGGGTCGCGGAATACCGCTGTGCCGAGTTCGGAAAGTACGGCGTCGTAGTCCTTGCCCGTAAGCTCTTCTATGTAGGCAATATCCACCTTGCCGCGCTCGTTCTTTGAAATCTGCAACGCCTCGAACGGGTCGTCCGTAGAGGTCGGAACGACATACGGGCGTATGGTGCGCTTGAAGAATATATCCGCCTTTGTTACGGCTTTGGTTTCTTCGTTTATATTTTCCGCGGCAAACAACAGGGCGCTGTCGCCGTCGTCCTTGAACAGTTTGGTATTCGTCTGGCTGTTGAGATAGCCGTACTTCTTTACGAATAAATCGTAACGGCTGTTGAGTTTCCATTGTTCTCGTTCCAGAACCTCGTCCGAACATCCCTTTATCTGAATATCTAAGATATGATGCAGCCCGTCGCGCAGGGCTATCATCCCGCAAATTCTTTGGTATGCGTCCTTCGGACTTTTGGGTATGGGCTGTTCTTCCATACCCTCGCCCACGCGCATATACAGCCTGCCGTTTTCTGCTTTATAACAGAACGGCTTTACGTTGTAATCGACCTCCGTTGTCTGCTCTTCTATGGGCGGCGTTTCGGGATTTATATAAAACGATTCCGGTAAATTTTTTACCGCTTCGGCGAATGCGTCTTTTAACTTTCTGCCGTCCGGCTTGACCGTTATATCAATGCCGCCGTATAAGCCGTGTTCCTCCGCCAAAGTGCCCAGTATCATCTGCGGATGAGAGATAAAATAGTTGTTTATCTCGTATCCCTCTGCCGTCTTGCCCGTTCCAAGCCATTCCTCTTTGGAAAGGTCTGTTATCTTTTCCGCGCGTTTACGGAAAAAGAGAATGTCCGCGACAGCCTCAGTGCCCGCCGTCTGTTTGAAGGCGTTGTTGGGTAGCCTTATCGCGCCGAGCAGTTCCGCGCGTTCCGCAACGTACTTCCTCGCGCTCGGGTTAAGCTTGTCCATCGTGCCTTTGCTCGTAACGATGGCGACTATGCCGCCGGGCCTGACTTTATCTATGCTCTTGGCAAGGAAATAATCGTGTACCTTGAAGTTGTAGCGGTTATAATCCGGGTCTGCGACACCGTAACCGCCGAACGGCACGTTGCCCACGACGATGTCGAACTTGTCGTCTGGAAAGGTCGTGTCCTCAAAGCCCTTTATCTGCACGTTCGCCTGCGGGTAGAGTTTTGCCGCAATCCTGCCCGTAAGATTATCTAATTCCACGCCGTAAAGTCTGCTGCCATCGGCTATCTCTCTCGGCATAAAGCCGAAGAAATTGCCCGTGCCCATTGCAGGCTCCAATATGCGGTTGTTGCCCTTTACTCCGAAACGATTGAGTGCCGAATATATGCCGTCTATTACGTCTTTTGCGGTGTAATAGGCGTTCAGAGTGCTTGACCTCGCCTGCTCGTAATCTTCTACGGACAGCAGGCTTTTAAGCTCCTCGTATTCCTTCTTCCAACTCTCGTTCTTTTCGTCGAAAGCCTGTGCGAGTCCGCCCCAGCCGACAAATCGGGAGAGCGTTTTCCGCTCCTCCGCCGTGGGGTTGCGGTTCTCTGAATACAACTTATTTACAAGCCTGATGGCCGCAACATTGCTGCGAAACCTCGTCTTTGCGCCGCCGAGTTCGGTTTGTTCGAGGACGGCTGAAAGGTCTGTGTTTTCGCCCTGTTCGTATTTTTTGCGCTGACCTTTTGAGAGAAGTTCGGCAATGTCCATATTCTGCGTTACGTCGTAAACAAGGTCGCCCGACCGCTCCGTGCGGGTGATTACCGCCTGTTCGGGGTAAAGCCCGTCAAAGCCCTTTACTTCCCATTCGCGTCCGTTTAAGCTGTATTTATCTCCGACCTTAACCTTGTTGTCCTCTTCCCGCTGTTCGGGTGTGGACAACTCCTCTTCCCGCTCCTCTATATTGGGACAATAGTCGAGGTAGAAAGTCATATTGAAGCCGTCGTCTGCAACGTCTGCCTCTGCCACTTCCTGATGGTTGTACAGCTCGTTTACTATCTCGTCCGAGTTATTGGTGATAAACAGCTCTTCATCGCCAAACTCTTCAAAGTAAGCCATCCAACTACCGCTTGTTGTATTTTCTGTGCCCTCCTTGATTACCTTGTCGGCAATCTCGCGCACCCCCTTTGTATGCTCGGCGGGACGCAATTCGTCGCCCGTTATTAGGTCGCGGATATAGCTGCTTTTGAAAACTATATCCGTCTTTTGCATTGAGAAATCCACGCTTTCAACGCCGGGCTTGGCTCGAAGATAGTCTGCAAATTCCTCACGGTAGTCCTTGATAAAAAGGTAATTGCTCTCGCCTATGTCTTCGGGCGTTACGGTATATGTTATAGTTTCGCTGTGGTCGGCGGGATTGAACTTGTCCGTGCACTCCCATATAAAGCTGTCCGCAAAGTCCTGCACCGCGTGGATTTTGTTGAGGCGGTTGCGTAGATTTGCCTGCCAACGCGGACAGTATCTGATATGGAAATCGACGTGTAGATACCTGTCGAACATATCGCTCTGTTCTCCGACGGCTACTACCTCTTTGCGGGTGAGTAACTTTTGCTTTATTTCCTCGCTATGGTCAAAGTAGAACTGAGCGTAGTCCTCCAAAAAGTGCGGGTATTCGGAGAAGGTTTTGCTGTATGTATTCTTCGTTCCGTACTCGACTATCTGATTGGCTATGACCTCGCAGCGCTCGCCGTCCGTCTTTGCCGCTTCACGCTCGTTTCTGAAACGGACTATGCAGGCATACTCATTTTTCTCGCTCTGAGAGAGATATTCATCTGACTCAATAAGCTCTGCTATGTGCTCCGCGACTTCGGGCCACTTCAAATGCACCGACAGATTATTGTCGGGGTTTTGTCTGTCCCTGCGGCTGTATGAAATGCCTTTGGCGTTATAGTCTTTATCCAATTCCCCGCCGAATGACCCGCCTGTGCCGTAGGTGTCTTTGAGGAGCTTTGCAAATTCGGTCAAAGTCAGGTTCTTGCGATATTCGTCGTAGAACTTTACTTTATTGCCGCTGTATTCGCGCGTAAGACATTCGTCTATGAACGCGTCCTTTTCGCTCTTGCCCTGCGGCTCCAAAAGGTCGAACATTGAAAGCTGCGGCTTATTTTTGCGCTTTCTGTCCTGAATGCCCTTTTCGTCCTTCTTCGGCGTGGATTTAACTTGTTCTTCTTCGGTTTCGTCCTGTTCGGGTTCGTCGTCGAAGTCCTCGTCAATATCCTCGTCGTCAAAGTCATCCCATTCCTCTTCCTGTTCGTCGTCCTCGGTTTCTTCAAACTTGTCGTCGTCAAAAGGGCTATGTTCGTCGGGAATTTCTATAAGGTTCGGCATTTGATTGACGCTTGCATTTGCTTCTGCGTGGGATAGAATGTACTTCGGCTCTTGCTCCTCCTCTGCAAGAATAACGCCGTGCCGTTCAAGTACCTTTTCTATGTACTTTTCCGAGGCGTAATATGGAAAGCCGCACATGGGCACGCGTTCAGGTAGTCCCACGTTTCGTCCTGTAAGCGTTAAGTCAAGTTCTTCCGCAACTTTGACTGCGTTTTCGCCCATAACCTCATAAAAATCACCCACACGCATAACGACGATCTCCTGCGGGTTGATTTTCTGCGCGTCGAGATACTTTTGATATAACGGACTTATCGTACTTTCGGAATGTTCTTCCGACATTTCTTTCGCCTGTTCGTCGGGAGTAATTGCAGGTTCGTCCGTTATCGTCTCTTCTTCGGTGTCGTCTATGACCTCTACTTCCGACTGTTTATTCTCGTATGCCTCTTCTATCTCCTGCGTTAAAATATTTGAGCGGATATACAGCTCTTTTACAAAATCCGCGTTATCCCTGTACGAATACGGCAAACCGTGCAGATGAATGCCCGAAGTCTTGGGAAAACCTGTTTTGCTATACAGCAAGAAGGTTACACCCTCGACAAGCAATGCGTCGCGCTGCTCATCACCAGTAAGTTCGCCCTGCCTTTCAAGATACGAATACACACCGCCGTGTAATTTGCGGTATTCACCGCGCCCATCCTCGTAAAAGCTCGTGCCATTCAGCTCGTCTAAGCCGATAAGGATATGTTTTAGCGGTATGATGTCGCGCTGAAAGCGGTCATCTCCGTGCGTGTCCGAAGCGTCGAACACAAAATGTTTGTAGCCGTCTCTGTCATAGTAAGGAATTCCTTTCTTTCCTTTCGTTACCCGCCTGCCCATGGCGTTCCAATCTTCCATTGTGTTGCAGACCGTAGCGTCCGGGCGTTCCAATACTATCTGGCAGGCGTCGTGAAGGTTTATGTACGGATTCTGAGCGATAAAGCGATAGAAGTTTTTTATTTGCCCGCCGTCCGCGAGCATTGCCGCAATTTTTGTGTTTCTCGTTGATAAACGATTATGTTCACTCATTTAATCTCTCCTTTGAACTACCGAACACCTCTCTGTATATCCGTCGCCGCATTTTGAGCGACGGAAAGTAAAGAACCCGAAAAGCTGCCTTTGCTTTCATAAGCTGTACGAGGCAACTAATTTGGCGTTCATTGAATCTCTCATGTTCGCGTAATTTTCTTTTGAACTCCTCTGCCGATAAGCCTAGCTTTCGTGCAACATACGGTTGTGTATAGCCGCGGGAATAAATCCAACGCTGTAAACATCGCTTTTTCAGAGAGTAGCCTTTAATGTCGTTTTTCATATCTCTCTACCCTCTTCATCAGCTCTTTATATTTCTCTATTCCGTGAAACTCTTTTATCCATTTTTTTATGAATTTAATTTCTTCATCTTCGTCTGATTCACGAATATAAGCGTCTTCGGTGCAGTCGTTTTTATAGCAAAAGCTATCTATGACTGAATCGTGATAACCCATGTGGTCAACAACCCTTACAAAAACCGCTTTATCCGGTAATGCGCCCATAATGGTTATTTTCTTATCGCCGTGATATTCATGATGATCTTTAATAATTGCTATCTCCTCTTCCGTTAATTTAGGAGCGCCCAATCTCCTGATAAATAATCTGACTTTGCTTATCGCCATATTCTTTATTTCCTTATCTTAATTTCAGAGTCTGTTATCTGACCCCCTTCACTTAGTAGCCACGAAAACGGCAAAATCGGAGCCCCTAATTTAAAAATTTTTTAATTTTTTTATAAATTTTTTTGAGTCTGCATCGTATCGCTGACTCATCAACACCCATTTCTTTTGCCACATCAACTCTCGTTCTGCCATTAAAGAAAATCTGAACAATAAGCCATTTTTGCTGCGGCTCTAAGAATTGGAATGCGCGACGGAGCTTTTCCTTATCTATATTTTCAATGGCCTCTTTTTCAACATCCGTGCTTTCGTCTATTACATCAAACCCTGCTTCCATTGATTTTTCCAACGACTGATGCCGTCTGGTTTCACTGCGTTCAATGAGCTGTGCCTTGTACTCTTCTACTATGTATGAGTGTTTTAACTTTTCATCCCCATACTCTTCCAAGAGCCTTGCTGTTTCGTCATCAAGCCAAACAGCTATGACTTTTTCTTCGCCTTTGTGCATTATTTTTGTGGTAAATCTTTTCATTTTAGAAATCCTCCGATTTTTGATTTTGTTTTGAAAATCGCAATCGGACGGATCTCGCCCCGTAAAATGAAAAAACGCCCGACTGCGCAGTATAAAACCCACGCAATCGGGCGCATAATTTTGGGCACAAAAAAGAGCCCGACAAACAGACTATCCCTCTTGCAGGATTTTATCTGTCTGTCAGACTCCTCTTGACCTTCTCATCAAGTCCAATCTCATAACTAGACGTCAGCAAAGACATTCAACGGAACCTCTCTGCCCGGATTATTTAGTTTTATGGTTTGTATGTAGTTCAGGCGTTTTGTTTCAACAGCCTGTCCTGCGACGGTAACGGCTTGCTGCTAATAAGTAAATCATCCATATCGATTATCACCGACACGGGCTTTCCACACTTCGGACATTCAAGCTCTACCTTCGTACCCGGCTCACCCTTGCATAGGCGGCGACCACAATTAGGACACATGGCGTACTTCATTTTTAATATCCTCCTTTTCCCTATATCTGCAAAAGTTTGATTTTAAGCACTTTTCCTTGTACGGTCGGGAAATTCCGAACAATAAGGAACTTATCTTTTGCAGACCTTATATAAATCACGGGCGGGGCATCCCGCGTATTTATCTGTAACATTTCATGCAGCCGACTACTACGCCCTGTATAAGACATTCGTCGACAACTATATCGTCGTATTGCTCGTTTTCGGGGTGCAGAACTATTTTACCGTTCTTCTGCGGGTAGAAGGTCTTAACTGTTCCTCCCGTTCCGATAATGGCAAGCACCATATCGCCGTACTCGGCGGTATCCTGCCTGCGGATGACGATATAATCTCCGTCGTCTATGCCGACGCCCTTCATACTCTCGCCTTCCGCTTTAAGAACCATAAGCTCGCCGTCGCCGTAAAGCTCCTTAGGCAGAACAAAGCTGCCTTCGATATTCTCTATGGCTTCTATCGGCTCGCCGCAGGCAACTTGTCCTACAAGCGGAGCATTGACCGTTTCCGTCTTAAAACGCTTGTCCACTTTTATGCTGCCATTTCCGTCCCGCTCTATAAGGCGACGCTCGCACAGCACATTTATATAGCCGCTTATCTTTGCAGTCGAAGTAAAACCGATCGGAAAATTTTGCATTATCTTTCTGTATGTCGGCGAGCTACCATTCTCCCTCTGGTAATCAATGATATAATCCCTCAGCGCAGCAAGCAATTCTTCGTCGTATCTTCTCATTAGTAACTCCTGCATTTTAGACGAACAATGCGTTCATCTAAAAAGTAATCGTATTATACCACCTTTTTTTGATTTGGACAAGTCCGTCGCGTTAAATGGAATTAACGCGACGAAGATTTTTTGAACTTTTTTGCATAAAAAACGCCGGGCAACATACCCGACGGAAAATTACATAAGTTGTATTTGTAAGAATTAAAACCTATTTCATCCTGACTTTTTTTAGTCAGTCACCTCATCAAATATCGGGTCGTTAAAGAACTCGCATAACGACATACTCAATGTAGATGTAAATTGATATAAAAAATCCAAAGTCACCTTTTCCTGTTTACCATTAAATAATTGAGAGATAGAAGATTTCGCTATTCCGCCATTCACATGAAAATAATAAGGAGTAATGTTCCTTTCCGCCATTATTTTGCGCAAACGATAAACAACAGCGTCTGTCAGCCGCATAGAACACCTCCTTTATAGTTCTACTAAGAGAACCTACAACTTAATTATAGGCAAAGAAATAAATTTTTAAGTTCTACATATAGAACTTTGCTTTACTTATTTCTTCTATGCCGATATAATTTTTATAGGACTATAATGGAGAATTAAATTGTTATGTTTAAGACATGCTGCGTCACAGGACATAGACCTAAAGGCTTCCCTTGGCTCTACGGAGCAGATAGTAAATTTCAATCTGTTTATGAGAAAATGCTCTACGAGAGAATAGAAATATATATAACTGAAAGCAACGTAACTGACTTTATCAGCGGCATGGCGCTGGGCGTTGATATAGATTTTGCTGTTGCCGTGTTAAAGCTACGAAAAAAATACTCGTCAATTCATTTACATTGCGCTATTCCGTGTCACAACCAGACAAAGTTATGGAACGGGCGCGACATTGCACTCTACAACAAGATATTGAAACGAGCAGACTCTTCAATAATTCTGTCAGAAAAATATAATCAAAATTGTATGCTTGAACGCAATCGGTATATGGTCGATAGGAGCGATTATGTTCTCGCCGTTTGGAATGGCAAGCAACATGGCGGAACATGGTATACAATGGGATACGCAATTAAACAGCAAAAGCAGCTAGAAATTATACGGTTAGATGAGATAATATGAAAAAGTTTACGGTTATCTTTGTACTGCTGACCATCTCTATTCTTATGTTTATGTTTCCTTTGGGTTCTAACGCAGCATCCGTGGAATCTGTCGTTCACACATTTCTCCCTGCTATCAGCGGGGTTAACAACATTGATTTCAATCTCACGGCAGATTTAGACGAGGATGATCCTTTGCTGAATACTACCATCCCTGTTCATTCTGATACAAACAACATTATTAAGTTAACTTTGCCTGTTTATGCAGCTCAAATACGCCGACAGCAGTTTATCAAACTAATCAGAATAACTGTTGCCCGATATGGTCTATCGTCATCCTTTCAATCTGCGGGGTATGTCTTATAGGCGGTATCGTAGCTATGATTACTATTTTTCTACGAAATCGTTATTAATACGGCAACAAATAAGAGCGCGGATACCGCGCTCTTATTATTTATTCAGTTACAGAGAGATATAGCTTTTCAACAAAACTCCTGTATTGCTCTCTTACATTATTCGGTTCAATTATCTTAACTTTACCTTCAAACATAGCTATCCATGCGAAAAAGGTGCGACTTACGCGAATGGTTTCCCTTACTATGTAGCCATTCCTATCGCTTTTGGGCTTAATATCGCCAAAACGGTCTCTCATTACGTCCAATAATTCATGAGGAAAATATAGAGTTACATCTGCCTTCTCGCCGTAGTACATCCCAAATGTTTCGCATTTATATGCGTTCAGGTCAAAGTTTTCAAATTGCTTTTTCCCAGTAATTTTACTTTTTTCAACCTGTACCTCTTCCATCTTGTCTATGCGATAGCTTGCAGGATTATCGTACTTGTCGTGAAAACATACAAGATAGAAGTTTTCGCCTGAATAGACCATTCCGAGTGGGTTTACCTCATACCTCTCCCCTTCCTTACGATAAATCCTGTTCCCGCTACCGTCATAGTCGAAATAACGGAATGACAACTTGCGTTTTTCAATGAGCGCGGTTGTGATAGCGTCTATACTGTAATAAATTCTCTCATTGCCATGTTCATTGCTTTTTACAGTCAAAAGTTCTTTTAAGCTATCCGCCTTCGCTTCACCAAGAAGTTCTGCTACCTTTTCAGTTAAAACAGATGCCTTTTTCTCAGTCAAAAATTTTGCCGCGCCGACGGCGTGGAGCAAAACCTGAACTTCTGGCAACTCAAATGTTCTATCGCCTATAAAATAATGATTGTTGCGTCCATGGACGGTTATTATCTCATACCCGAACGAATTGAGCATTTCAATATCGTCATAGACAGTCTGGCGTGTCGCTTTAATACCATAAGATGCGAGTCTACCTATAATCTCATTGGTTGAAAGCTGATGTTCTGCATCTGTTTCTTTATGAAGAATATCATACAGTACGAGTAGTCTTATTTTCTGCTCTGAATTTCTTGACATGAAAAATCTCCCGACTGCAATAATTAATTATAATTTTTCATTTGCAACAAAGTAATATATATTAAAGCCTCCAATATGGAGGCTTTAATTACTTTTTAAATTTTTAATTCAAATTTTCCATATTTCTCGCGCATACTCTTTTATCGTCCTATCGGAAGAGAAGTACGCGGAATTTGCCGTATTGCTAAGCTGTTTTTTTGCAAACTCAACTCTGTTTTTATAGTCTTCGTTTATCGTTAAAAGCGTTTCAACATAGCTGTTCAAATCGTAGAGAACGAAGTAATAGTCCAGCCTTTCGCCCTTTAACAGGCCGGCGTACAGGTCGGCAAAGTCGCCCGTGCCGCAATCATCGAAAGTGCCGTCTATAAGCGTATCGACTACCGCGTGAAGTTCCTCGTCCTCGTCATAAATTTTCCGCGGCGAATAACCGCCGGAGGAGAGCGACTTTATTTCTTCCGCCGTTGCGCCGAAGATATAATTGTTTCCCTCACCCGCATAATCGACGATTTCAATATTAGCCCCGTCGAGCGTTCCGCAGGTGACGGCTCCGTTCATCATAAACTTCATGTTGCCCGTGCCCGACGCCTCGAACCCCGCGGTAGACACTTGCAGAGAGACATCTGCGGCTGCCACTATCTTTTCGGCATACGACACGTTGTAATTGCGCACAAAGACGACTTTTAGAAGTCCGTTCGTCTGTTCGTCGGCATTTACCTTTTCTGCAATACAGTTTATGAACTTGATTATAGCCTTGGCACGTCTGTATGACGGCGCGCTCTTTGCACCAAACAGAAAGACAGACGGCTGAAAATCTTTGAGTTCGCCCCTCTTTAATTTGTTATAGATTTCGAGTATGGCGAACGCCGTCATAAGCTGGCGCTTGTATTCGTGCAGGCGTTTGACCTGCGCATACAGTATCATATCATCGGGAATATCTATTCCCTCCGTCGCCCTGATATAGTCGAAAAGTTGCTTTTTCTTTCTACCCTTTACGGCTATAAACTTTTCGGCAATGTCGCCAATGCTTTCCTTTAAGGCAAAAATACCCGTAAAATCATTGCGCCACTCCCGCCCTATCGTCTTATCGATGAGAGAACTGAGTTCCCCGTTGCAAAGCATGAGCCATCTGCGCTGGGTGACGCCGTTAGTCTTGTTTGAAAACTTTTCGGGATGATATTTATACTCCGTCGGGAACACATCCCGCTCTATTATCTCGGTATGCAGTTTTGCAACGCCGTTTACAGATTTTGAGGCATACACGGCGAGGTTCGCCATATGTGCCTTGTCCCCTCTGATTACGGCAGTCTCTTCAATTTCGGCGGCAGAATAGCCGGCCTTTTCGCGTTCAATGCGGGCGGCACCGTCGATTTTTGAGATTATCTGTGCGATTTCAGGCAATATGCGCTCAATCATTCCCATATCCCAACACTCCAACGCCTCCGGAAGAATGGTATGGTTGGTATATGCGAATGTGCCCTTGACTGCGTCAAGCGCTGCTTTGAAGCTGACAGCATATTCGGCTGTCATAATGCGTATGAGTTCGGCTATTGCAAGCACGGGATGAGTATCGTTGAGCTGTATGGTGTTGTACTTGCCGAGATTTTTAAAGTTTGTACCGTGCAGACGAACGAAGTTTTGCACTATATCGCGGCAGGCGGCGGCCGTAAAGAAATATTCCTGCCTTAGCCGCAGAATTTTCCCCTCCTCGGTATCGTCGGCGGGATAGAGATATTCGCTTATCTTCTCCGCCTCCGCGCTGTCCTCCGCCTGATAAAGGCGCAGGATATTTATGCGCTTACCGAACACAGGCATATCATATGGCACCGCAGTTACGACCATATCCGCAAAAGATATAGTCATACTCTCATCATCTTTGCGTATGCTCCACGGATCACCGAAGCGCTGCCAGTCATCCGGAAGTTCCTTCTGGAAACCGTTCTCGAAGTCCTGCTTGAACAGCCCGTACTTATAGCGTATGCCGTAGCCGTATAGCGGAAGCCCCAGAGCCGCGGCAGAATCGAGAAAACATGCAGCGAGCCTGCCGAGACCGCCGTTGCCGAGAGCGGCGTCCTCCACCTCTTCAAATGCGTTTATATCTATGCCCTTTTCCGCGAGGATGGAAGAGGCCTCATGCAGGACGCCGAGTTCCATAAGGTTATTATAAAACCCGCGTCCCATGAGGTATTCTATGGAGAAATAATGAGCGCAATGCCGCGGCTTGACGGGTCCTTTTAGAGCACACCGCATTGCTACCGATGAGATGATGTTATACGTCCCGACAATGTCGGAGCCGTCAAGCTGCTCTTTTTTCAGCTCGCTTATAAATAATCTTCTGTTCATTTAATTCTTATACTATTTTTATGCCGCGCGTCTTTTCAACCACGCCTACAGCCGACACGTCGGGACTAATATGCACTTTGCCCGATACGGGCTTATCCGTCTTTATGTAGAGAGTCGAGCCTGCCGCATTTACTTTGGCGAACTGCTCAGTACCATAGTCGAGCACCTCAACAACTTCGCCCTCTATGCCGTCATTGGAGATTGCTATATCATAGGGCGACCATTCGTAATCGAATGAAGTATTATAAACTTTTCTGCCCGAAAGCGCAGCAAACATTTTAAGATAAATCTGTTCGGGAACGGCAAGCTGCTTACCGCCGATCACGGCATAGTAACTGCGCACCTTTCCGTTTTTCACCATTGCAAACGTGCCGTTCATGGTGTTTAACATAGGCATGGGCGAGACTACATTTTCGCCATCTTTATACAGAGCTATACTCTTCAAATCGACCTTTATTGTAGTTTTTCCGTTTTCAACAGATTTATCGGTAAGAGCAAACAGCCGTCTGCCGCCTATATCTAACGAAACAAGTACCTGCCCGTTTATCTCCTCACACCCGACAACTTCGGCGGAGATATTGCCTTCCAAAGTTATTGCCGCGGGCGGAACCAACAGATGGTAGTTGCCATCAGACAATGAAATCGCAGGAGGAATGACAATTTCCACATTACAGAACTGTAATTTCCCATCCTTGCTTACGCAATCCAAGAAGTTATACTGCGGTATGCGGGGAAGTATACTTTCCTCCGTCTCCTTGTCGAAGAGATGAATTGCAGTTATATCGAGCGCCGCCTCTAAAATATCGTCCGTCTTATAGTCCTTAAATCCGCCGGCTTTGATTATTATTCGCGTGCCCGTGTCGTCGAAGCCGTTGCCGTTCATGTCTATGTCGCCGTAGACCAGCGTTTCTGTGCCGAGTTCCTCGGTATGGGAGATTTTGACCTTTATCTTTGCCGTGCTCTTTTCCACTTTTTCAGGGTCAAGAGATACATCTTCGGCGCGCAGACCTATTATTACCGTTTTATCGCCATTTAAATACAATGGCATAGTCTTCATCATCATTGAATATGGAACGGTAATCTTTGCGTCGGAGTTGGCAAAATCGATTATGACCTCGTCACCGACCTTCTTTAAAGTACCCTCGAAGAAATTCATCTGCGGCGTACCGATAAAGCCCGCTACAAATTTATTTCCCGGATATTTATACAGATTTTTGGGGGTATCTATCTGCTGAATATAGCCCGCCTTCATTACTACTATGCGCGTACCCATAGTCATAGCTTCGACCTGGTCGTGCGTTACATAGATGAACGTGGTGTTGAGCTTTTTGTGCAACTTTACGATTTCGCTCCTCATCTGCGTGCGGAGCTTTGCGTCGAGGTTGGAGAGAGGTTCGTCCAAAAGCATTACCTTTGGTTCGCGCACGATGGCGCGGCCTAAAGCTACACGCTGGCGCTGACCGCCCGACATCTCCTTAGGCTTGCGCTTTAAATAGTCGGTTATGCCCAGCACCTCTGCCGCCTCATTAACCTTTGCATCGAGCTCGGCTTTATTGTATTTGCGCATGACCTTTATCGGCTCGCCGTTTTTATCGCGGACGATATTGCCATCCTTATCCTTTTTAATATCGGGAATTCTGCGCATACGCAGACCAAAGGCAATATTTTCGTAGATAGTCATGTGCGGATAGAGAGCATAGTTCTGGAACACCATTGCTATATCCCTGTCCTTGGGCTCAAGCTCGTTGACGACGACGTCGCCTATTTTGAGTTCTCCCGCGGTTATGGGTTCAAGTCCGGCTATCATTCTGAGCACCGTCGACTTGCCGCACCCCGACGGGCCGACAAAGACTATAAACTCCTTGTCGGCTATCTGCATATTGAAGTCGTTTACAGCCTTTGTGCCGTTGGGATAAACTTTGTATATGTGTTTCAAACTTAAATCAGCCATTGTTTACTCCTTTACCGCGCCTGCGGACATGCCGTTTATCATATATTTGACAAGGCAGAAATACAACACGATTATGGGTATTGCGATTATGATTGAACCCGCAGCAAAGCGCGAGAACTGCGTTTCGTCGAGCGACATGAGTCCTACAGCCACCGTGTACAAATCTTGGTCGATGAGCAGCATTTTGGGGAGAATGAAGTCGCTCCACGGCCACGCAAACGATGTGAGCGCGGTATATACGAGTATGGGTTTGGAGAGCGGAAGAATAAACTTTATAAACACCGTGAAGTTGGAAGCCCCGTCAATTCTTGCCGCCTCATCTATGGAATACGGAATGGTATCAAAAAAGCCCTTCTGCGTTAAATATCCCATGGGCGCGGTGCCTGCATAGATGAGTATCAGCCCCCACTGCTGATTGATAAGGTTGAACTGCGTCATCATCAGGTATACGGCGATGGTGCCCATGAACGAGGGGAACATTCCCAGAACAAGAGTGCCCTTCATCATCGCCTTGCGCGTTTTGAAGCGGAAGCGCGACATTACATAAGCCGTAAGTATTGTGAACAGCGTTCCAAGAATACAGCTCATCGTAGCGATGAACAGCGTGTTCAAAAACCACTTGGGATAGTTGTACATAACCGTGTCGGTAAACAGAAGCTCAAACGTGTCGAGGCTGAATTCCGTAGGAAAGAAACCGTCGAACGAGTATATTGAGCCCGATTTGGAGAACGATGCGAGGATCAGCCACAGGCAAGGGAAGAAGAAAATGAAGGCAACAATCAGCAGTATGCAGTATGTAATTATTACATTCAAGACCTTTTTGCTTCTTGCCTTTACAACTTTGCTGTTTTTCATCTGAACGTTTCCTCCTGTTTATATGCGGGCGACAGAACGTATACGACGAGCGAGATTATAGAAGTGACTATGAATATTATCAGACTTATCGCCGCGCCGATGGAGTAATAGTTATTATCTATCGACATTCTGTACAGCCAGTTTATGAGCAAATCCGTGTTATTAGCGAGGTAGTATCCATCGGATATTACACCGTCGCGCAGGAAGTAGAACACGCCGAAGTTATTGAAGTTATTTATAAACTGTGTTATAAGCACAGGCGTGGTTGCAAATATAACGTAAGGAAGAGTGATTTTTATAAACTGTTTCCATGCACTTGCGCCGTCTACCCTTGCCGCCTCGTACAGGTCAGTATTTATGTTGGAGAGTATGCCCGTTGCAAGAAGCATTGTGGAGGGGATGCTTATCCATGCGTTTACGCCAAGACCTATAAACCTTGCAGTCCACTTTGAATTGACCGCCAAAAAGCCTATCGCCTCGCCGCCCGCCTCTTGAATGTAGTAGTTTATCGGGCCGCCATAGGAGAACATAAACTTGAAACCCAATAAAGTTATAAAGCCGGGTATGGCATAGGCAAGTATGGGAAACGCGCGCCAAAACGCCTTGCCCTTGACGCACTTTTTATTGAGGAGAAGTGCAAGTCCCAATCCCGCGAAGTAATTGATGAATGTTGAAAGCACCGCCCATAGAAGATTCCAACCAAATATTTTAAAGAAAGTGGCGGAAAGATCGCCGAGCGAGATGAGGTTCCCAAAGTTTTCAAGCCCTACCCAGTCGACAAGTTCAGGAGGAACTGTAGTGCCGCCATAGTTTGTGAAGGCAATGAGTATCATGAAAACTATGGGAAGTATGGAAAACACACAAACACCTACCAACGGGAGTATGAGCGCCGTCTTGTAGAAGTTTTTATCGAGCAGAGATTTGAGCTCGCTCTTGAATGTGGGTACTCCCTTTAAGGTGTCCTCGGCGCACTGTGTACGATAAACATCCTTCACGTTGGTAACATACAACGCAATATAGAAGCCTATCATAACGACGGCAAGCAATCCCATGAGCATCATGACTATGGAGTTGTCGCCCTCTATGCCATACCACGCGTCGCCCTTGACCTGACCGAGGGTAAACAACCCGAACAAGTCTTCGCCTCCGCGGGTTATGAAATAGGCGATAAATGCTATCTGCAACAGTATAAACAGCGTGCCTTTTGTCCACTGCTTATATAAAAGCTGACCGAGCCCCATAATACACATAGAGGCACCAACTTTTATGTTGCCCTGGGTTATTATCTCCTTTGCACCTGCAAACTTTGATTTGAGCTTTGAAGGAATGGACTTAAAAAAGTTTACCACTCCTCTTCCTATACCCGTAAAAAAGCCGCCTATTTTACTCTTTACATTTTCCATATTTTCCTCCTTATCCGAGGTTTAACCCGCAAGCGTATGAATGGCATCATACACCTGTTGATTTACACTTGAAAGCCCCTGTTTTAACGCCTCATCGGTTGCATAGACGTTTCGGTTTTCGAGTATATCCCCTGCAATCAGCGAGAAGAACGTTTCAAGCGGCGACCATATCTGCGAAGTTGCCTTTACACTGGGCATTACATATATCGAACCGCTGTTTAAGTTGTCGCTTATCGTCTCATCGAGCCCGCCGAGTTCCTCCACTATGTCGCTGCGGGCAGGAGATATTCCGAGCATTTCGCAACGTGTTTTGATCATTTCGTAGCTCGTGGCAAAGTTTACAAACGCAAGCGCGGCATTGGGGTAGTCTGTATAGGAGCTTATTGCATAGCCATTTACGCCGCCCATAACGGTCATATCCACAAAACCCTGGCTTTCATCGGTCAGGTCACCGCTTACGGGAAGTTTGGGCACATCGACCATTTTTACATGTTCGCGCGCATATTCTTCCGTATAGCCTGCTTTAACCATTTCAGTTATAAACATCGTATATACATCGGGCGTTGTCATGGTAGCAAAATATGTGCCAGACGCCATGCGCGAATATCTGTTATCGCTGACAGTGAACTCAGTGCACTCCATATTCATCGCCGAGGCAAGCTGACGGATTATCCTCGCGCCTATATAACTGTCGCCGTTATCTATTCCTATGTCATATGTATCAGTCCCGTTTTCACCACCGAACACATATGCACCGTAGGTAAAGAGATAGCCCAAAGAGAAATAACTGTCACAGAGCGACTGCATATAGCCGTATTTTTCGCCTCCGCTCTCAGTTTTCACCTGCATGGAATAACGGTATAAATCGGACCAGTATTCTATCATATCGGGCACGCCGTTCTTGTCGTCGTCCCACTCCTCCTCCCAGTTTTCAGGAAGAAGGTCATCACGATAGAATAAGAGAGGCTGCTGAATGTTGACAGGCACGGCAAAGGTATACGTCTGACCTGAAACTTTGGTGGTGTATGCGCTCCACGCCTCCTCGCTTATGTATTCATAACAGTCGAGCTGTTCAACGGGGATAGGCATTATGTGATGCCCGTCAACATACTTCATAATGGCGTCGTTTGCCTGATAGAGTACGTCGGGACCGTAACCAAACGGGCCGCTCTGCTCCAGATCGTTGTACTGGTCGATATTTGCATCCACCGCCGTTATGCCATATTCGGCATATTCCTCGTTGAAGGCGTCCAAAAGCTCTTTAAGATAGCCCCGCTCCTTTGCCGTGTTATTTTCAAGCACGCGCAGGGTGATATTCCGCTCAATCTCGCCGGTGAACTTCTCGCTACCCTCGGCATTGGTATCCTTTGTTACAATGCTTATAACGCCGAAAGCAATGATTATTGCAAGTATCACCGCAATGTGCGACGTGAGCGCTATTACTGTGTTGCGTTTCATTCTTTCCCCCTTATTTTTAGTTTAGCTTTTCGAGAACGAACGCATTTTCTTTGAGTTCGCCGCCCGAATAGTTGTTGGAGAGAATTACATTTTTTGATTTATATTCAACAGGCATTTTACCGTTAAATGAAAGTTTATAATTATTTCGCTCAACAGTTATAAGCCCGTCGCTTTCGGTTATTTTAATATTTGCATCTGAAAATCCGCCGCCCGTCTTTATCTTGGCGAGCCCATTTACAAGTGTACTTACGTCGCGCTCCTTTCCAACCCTGTCCCACTCCATACAGCGGCGCGAATCGGGATCGAAATTACCTTCGAGCGCGATTTCCGTACCGTAATATATGCACGGCACTCCGACGAACATAAACAGCAGGGCGAGCGCACTTTTGAGTTTATCGCGGTTCTTTGCCTCGGTCACAAACCTGTAAGTGTCGTGGCTGTCCAGAAGGTTGAGCATCATGATGTTTACCGCGTCGGTGTTCCTCATGAGTATTTCATTGAGTTTATCGGCAAACTGCTTCGTATTGAAATTTCCGAAACAATAAAAATCAAGGCAGGCTTTTGTAAAAGCATAGTTCATTATGCTGTCGTACTGGTCGCCGTGAAGATATGCATTGGCGTCATGCCAGTTTTCACCTATCAGAACGCAGTCAGACTTTACAGCCTTTACCGCTCTTCTGAAATCGCGCCAGAATTCGTGCGAAATTTCATCCGATACGTCCAATCGCCAACCGTCTATATTATACTCCTTTATCCAATAGGTTGCAATACCTATCAGATAATCCTGCACCGCCTTGTTGGAGGTGTTCCATTTGGGCATATACGCGCAGGAGGCAAAACATTCGTAATTTACGTTTTCACAGTCGACTTTATCCCCGTGAACAACAAACCAATCGAAATATTGCGAATTTTTGCCATTTTTTATAACATCCTGAAACTGCGCTATTTCCTTGCTGCAATGATTGAACACTGCATCCAATACGACTTTTATGCCGCGCGAATGCGCACCTTCTACAAGCCTTCTGAATGTTTCTTTATCGCCGAAATGTTCGTCGATTTTATAGTAATCGCTTATATCATACTTGTGGTTGGAAACCGATTGAAAAATCGGCGTTAAATAGAGCGCGTTAACGCCTAACTCTTTTAAATAGTCGAGTTTTTGTATTATCCCTTCCAAATCTCCACCTGCAAAGCTTTTGGGAGTAGGTAGTTCGCCCCATTTCATATTTATATAAGTTTTAGACTTGCCCTCGTCACCCATAAAAAAGCGTTCGACGAATATCTGATAAAATACCGCCGTCTTCATCCACTCAACGGGCTCCATAACATCCGCCTCATTTATGTATGCGAGCTGAAAGCAGTTATAAAAACTTAAAACAAAGTCAAATTTATCTGTAAGGCCGTCTTCTGAAAAATAGCTAACCTTACCTTCTTCAGTGATTTTGAATATATATACGAACCGTACATCATCCAAAGTTATATATGCCGTATACCAAGCGAACAATCTGTCCTCATAGCTTCTTTCCATGGTTACCGAGTATTGCGTCTTGGCATATTCATACTTTCCGCCATAAACAACCTCTATCTTATCGGGGAAATCTTCCTTGCTCACACGCAACCTGATCGCCATCGTGTTTGAATTTATGGCAAAACAATATTTTGACTCAGGTATGTGTTGCATTGCTAATTCATTCATGTTTAATCCTTTAACCAATTTGATACATTGTTGATTGACAAATAATTTTTTCACTGTTATAATTGCGCTATGGAAAAGAAAGTCACCATACATGATATAGCTAGAGAAGCAGGCGTCTCTGCCGCTACGGTTTCGTACATAATCAACAACCGCACCGATAAATCAATAAGTGCAGAGACGAGACAACGAGTGCTACATATTATAAATCTTTATAATTACAAGCCCGCAGCTTTTGCCAAAAATCTGCGTTCCACGCCCGATTTCAAGCTGATTGCTCTCCTTTCTGGCGAGAACGACAGCGCCCTTTACGGCGGCGAATTTGAATATTTTACAAAGTGCCTTTCTGATGTTTTCCCTGCTGATAAATACGGGATAATTTTATGCAGACCGCCCTACCGTAGGATTGAGCAGGCAGACGCCATAATCGCATATAATACAAATCTGACATCTTTCAGAGCTATTGCCGAGGCAAACTATGTGCCGCTCATCGCCGTCGACTGCATACCGAACGATACACTTTTCTTTCAGATAACAACCGACTATGATAAGTTGCGAGTAAGTGCTGAGGAACAATTCGGGTACGACTACACATTTATATCCCTATCCCCTTCAGACGAAAGCGTAAAAGCTCAGGTAAAGGACGCTTTCCCTAACGGAATATTCATAAACACGCTTGCAGAACTGCGCAACATGGAATGCAGCACAAATATAGTAACTACAGACAAAACTGTTGCAGAGTATTTCAGCGGAAGCAGAAAACACGTTTTTTTTGATGAAAAACATGCAAAAAATAAGTGTGACTGTATATTTTCCTGCATGGAACGCGTTTTACAGCGCATACCATTTGATACACATTTTTATAAAATATGATGTCCTATATGGCAATCGGGCGCTTTTCAGCGCCCGATTTTTTATGCCATATGGAGGGGAACGCTTAATCTACCGCATAGAAATCTACTGTATCCGTTTCCGCATTGTAAACTATCCGATAGGTACCGGGAACTGTGCTCATAAAGTTGGATGCGCTGGTGCCCTTGAAGAGATTATTCGCCGTACCTTCTGTACCCATTTTAGCAAGTCCTAACCAATCGCTGTTGGAAGCGGGATCGGTGGTTCCTGCGGGGTATGCCTTAAAACCGAATTCGTATTCATCATCAAACGTGAACGTAAGCTCGTAAATGTTATCATCGGTTTCGGACTGCGTAAATTTATACTGCGCGTCAAAGCTTACAGGCCACGATGCACCCTGCATATTGCCGTTGATATAGATATCATAGCCGAGCGCCATATCCTCTATGGTTACTATCTTGGAGTAACTGTCGAAAGTTATGGTATAGGTGCTTGCAATCAGAACTTTAAAGTTGTAGTTACCCGCACCGGGATTTGCCGAGGTGAAAGCGTTGGCATTTCCGTAGAAGTAACGATAGTTGTAGTTGCCCGTCTGGTTTTCCCAGCTATCGCCCGGTTCGGTGGAACCTGCCACGAAAGCCTGAATGGTGAACTCTGTGTCGGCTGCAAGCTCAACATTTTCTATCACATAGATACCCGAACCATCTCCGGTCTCTACAAGCTGATAGTCGGGATTGAAGTTGTTGTTCGTCCAATTGTGGTCACCGCCGAACGCACCGTCAAGATAGTAATCAGACTCAACAGGTTTCTTTGTCGCATCGAAAGCTACGCTAAGAGTAGTTGTGGCTTCTGTATATGTGAATGTATACATACCGGAAGCTTTTGCCGTCATGTTACTGGTGTCTCCGTCAACGTATGCCTTAGACGCTTCATCGAGCGTATCCGCTTTTATATAAAGATTGCCGACTTCACTTTCCGTACCAGTCACAAATGTAGACGCAAACATGAACTGGTCGCCCTCTTTGAGGTAGACGCTCATACTATAAACGCCTTTAGTCTCCGTCTCTTTGAGCTCGGTAGCATCGTTATACATATCGTGCCATGCGGTTATCTGTGCACCCTTAAGCCAATAATGAGTAACTGCTTCTATAGTGCCTTCAACTTCTCCGTTATAGGTAAAAGTTATAGTGTCTGAATCACTCAGTTCAGTCGGTTTACCAAGGTCGTCCGCGGGATGTGTCGTAAGCGTAAACGTATAGTTACCGTCCTTCTTGCAGACTATATCTTCCATCTTAGTAGGCTTGGTTCCGTCGATTGAGCCATTGGATGCGAAGTATTCAACGCCATCAATGGTACCCGTCGTCATATAACCCCAGCCGCGCTGATAATCCCACGCCGTATTGGTTACAAACTGGAACCAGTCGCCTTCATAGAGGTCAACGGTGAGGGTATATTCGTTCTTGCCCTCGGTCTTGGTCATCTGCGCGCCCTCTTCTAAAACTGCCGAGCCGCCGAGAACACTACTCGAACCCTGACCGCAGATATAGAATGTACGGGTGTCGTCTACCTGTGCGGATGACGACCACTTTGAGAATACGGATGTATCCTCGTTTATAGCCGCGTCAAATTTAAATTCGTGTGCAAAGTTGGGAGTTGCATACCAGCCGTCAAAATTGTAGCCTTCCTTTGTAGGAGTCCACTCCGTAGCTTTTTTGCCCTCCTCCACCGTTTCGGTTTTGAGTACTGTTTCATCGTCGTAATAGGTTACGGTGTACTCGGTAACTTCCGGCTCTTCCTCTGTAGGCCCGCACGCGGTAATCAGCGACGTACATGCCACAGCAGCAGCAACAACGCTAAGCGTTATCCATTTCATTGCTTTCATTGTTTTACCTCTTATCAAATTTTATTTATTGCCAGTTTACAACAACTTCCCCGGTATTATTTGAAGGAGTTGTATAAACATGGTTTAATCCACTTTCCCACGTTACGTTGCCTGCACCGTCAATTTTAATAAATTTAAATTCAATCTGGGTATTGGCAGGAACGCTTATGCAGTATCGCCATGTCTGTTACAATATACAGCCAGTTGCCCACCAAAAGCGGACTTCAACATTTGGCTATTTACCCATTCATAATCACTTTTTCTAAGCATTCTAAACATTAGGTTAACCGATTAACCACTTATAGTATAACATGAATTTTTTGTTTGTCAATAGGTTAGCCCAAAATTTTTCAAAATTTTTCATAATGTGTTATATATTAACATTTTAACAAAATTTATTTTTATATTTTTCCATGCAAGTACACTACCACCCGGTTACACTGTTGAGGCGTTTGACGAATCGTATGAATGTTCTCTGCTTGTAATTTGCGTAATCCCACACACATAATAGGGCAAAAAAATAAAGGGTAACGCTATGTTACCCTTTAATGCAATTTGGTTCAAATTGTCTGATCAGAATACCTGACATCACATTTTCATTAAAGACCCGGTTAAACTGATGGTCTTATATTACACTACATCTTTTTTCACGCAGTTTCTAAGAAATTCCTTTGTCTTTGTATCAAAATCTTCTTTTACAAAACGCCAACTCCAATTTTTATCACTGACGGTTGATGGCAAATTGATGCGGGCTTCTCCACCCATACATAACAAATCCCACATTGGAATAATCACTGTGTCAGCAATCGAGGCAAAGGCTAACTTTACAACGCTAAGACATATACTCTGCGGAGAGGAAAAATCAGCCTCCACGCCGGCCTTTTCACATTCAGATGCAAGATCCTGTTTATATATATATAATTCTTCTTGTTTAAGATCAGCTATATACTGGGCAAGCGGCATGTTGTCGTGCGTACCTGTATAACATACATAGTTATGCGTAAAATTCGATGGTTTGTGTTCATTATCAGGCGAGCCGTCAAATGCAAATTCAAGTATTTTCATTCCGGGATAGCCGACATTTTTCATCAGCCTTCTCACCCCGTCATCAATCACTCCGAGGTCTTCGGCAACAATTTTATAATCAAGTTTATCTTTAAACAGCTCTTCCTTAGGACCATCTAACCATTCACCTTTACGAGCGTTGAGACTTCCAGCCTTAACAGCATAAAATCGGTCAAACCCACGAAAGTGGTCAATACGAAGTATATCAAAAAAGTCTAAGCATTCATTTATACGTTCATTCCACCATTTATAGCCGTCTCGCCTCATCTTTTTCCAATCATATAACGGATTACCCCAAAGTTGACCGTCATCACAAAACGCATCAGGCGGAACTCCTGCTACGCACTCAGGACGACGATACTCATCAACCATGAACAATTTATCGCCATACTTCCACATTTCCACGCTGTCATACGCCAAGTATAACGGTATATCACCCATAAGCACAATGTTTTTACTGTGTGCATAGTCTTTTAAGGAGTTCCATTGGAGGAGAAATATGTATTGGGTAAATTGCCAGAACAAAAACTCATGGCGTTTGCGTATCAAATATTCATTTACAACTTTTTCATTATAAGTTCGATACGGCTCCTTCCATTCCGACCATGCCTTATGCCCAAACGCACACTTAAAAGTCATAAAAGTTGCAAAGTCTTTATATCGCCCTTGTTCAACAAAACCAACAAATTTTTTGTCGTGCAAATCAAAACGCTCAAAAGCTTTCCGTAATAATGCAATTTTTTGAGTAAATTGTTTACTATAGTCCACATGGCGCGCGTTTACACCTAAATCAGATGTCTTTACCTCTTTACAAGTTAATAGTCCTTTTTCAATTAGCATGTCAATATCTATAAAATAATAATTTAGCGCGTTTGAACAACACGACTGATAGGGACTATCTCCATAGTTGGTTGGATTTAATGGTAGAACTTGCCATATATTCATTCCTGAATCACTTAAAAAATCTATAAAATTATATGCGTTACGACCAAGAGTACCTATCCCCTCCGATGATGGAAGTGAAAAAATCGGCAACAAAACGCCACATTTACGTTTTTCCATTACACACCTTTCGAAAATTTTATCTAAAATTTATATTATATTTTCGAAACAATTATATTATAACTTTTACAAATGTCAATACTTTTTTAAAATTTTTTTCCCAAATTTAAAAACTTTGGTCACATTCCATATAAAATAATGTATTGACGATTTTACTCTTTTGCCGTATAATATACTAAAGTTTAAAGATAAAGAAAAAAATATGACGATAAGAGATATAGCTAAACAACTGAACATTTCCATCAGTACCGTTTCGAAAGCACTAAACGGCGCTACCGATATTTCAGAAAAAACACGAACGAAAATAATTAACTATGCTAACAAGGTTGGCTATACATCCCGAAGGAAAAATATAAAAGATAATCGTATTTGTTTTCTTTTCGAGAGTTTTGACAATGATAACCGAAATGAAATGCTGTATAGCGTAATGTTATCATTTAACAAATATGCTTCCGCCCAAGGTTACGAAATCATACATGACTGTATAGATACCAAACCCGAAAATTTTGACCTTGCAGAATACTTCACGCAAAATAATTTTGTTGCTGCTTTTATAGCAGGTATTAACTCTCACAGCTGTATTTTCAAACAACTAATTAAATCACCAATTCCAATCGTCTTACTTGATAACAACATACCAAGCGCTAAAAACCTTTCTACTGTATCAAGCGACAATATTACAGCTATTGAGTCCGCGGTCTATTATCTAAGCAAAAACGGGCATAAGAAAATAGGTTTAGTAGCAGGCGAATGCGAATCTTTAGTAAGTGTAGAACGATTAGCGGGATATATCCTCGGAATTGCCAGACTAGGCTACGATATAAATACATGCAGTATTTACTACGGTAACTTTACACGGAAATCAGGTGAATCAGCCGCAGAATTCTATAATGACAAAGATTACACAGCAGTAATTTGCTGTTCTGACATAATGGCAATAGGATTTATCGACGGATTAAAAAAGTTAGGGAAAAAAGTACCAGAGGATATTTCCGTTATAGGATTTGATGATTTAGAATTTCTTAAGTTTACAAACTATAATCTGACTACTTTTAAACAAAATCTTGATGGTATAGGCAAAGCTGCTTTCCTTCAAATAGTCGACATGCTCAACGGGAATAATCCTCGCAGAACAATGCTAGAATGTGAGCTTATACAAAGAGGCACTGTAAAAAGCATTACTAACAATATCAATTAAGGTGTTTACACTGTGTAAAAAGTGAGGCTTTGGAATTATGTCCACAGCCTCATTTTTGATATTAATACTTCTTTTTTTAATAATTGCAATATATACGTCGCGCTCTTTAACCGCGAATTCACTTGTAACCGCTCTATACCATCTTCTTTATTTCTACAATGTTGCAGATTTTCAATTCCCTGCCATCTTCAAAAATCAACTGGTGCTTATAACTGTCAATCTTTTTAAGCTTGCTCACGCATGTGACGTATGCACCACCCTCCTTTTTATCATCAGGCTCAAAGTAAGTTATAACAACTTCGGGGTGTTCTTCAATACGGATCATCAGGTCGGCGAGCTTTTGGTCAAGTTCTTCAAGCTTATTTTCGTCAAGTTCAGGTTTACTGTCTGTCAGTCGCCTTGCCTCCTTTACCGCATCGTCATAACCAGTGAGAGCAGCAAACGGCGCAAATTGAGCTGCACGGTCGTGCATCGACATATGCGGATGATTTTTTGACTGATGGTGCGGCAGATTGATTATATCGTCATAGTCGTTCATGCTTTATGCCCTCCTATCTGATTGTTCCGTTCTCTTGCCGTCGCGCCATCTTCAAAACTTGTAGCTTTGAGCACGGCATTTTTGCCGTACTTCTCCCTCAATGCAAGCACAGCCTTCTGGCGCTTTCTTTCCTTCTCGCATTCGGTCTCGAATAATTCTCTGCGGGCGGTTTCTTCTTCAAAGTCCTTAAACATATTAAGCTGTTCTGTTTCGCGCTGCGGTGCGTCCTCTTCGCGTACAACCCTTGTTGCCGTTATATACAGACGACGAATGGCAAGCTTTTTATTTACTATTCTGTCGAACAACTCCGTCGCCGCATAGCGCAGATATTTCCCGGAAGAGGAATACTCATCGAGATTAAATGTGCCATGTGCGTGTTTGGGTATCTTTCTGCCGTAGTAGTCGTAGGTAAACTCGCCGTCGTAATTTTCGTTGTCGCAATCGTAGCCAACAGTCATAACTATCTGATTTGTAACAAGCCCCTTTGCAACAAGGTCGAGCGCAAGGGCATCCGCCATTTCTGTTACGACAAGTTTTGCCTTTTTATAAGGATAAGCCTCCTGCAATACCTGACCTGAACCGAGGCTACTCGCCTGCGGTTTATATGCCTTAATGTCTGCAATAGTGCACGGCTCCCACCCCCACGCGTGGTCGATGAGAAGTTCGGCATTGATACCGAACATCCGATAGAGTAATTCTTCATTGTAAAGCGAACCGTTTTCTGTTGAACAGCGGGCAATATCGCCCATAGTGAAAAGCCCATGGCGTTCCAATTTATTGGCATAACCTCTTCCCACGCGCCAAAAGTCTGTGAGCGGACGGTGGTTCCATAGCGTCTTGCGGTAGGTCATCTCGTCAAGCTCTGCAATGCGAACGCCGTCCTTGTCGGCAGGAACATGCTTTGCAACAATGTCCATTGCGACTTTGCACAGATATAAATTGGTACCTATTCCTGCCGTGGCGGTTATGCCTGTTTCTTTCAGAACGTGCTTAATCATCCGCATTGCATATTCACGGGCCGTGCATTTCGCCGTTTTAAGGTATGAAGTTACGTCGATAAACACCTCGTCTATCGAATAGACGTGAATATCATCGGGCGCGGCGTACTGTAAATATATCTGATAAATCTTCGTGCTGTATTCAATGTAGTGCGCCATACGAGGTGGTGCGACAATATACCCAAGTTCGAGCGAAGGGTCGGCTTTAAGTTCGCTATCAAAATGCGATTTGCCTGTAAACTTCCTGTTCGGAGCGTTTCCACGGCGTTCACGGTTGACCTCCCTCACTCTCTGCACAACTTCAAACAGACGCGCTCTGCCGGACACACCGTATGATTTGAGTGCAGGCGTTACGGCAAGACAGATTGTCTTGTCCGTCCTGCTCTTATCCGCAACGACGAGGTTGGTATCTAGCGGGTCGAGTCCCCTGTCCACGCACTCTACGGAGGCATAAAATGATTTCAGGTCTATTGCAATATAAATTCGATCTTTCACTTTTTCCTTCTAAAATATAAACATTTGTTTGTTTTATTTTAATACTTGAAATCCCATTTGTCAATAGATTTTATCAAATCTCAGTCCTTTCCATACGGGCTGGCGCATACCACCGCTAACCGTTTCGTGCATGAAGTGAGCCGTACCGACAAGTTGAGGTTTGAGCCAGACGGCGTTTTTATACTTTGGAAACCACGGTTTTTTAACCGTATTCGTCTTTGCGAATTGCGCTATAATGCCCCTCTCCTCCTTCGATATGCCGAGGTAGACTTTGCCTCGGCATTGCAGCTTGCCGTCCTCGTCATAGTAGCCCAGAATAAGGTCTTTCACCTCGCCGTGCCCATCGGGCTGATAGCCTAAAATCAGCAAGTCCTCGTCCTGCATTGCCTTGATTTTTAACCAATCGCGTGTGCGCTTGCCTATGTGGTACAGCCCATCCTTCTTTTTAGCGACTATTCCCTCAAGCTCCTGCGCCTTTGTAAGTTCGAAGAAGGCAACGCCGTTCTTTTCTATATACCTTGAAATTGTAAGGTTATTGCCCTCACTAACTGCCTTTAAAAGTATTTCTTTTCTTTCCATGAGCGGCTTATTCGTGAGGTCTTTGCCGTCGTAATAAATAATGTCGTAGGCGACGAACTGAACAGGATTGCTCTTTGCCGCAAGACTTATTTTAAAGTTGTCCGTCATAAGACTGCGGCGTTGCAGGGCACAAAAATCGGGCTTGCCGTCTTTATTTAAAACGACAAGCTCACCGTCGAGTATAACGCGCTTTTTGACGCACTTATTCATGCCCGCAAGTTCGGGATAGGTTGCCGTTACGTCCTTATGCCGCTTATTTTGCAAAACTACCGACTTGCCGTCGATATAGGCAAGACAACGTATTCCGTCTAACTTTAATTCATAGATATAGCTTTCATCGTCGAAGGGCTGCGTTTCATACAAAAGCATGGGTGAGATGTTTTTATCCTCAAATAGATCGCTCACGCCTTTTTACGCTCCGATGTTTTCTTGGCTGCCGTCCGCTTGGCAGGCTTAGGCTTTTGCGCGAGTTCGAGGCTCTTTGTCAGTGCCTCCATTAAGTCTATCATCTTGTCCGAACCGCTCTCTTTGGGCGACACAATCTCCTTGCCTGAGATTTTGCGTTCGATTGCCTCCTGAACCTTGCGGCGGTATTCGTCCTTATAGTCCGAGGGATCGAACTTGCCGCTCATTCCCTCTATCAGAGCTTTCGCCATTTTAAGTTCAGCTTCGCTGCCCCGTTCCTTTACCTCTTTGGCGGGGTTAGAGGTAATTTCTTCCTCGAAAAATAAAGTATTTAACAGCATCTGCCCGCCACGTGCGCGGATAAGTATCAGCGTTTCTTTCGTGCCGAGCACTGTTTTGGCGACGGCCGCTCTTTCCTCCTGCTCCATTGCGGCAAGAAGCACGGCAAACGCCTTTTCCGCGCCCGTGGGAACGACGTAGTATGGCTTATCGAAATAGATGGGGTCAACTTCGGAGAGATTGACAAACTTTTCTATCGTTATGTTCTTATCCTTCTTGGATTTGAGCTTATCGAAATCATTATTTTCAAAAATAACGTACTTGCCGTCCTCGTACTCAAAGCCCTTTACTATATCCTCCTGCTTTACCTCTCTGCCGTCGCAGTCGGCGCAAGTCTTTTTATACTTTACACGGCTCATTGTCTTTTTATCTATCATGTTGAAGCCGATGGAATTGTCCTTCACCGCGCTGTGGAGTGTGACGGGAATATACACCAGCCCGAAACTTATACTGCCTTTATAACTGTATGCCATAATTTTAGTATGGTCGGAACGGCTAAAAAATAGCATCTGAGACAGAACATTCAATACTTGATAACTTAATGAAATTTTATATATAGTAATCTGTTAATGCCATCAACATCGACAAGTTCTCTACTAACAGCTCTTAATCCTATCACACCACCACAATCTTCTTTCGCCATTGTGCCGCCATAGTTTAACAAAATAGGGTATGACTCACCATCTCTATTTTTTTCTACTACATTAATAGTTAGCTTCCACTCTTCTCCAAAATCATATATATACGAGAATGTCTTTTCATTCGATAAGACTGAATCAAAATTCATTTCTTCCTCGTAACAAAAGTTACCATCTAATGAATCAACCTCCGGGACGTTCACGCTTAAGACTCGTATTCCTGCAATATTGAATTCATGCAGATGACTGTCGTTCCATCCAAAAATAATTTGGATTACTTTATGCAACTGTGCAAAGCTGTAATCATATGGTATTGATATCATACGCCATATATCTGTATCTTGCAAAAAAATTTTTAAAATATAATTTTTCATACTTTTACCCCAAGTCGTTTTATTATTGTGTTTTAATTATAACATATTATAGATAATAGTTTCAATAAGTTTCTATCATCCAATTTGGTTTTACTTACTAATATACAAAAATCTAACTTGTAGAGACTATCAATGCGCAGCTTTTTCGTACACTAAAGACATTACAAGCCCTTTGAGAAGCATCTCAAAGGGCTTTGTTTTAAGCTACTGCCCGAGAACGAAATATGGACGCGATTGGCGCTTTGCGCAACAATCGCTATTCCGTCGCTTCGCTCCTTACGCCTCTGGCCAGTAGCTCCAAAAGCCAAAGAACAGATTTTTGTCTGTTCTTTGGCTTTTTAACTGCTTGCCTGTCGCTCGAAATGGCTCGTTCGGGCTTTGGCGCGCAAGCGGCAAGCCCTGCCGTGGGTTCCCTTTGGGAAACGGCAGTATACGGCATTGCCAGATAAATACAAACAAAAAACCCTTTGAGAGATTCAAAGGGCTTTTTAAATTTAATCGGTTATATTTTCGCGCGAAAAGAGCGGAGAATTAAAGAACTCCGTCAGGTCTATTTCCAACCCCTGCGCGATAGCGTTTATGTTTTGAATGTTAGTACCCTTGTTGCGCATTTTGCGAATGTCGGCTACGGTTGTTTCGGCAAGGCCGCTTAGTTGAGCAAGCTTGTATTGCGTAAGATTTCTCTCTTGCATAAGTTGATTTATACGCACAGACAGCGCTTCTGCAAGTGTCACCTATACCCACCTCCTCCCCGTCAGACGGGCATTGTAATCGGTATAAGTATAAGGTATTTAAAAATTTTAATACTGAGCGTATCCGTAGTACTTCGATTTCGCTTTGTATTTTTAAAACGTTATGATATAATGACCGCAGAGGCAAAAACTATGATTGTAACCTTTTGCGGACACAGGGATTTTATTAAAACCGACACGACCGAACAAATTTTGACGGCTCTGCTTGAACGTTACGCGCAGGAAAACGACGAGCTCATTTGCTATTGCGGCGGGTGCGGGAACTTCGACGGATTTGCCGCAGAGTGCTTAAGACAATTAAAAGAACGGTATCAAAATATCCGCAGTTACCTCATTCTTCCATATATTAACCCCGAATATCTTGAACGCTTAGGCGTGATAAAAAAATTTTACGACGATACCATTTATTCGCCTTTGGAGAACGTGCCAAAAAAATACGCTATTATCCGCCGCAACGAATGGATTGTTGACAATGCCGATGTAGTTATTGCCTGCGTAAAATATTCGTGGGGCGGCGCCGCCAAAACTTCGCAGTACGCAAAGAGGAAAAAGAAAGCCATCGAATATCTGCCGACATTCAGCCGTTGACTTGTCGCTACGAAATACACGGAGGCAGCAAAAGTAAACTGCCCGCTTAGCGGGCTTTTTTCTACCCTTCCGTCACGCTTCGCGTGCCACCTCCACCTATGCAAGGGGAGGCGAGTGCGCTATTTTTTGGGGGAGGCTTTATAAAAAAATAGTGCGGAGGAAATTTGAAGTTCCCTCCACACTTTTTATCTTCCGGAATTTGAAGTCCCGGACAACGTATTCCGAAGCGGCAAAATTTTAAGTTTTGCCGCCCTTTTTCCAGATAGTGCAATAATTTTTACTGTTCGCCCGCAAACTCGTAGTGGCAGCCGCTGGTCTGCGTGGGAGGCATAGTTTCGCCCTCCGCAATATAGATGGTGTTAACCGTTTTGCCCTGCGCGTCCACTACCTTGTAGGAACCGCTGCGGGGAGCGTAATCGCCGCTGTTCAATCTCATAAACAGTACCTCCTTGATTGATACAAACAGTATGGGCGGCTTAAAGAGATTTAAACGCGGAGAGAGATAATTTTTAAAAAAATTTTTTCGCCGTAAACTTACGCATATTTTTGCGCAACCTTATAATATGAACAAAAGGTACTTTGCCGCCGCGGCGGTAATACTTGCCGCGGCGATAGCCCTGTTGTGGCTGTTCGGCAATTTCAGCGCAGAACCGACGGCGTTTTCGTTTGCACGCGCCGACGAAACAAACGCCATTCAGAAAACCGTTTACCTGACTTTCGACGACGGCCCGAGCGACAGAATTACGCCTAAAATTTTAGACGTTCTCGATAAAGAAAACGTTAAGGCAACGTTTTTTATAATCGGAATACAGGCTGAAACGCGCGACTACATTATAAAGAGGGAATTTGAGAGCGGGCATACCGTTGCCGTGCACTCATACACTCACCGCTATTCCGACATTTACAGCTCGCCCGAAAGCCTTATAAAGGACATCGACAAATGCAACGCGGTTATAAAGCGCCTTACGGGTATAAGCTCGAACGTATATCGGTTCCCCGGAGGCTCGTACGGGCTGAGGGACGAACTGATATCCGCCGTGACAGAACACGGACTGAGGTACGTAGACTGGAACGCGAGCACGCGCGACGCAGAATGGTGCGCCGGCGACGCCGAGAGTTTATACCGTTCGGCAATAGCGAGCGCGGCAGACAGCACGAACATAGTGCTTCTCTCGCACGACTCCACGAGCAAGCTTTACACGCCCGAAGCGACGGAAAAGATTATACGCTATTATAAAGACAAGGGATACGCGTTCGGCACTTTCTGAGTACCGTTAAAACGTAAAGCCGCCCGCAGCCTGTTTTGCTGCGGGCGGCTTTATATTGATTGCACAACGAAAAAATCTGCTCCTATCCCCCTTTTACAAGGCAAAGAGAAATTTTTTTACTCTGTAAGCATATCACACCATTCGGTGTTAAGTCAATAATTTTACGCCTATTGGTGTAAAATTTTAATATGTACATGGAGAAATTTGCCGAAGTTTTAAAGGAACTTATAGGCGACCGCAGCGTGAGTTCCGTGGCTAAAGAAATGGGTATACCCCAGCAGACGTTGACAAGATATCTGCACTGCCAGAGGGAGATAAAGATAGAAAACCTCTGCCTGATTGCCGACTATTTCGGAGCCGACCTCGACGTCCTTACCGGGAGAAAAGATTTTTAAAGCAGCCTGCGCGGGCTAAGCCCGCGCAGGCTGCTGCATTATTACTATAATTTTTATGTAAACACCGCCATAAGCACGGTACCCGCGGTGAGCAGAAACAGACCTATCCACGCTTTAAGCGAGAGCTTTTCCTTGAACACTATGAGCGAGAAAATTACCGTTACGAGTATGCTCAGCCTGTCTATGGGGACGATCACGCTCACCTGACCCTGCTGTATCGCATAGTAATAGCAGAGCCACGAGGCGCCCGTTGCAAGCCCGGAGAGAACGAGAAAGAGCCACGACCTGCCGCTTATCTGCGAAAGAGTCGTATGGGCGCCCGTAATGAATACCATTATCCAGGCAAAGACGAGCACCACGGAGGTTCGCACGGCGGTCGCCACGTCGGAGTTGGCGTGTTTTATTCCGCACTTTGAAAGTATTGCCGTAATGCCTGCAAATATCGCCGAAAATACAGCCGCTGCAATCCACATACTGCCTCCCGTAAAGGTTATTTATTTGTAGCCCAAATTATAGCACGCCGCGGAACATTTACAACAATATGAATGCCGCAAACGGTATAAACAGTTTTTCCGCCGCAACGACGGCAAAATATTTGAGCACGCGAAGTTCCGTTTTTATCCCCCGAAAAATGTTTTATTTCCCGAAAAGCCCGTTTTTGAGCTGAATTTGGCTCAAAAACGGGCTTTTATGTGTGACATAGTACTACGAATTTATAGTAAACCTCGCAGTTTCAGCGTTTTTTGCCTGAATTTATAATGCCGAAACGAAGGCAAATCACGCGCCGTAAACGGAGCGGTATTCCTTCATTTTCCCGAGGTATTCCCTGCCTTCGATTACTCCCTCTTCTATCGCGTCGATGATATCCTGCATGGTTACGATTGAGTAGACCTTTATGCCGAATTCCTTATACGCTTCCTGTACGGCGGAGAGGTCGGAATTTAAAGCCTTCTCCTGCCTGTCCACGCTTATTACCATGCCCGCGACTTCAACCTTTGCCGCCTGCGCGAGTTTGGGGAGCATTTCGCGGAGCGCCTTGCCAGAGGTCATCACGTCCTCGATGAGAATAACTTTTTCGCCGTCTTTAAGCTGTTTGCCGACGAACATGCCGCCCTCGCCGTGGTCCTTCACCTCTTTGCGGTCGAAGCAGTAGTTGACGTCCTTTTTATGGTTGTTCCAGAGCGCCACAGCCGTGGTTACGGCAAGGGGTATGCCCTTGTATGCGGGGCCTACGAGCGTTTCGCCGCCGATATTGTTGTCGACTATGCACTCGGCATAGTATTCGCCGAGGCGGGCAAGCTGCGCGCCCGTTTTGTAGTTGCCGGTGTTTATAAAGTAAGGCGCCTTTCTGCCGCTTTTAAGCGTAAAATCGCCGAAAGTCAGAACGCCGTTTTCCACCATGAATTTTATAAAACGCTGTTTGTAGTTGAGTTCCATATTCTCCTCCTTCAGTTAAGCTGTAACGTATTTACTATTTCGTTGACGTCTTTTATGCCGTGACGGTCGAGCCATTCGTCCATCTCCCTCACTATGCGGGGTATGGAGTAGCTGTCGGTAAAATTGCTCGTGCCCACCTGCACGGCGCACGCGCCCGCCATCATAAAGGCTATCGCGTCGTTGCCGCAGGTTATGCCGCCCATGCCTATTACGGGAATATTTACGGCGTGAGCCGCCTCATATACCATGCGGAGGGCTATGGGCATTATGCCCGCGCCCGAAACGCCGCCAGTGTTGTTGGCAATTATCGGCCTGCGCCTTTCGATATCGACGACCATGCCGGTGAGCGTGTTTATGAGCGAAATGCAGTCGGCTCCGCCGCGCTGCGCCGCCTGCGCGTTTGTTGCGATGCTCTCAACGTTGGGCGAAAGCTTTACAATCAGAGGCGTCTTTTTAAGCGCGCCCTTGCAGAGCCTCGTGACCTCCTCCACGTTCTGCGGCTTTATGCCGAGCGCCATTCCGCCCGCGCGCACGTTGGGACAGGAGATGTTGAGCTCCATCATGTCCACAAGTCCGTCGAGGCGGGCGCAGATATTTTCGTAATCTTCGAGCGTTCTTCCCGCGACGTTGGCTATCACGGTGGTTTTGCCTTTAAGCCAATCAAGGTCGTTTTTTACAAACTCCTCCACACCCGGATTCTGCAAGCCGACGGCGTTTAAGATGACGCTCTTACCCTCGGCTATTCTGGGCACGGGGTTGCCGGGGCGGGATTCGAGGGTGAGCCCCTTAGTGCTCACTCCGCCGACAGAAGATATGTCGTACAGTTCGTTATATTCCCTGCCGAAGCCGAACGTGCCGCTTGCGGCTATAACGGGATTTTTAAAACTTACGCCGCAGATATTTACCGAAAGTTTGCTCACAGCTCCACCTCCGTTATGTCGAACACGGGTCCGTCTTTGCAGACGCGGGCGTTGTGCCCGTCGGTCTTTTTGCACGCGCACACGAGGCACGCGCCTATGCCGCAGCCCATGCGCTCCTCCAAAGATACGAAGCACTTTGTGTTTATTTTGCGCTCTTTAAGCGCGGACTTTAACGCGCGGAGCATTACGGGAGGCCCGCAGGAGATAATAAGGTCGAATTTACCCTCCTCATAGTCGGCAAGGAAAGCCTGGACGGCGTTTCCGTGAAAGCCGATACTGCCGTCGTCGGTGGCGACAATAAGTTTGCCGCCCCGTTCAAACCTTTCGGTAAGGCAGGCGTATTCTGCTCCCCGGAAGCCTATGTATGAGAAAAAGTTCTTTTTGCCTGCGTACTCGCTTATAACCGCCGCAAGGGGAAAAATCCCCACGCCGCCTCCGACAACGGCGATATTATGCGCCCCGCCGAGGTCGAAACCGTTGCCGAGCGGAAGAAGCACCGAAAGCTTGTCCCCCGCCTCCGCACTCGAAATACTGCGCGTACCTTCGCCCTTTAACTGATAGCAGAGCGTTATGTCGTTATTGTTGACCTCGCATATGCCGAGGGGGCGCTTTAAGGGAAAGGACTTATCGCCCGCGGAGAGGTTGGCGAACTGCCCGCCTTTTATTTTTCCGACGGGCTCGGGCAAAGTGAGCGTTATAGCCCGGATATCCTTTGCTAATTCTCTGTTTTCTTTTACAGTTGCAAGTAATTCTTTCATGATAGTTTAAAATACGGAAGAGATTTCTCGGCTACGCTACGCTTCGCTCGAAATGACATAATAATCATTCTGCGGCACAGTGAGAATTTTCAGAAGCAAGCAGAACGAGGCGCAGGAACACCAAAAATTCTAAAATAATAAATGTTTCAAGCAAGGTTTCCTTGCGCAGAAAGACACAATTTGTCGCGCAAGCGAGCTCACCGAGGGTGAATTGCCCCGATTATATAATCGAGGGCTCCTATAAATCGGGGCAAGAGGGGCGGCGCCCCTAAAATTCACAAAAATTTTTCGGCGCGCAAGCCGCAAAATTTTGTGAAAACTTTTTTTAACCCATTTTGCCGATGGCGCGGCGCAAATCTTCCCTCATATCGATGCACGCAGCTCTGGCGGCCTCCCAATATGTCATGCCGCTGTACTGCGGTTTGCGGTACGCGCAGAGTATGCCGCGGGAGTTGTTTACTATCCCGCCGAGGCCGCGCCCGTCGAAACAGCCCTTGATTCCGTCGGCAGAGCCGCCCTGCGCGCCGTAGCCGGGGATAAGGAAGAATGTATGGGGCAACTTCTTCCTGAGTTCGGCACCCTGCTCGGGATAGGTTGCGCCGACTACCGCGCCGATATCAGAATAGCCGTAGTGACCGATGAGGTCTTTGCCCCACTCGGCAACGAGCAAGCCCATGCGCTCATAAACCTTTTCGCCGCTTTCGAGCTTCAAATCCTGAATTTCGCCGCTCGAAGGGTTGGAAGTTTTTACGAGCACGAAGGCGCCCTTGTTGCACGCCTTGCACTCCTCCACAAAGGGAGCGACGCCGTCGGTGCCGAGATAGCCGTTTATCGTGAGCATATCCGCGGGGAAGGCGCGCATAAGTTTTTCGTTTATCTTGGTGCGGCCGAGGTATGCCGTTGCATAGCAGCCCGCGGTGGAACCTATGTCGTTGCGCTTGCAGTCGGCAATTACAATCATGCCCCTGCCGAGCGCGTAATTTATTGTGTAGTTGAAAGCTTTGAGCCCTTCGTAGCCGTACATCTCGTAGTAGGCGACCTGTACCTTTATTGCGGGCACAATGTCGCTTATCTTATCGACGATGTTCATGTTGAATTCGGTTATCGCCTCGGACGCGCCCTCGAAGGTAGCCATGTCCTCGCGCATGTTGTCGGGCAGGTAATCGAAGCTGGTGTCGAGCCCCACGCAAGTGGGGTTCTGCATATCGATTATCTTTTTTATCAGTTTGTCAATCATATCCGCTCCTTAAAATATTGCCTTTATTTTCTGAAAGCCGCAAACGCGGCGTATTTTTTAAGTTATACCGCGCTGTACTTCACGTCGCCGCCGACGATTGTATATGCGATTTTGCCGTAAACTTCCGTGCCGTTAAAGGGCGTGTTCTTGCCCTTGGAGATAAACTTTTCGCCGTCTATCACGTATTTTGCCGCAAGGTCGGCGATGGTTATGTCGGCAGGCGCGCCCGCCTTTATTTCGCCGCCCTCGAGATTGAGTATCCTTGCGGGCGCGGCGCTCATCTTTTCGGCAAGTTCGGGAAGGCTCATATCGCCCTCCTTTACAAGCTTTGTGTAGGAGAGTGAAAAACTCGTTTCAATCCCGCTTATGCCGAACGCGGCGAGGCTGTATTCGACCTGTTTATCCTTCTTCGAATGGGGCGCGTGGTCGGTGACTATGCAGTCGAGCGTGCCGTCTTTGAGCCCTTCGATTATCGCCTGCCTGTCGCGCTCCTCCCTTATGGGCGGGTTTACCTTGGTGTAGGTATCGAAACCGGTTATAATGTCGTCGGTGAGCCAGAAATAGTGCGGGCAGCTTTCGGCGGTGACCTTTACGCCGCGCGCCTTGGCGCTGCGAATGAGTTCCACGCCGCTGTATGTGGATACATGGCAGATGTGCACGGGGATACCGAGGCTCTCGGAGAGGCATATTTCGCGCGCAATCATTATATCTTCCGCCGCGCGGATACTGCCCTTCAAGCCCGTTATAGTGGAGTTGAGCCCCTCGTTTACCACTCCGCCGTCGACGAGGTTTTCGTCCTCGCAGTGGCAGAGGCACTTTATGTTAAAGCCGTTTGCGTACTCCATTGCAAGGCGCATTATCTTGGAGTCCATGACCGACCTTCCGTCGTCGGAGATGGCGACCGCGCCCGCCGAAGCCATCTTGCCTATCTCGGCTAGTTCTTCGCCCTTTTCGCCCTTGGTTATGCTGCCGATGGGGTGAACTTTGCAGAGGTTTACCTGCTCCGACCTGTATTTTATATAGGTGGTCACGACCGCATTGTCGTTCACGGGGTTGGTGTTGGGCATGCAGCAAATCTGCGTGAAGCCGCCCGCAACGGCCGCCTTTGAGCCGCTCTCTATGTCCTCCTTGCCCTCGAAACCGGGCTCGCGGAGATGGACGTGCATATCAATGAGCCCGGGGAAAACGTGCAGCCCTTCGGCGTCGAGAACCTCGCAGTCGCAGGAAATATTTTCGCCTACCTCTGCTATTTTGCCGTCCTCGACGAGGACGTCGCATTTTTTAACGCCGCCGGGAAAGACGACGGAACCGTTCTTTATAATATATTTCATAAGTTCTTCTCCCTGTACTCTTTTAAAAGGGTGAGAATGGCCATTCTCACCGAAAGACCGTTAGTCACCTGCTCGCATATAACGCTGTTGTCCCCGTCTATCAGAGAAGGCGTGAGTTCTATGCCCCTGTTTACGGGGCCGGGGTGCATTATTATCGCGTCTTTGTCGGCGAGGGCGAGCATGCCGTCCTTTACGCCGTAAAACCTGCTGTACTCGGAGAGCGAGGGGAAAAGCCCGCCCTTCTGGCGTTCGAGCTGTATCCTCAGCCCCATCACGCAGTGGGCGCCCTCAATCGCCTCCTCCATCGAACGGCAGACGTGCGCGCCCAGCTTTTCAATCTCCTTGGGCATGAGCGTTTCGGGCGCGTACATATAAACTTCCGCGCCGAGCTTTTTAAGCCCGAAGAGATTGGATTTTGCCACGCGGCTGTGCTTGATGTCGCCGAGTATGGCAACTTTCAGTCCCGAGATTCTGCCGAATTTTTCGCGCATGGAGAACATATCCAAAAGTGCCTGGGTGGGATGCTCGTTCATGCCGTCGCCGGCGTTTATTACAGAGGCGTGCACGTTTTCGGCGAGCAGTTTGGGCGCCCCCGCGAGCGGGTGGCGGATTGCAATGAAGTCAATCTTCATCGCGTCGAGCGTCTTGCCCGTGTCAATCAGCGTTTCGCCCTTCTGGACGGAGCTCGACGAAGCGGAGACGTTTACCTCGCTTGCGCCGAGGTATTTGCCCGCAAGCTCGAACGAGGTGCGCGTACGCGTGCTGTTTTCGTAAAAGAGAGTGATGAGCGCCGTGCCCGAAAGCAACTTTTCGGCCTTTCTGCCCGCTAAAAGGAGCGCCTTCATTTCGGCGGCCCTGTCGAGTATTTCGCAGATTTCTTCGGCGGAGGTGTGATACAGCCCCAGCAAGTCCTTGTTGTTAAGCATAAAATCCTCTTTAAATTTTTTTATCCGTAAGCGGTTGCAATGTTTGCCCAGCCTGCTGCCGCGGCGCGGCGGACGGGGAAAGACGGCGCGTTTTTGCACAAAAAAAGCGGGTATTCCGCACGGCTTTAAGCAGACACTCTGCCCAGCCGAACGGTCAATCCGCCGTGTGTACGATATTTATTTCCCGTTGCGCGGGGTCTGCCCTCCTGCGCCGAATTGGATAACGCCGCCATAGCCTTCTCTGAAAAAACCGCCCGACGCGCGCGGGCACAATGTATTGCAGGCGCCGCGCCGCACGGTTTACCGTTTATTTTCAACGACGATTATAACATAACCGCTCTTCAAAGTAAAGCAAAAAACAAAATTAAGTAACGGAAATTTAGCGGCGGACGGCGCGGCGCGGAGAAGGCGCGACATTACAAAATTTTTTGCAGCCTGAACGATACCTTGTCGCAGGAGGTGAGGACGTACTCCACTCCGTTTTTGCTGCTTCTGAACGGAAAGTACGCGTCGCCGTGAATGTGGCCGAATACGGCAAAATCGACCTTGTTCTCCTCGAAGAGCTGCGTGAACAGCGTTTCGCCGTTTTTAAGGCTGTACGGGGGATAGTGAATCATGGCTATCAGCCTGTCGCCCTCCTCCCTCAGCTTTGCCGCGCTCTGAAAACAGAGCTTGAAACGCTCCGCCTCGCGCAGGTAAATTTTGTTGTCCTGTTCGGTATAGTCGGGACTTCCGGGGCACGTCCAGCCGCGGGAGCCGCAGACGACGACATTTTCAAACTTCACGCAGTCGTTCTGCAGAAAATAAAAACTATCGTCGGGCGCGCGGTCGCGCAGCTTTGTTATTCCGTTCCACCAGTAGTCGTGGTTGCCGCGGATAAACACCTTTTTGCCCGGAAGGGGTTTGAGACGGTTCAAATCGTACAGACCCTCGCCGAGGGTGAGTCCCCAGCTTATGTCGCCGCAGACGAGCACGACGTCGTCCCCTGTAACCTTTTCGCGCCAGTCGGCGCAGATTTTTTCGAAGTGCCCCTCCCAGCCGCTCCCGAAGATATCCATGGGCTTGGGATTGACGCCCGAAAGGTGCAAATCGCTTATCGAAAAAATATTCATAACAATTCAATGATAACACAAAATTTTTTTGAGCGGAAGCGTTTTGCGCTCTTTTGCAAAAGTGTTTTTGGACATGTACGGAAAACCTGCGCGCAAAACGATGTAATCTTTTGTTTACATTGCCGCGCAACGCGCATAATCGCCGCGGTATATGTTACGCATAGTACATTCTTTTTTGCCAATACTGCGGGCGCATGTCGCTCCCCGCCGCGGCATTTGGTGTCAGATTGAAGTTTTTTTACGTCGATTTTTTCCAATTTTTAAATTTTTTCTTAAAAATTTTGCAAATATTATGGCAATTAGTATTGTTTTTTTATTTTTTTAGTGGTATTATAGAGTCAGTAAAATAAACGAGGTTATACTCATGGACGAAAAACTTGCATTGCTTTTAGTTGAAGACGACCCCCAGATTTGTAAGGAACTGATTGTTGAGATATCAAAAGACGCCGAATCGTTCAATCTCGTAGGCGTGACGAACAACTCGGGTCGCGCTTTGCAGTATGTGTGCGACACGCATCCCGACGCCGTACTCCTCGATTTGGAGCTCAGCGAAGGCAGCGAAGGCATAGAGTTTTTGAAAAGACTTAAATCGGTAGAGATTTCGCGTCCTCCCTTCGTGCTCATCCTTGCCGACAGCGTCGACTCGCTCACGAACAAAGTTGCGCGCGAATACGGCGCAGACTATATAATGACCAAAGACTCCGGCAGTTTTTCGGCGCAGGGCGTTATCGACTTTTTAAGGATAACAAAGCCCATAGTTCTTACGAGAAAGCCGCGCGACGGTTACAGCGGCGACATGACTGCCGACGAGTTGCAGGAAAAGCGCCTTCACAGAAGGATAAGCAACGAGCTCGACAAGATTGGCATAAGCTCGAAATCGGTCGGATACAGGTATCTCATCGAGGCAATAAAGATTATAATGAAACAGCCCGTACAGCACGTATGCAACATAATCGGCAAAAAGTACGGCAAAACGGAGAACAGCGTGGAACGCGCGATGCAGAACGCCATAAACCGCGCGTGGAAGAACGTTGACCCCGAAGACCTGCTCGCAAACTACACCGCGAGAATAAAGTCCTCCAAGGGCATCCCCACCATCACCGAATTCATCTTCTACTACGCACAGAAACTCAACAACGAATTTTAATTGAAAACAGAATTGCGGGCACGCGCCGAAATGGCGCGTGCCCGCTTTTTTATAAGGAGAATTTATAACCTGCGGCTCACCAACGGCTCACCGAAGAAAAGAAACTCGGAGTGCGGTGCTGTTACTTCGTGCGGACGTTGCCCTGGGGATAGAGCGGCAGCTCGAAGAAGCCCGCGCATACCTCCTGCGAATAGTCCTGTGCGGGCGGAATTGCGCAGTAGCCGTAGCTGGGGAGAAGAATCTCCACGTCGATTGCCACCTTTAAGATTATGGTGACGCACGCGTTTACCGTGAACGTGCCCGACTCCTCGTTGAAGGTGCCTTCGGCGCATACAGCGCTCACCTCGGCAGTGACCTTATAGGGCATGATTGAGGGCGCGGGAACGAACAGCAGAACGTCCTGCTTTACGCTTATCGTCGACTGCGCGCTGCCTTCGACGCCGTTGGCGTCGGTATAGAGCACCTCAACGGGAATATTCACCGTTGCCTGCACGCGCGCGCAGCCGGGCTTGTCGGCAAGCCTGTCGACGCTGAGCGCCGTTATGGTGCCCGCCGAAGTAGTCGACTTGGCGCTTATGAACGTCAGGGGGTATGTAGGGTCGGCAGGCACGAGGTCGGTGAGTGTGAGCGTGTAATTTTCAAGCTGAATCTGCTTGATGCAGGCATCGAAAATCTTTTGTGCCTGAATGCACACTTTTTCACACATTCCGTTAAGCGGGTTGCCGCTTATCGTGCCGGGACATTTATCCGACTGAAAATTGGAAAAAAATGACATTTTTAACCTCCGTCTTTATTTGGGAAGCGCGCCCGCACGTTTAAGCGGCGGAAAAAACTCAGGCGTCATGAGGCGCCTGCGCCTGTGCGGGCGCGGCAATTTTATAGTGTATTATATGATTTGCGCCGCTTTTTATTTACATATGCGGCGCTTTAATTTTATTCCGCCCCGCCGCCTGCCATGGGTATGCATATGCGGCAGGTGGGATACACGGGCTTGCCGCCGTTGAGCTCTTTGAGCTCCGCCTCACCCACGCCGAACTTTGCGGCTATCGAGGAATAACTGTCGCCCACGCGCGCGGAATAGGTGAAAAAGTTGCCGCGCGGAAGCTCTATTATGTCGCCCTCGGCGACGTCTTCGGGAACGGGACAGCCGAACGCGGCGGATATATCCTTCGCCGTCTGCCCCCTCTTTACCCTGTAAAAGGAAGGTCTTGCAAGTTTAAGCTCGTACATCGCTATATAATATGCCGCGGGGAACGGCAAATGTGCGCAAAATGCAAAAATTTTATCGTCCGGCGGCGGCGCACACTCATATTCGGCGCGCACAATTTGTAGAATATTGTTGATGAGTACGAGCATTTACAAGACGACGGCGCAGGTGACATTCTTCTCGACCGTGGAAAAAACGCTGAGTTTTATTTACCGCATAGCGCTCTCGCGCATGATAGGCGCCGAGGGGCTGGGCATTTACCAGATAGCCCTTTCGGTTTTTTCGGTGCTTCTTACGGCAGCCTCTTCGGGCGTGCCCGTAACCGTATCGAGGCTTATCACCAAACAGAACGCGCTGGGCAATACCGCGGGAAGAAGCGCCGTGGTCACGGCGGGAATCGTGAGCACGCTGATTTTTACCGTGCCCGCCGTCGCGCTCATTTTCGGCGGGCAGAAAATTTTCGGGCTGCTGTTTTCGGACGAGAGATGTCTGGAAGTTTTTCTTATAATCCTCCCCGGGCTTATTCTCACCTCGGTATATTCGGTGATGCGCGGAGCGTTCTGGGGCGACAGGCAGTTTATGCCCTACTCCCTCATAGAGCTTGCAGAGGACGCGCTCATGGTCGGACTGGGGTGTATTCTCGTCGCGGGGGCGGCAGGCGCGGCCGACGGCGCGAGAAGGGCGGCGGTCGCCGTGTTCGTTTCGTACGTGTTTTCGTTCGCGGTGTCACTGTTCTGGTATTTCAAAAAGGGCGGACGGCTGGTAAATCCCTCAAAACAGCTGAAACCGCTGCTCTCCTCCTCCCTGCCCGTCACGGCGATGAGGACGGCGACCTCGCTTTTGAACTCGCTCGTGGCGGTGCTCATGCCCTTCCTGCTCGTGAAAATGTGCGGATATACCGACAGCGAGGCGGTCAGTCTTTACGGCGCAGCCGCGGGAATGGCCGTGCCCATACTGTTTATCCCCTCATCTCTTATCGGCAGCATCGCCGTGGTGCTGGCGCCCGAACTTTCGGAAAACTTTTACAGAAACAGGACGGAAAGACTGAAAAGGGACGTGGAAAAATCGGTAAAATCGGCAATGCTGATTGCCTTTGCGCTGATACCCTTTTTGTTCGCGCTCGGGGAATCGGTGGGCGAGGTGCTATTTTCCGACGCGCTCAGCGGGGAGATTGTTAAAAACTGCTGTTTTATACTGCTGCCGATGTGCATTTCTATGATAACGAACACAGTGCTCAATTCCATGAACAGGGAAAAGGCGACGCTTATCTACTACTTCTGCGGGGCGGCGGCAACGCTTATATGCATAGCGGCGCTCACGCCCGCCGTGGGGGTATATTCGTACGTGATAGGGCTGGGCGCGGGGTTCGTGATTACGGCGGCGTTCAACATGCGCCTTTTGAAAAAGCTGTGCCCCGGGATGAAGATATTCGGCTACGGCATAAGATGCGCGGCGGCCTGCGCGATGAGCTGCGCGTTCGGCATATTATTTGTGGGAATACTCGAAAACTACCTTGCGGCGTTCTGGCGGCTGATAGTGTGCGCCGCCGTGCTTGCGGCGTTTGCCGCGGCGGCGTTCCTGCTGTTTAAAACGTATTCCCTCGCCCCGCTGAAAGACAGACTTTTAAAACGCAGAAAGGTCAAGAATGTGCAAAATTAATATTTATTTGCGCCATATATGGCGGGCAATCGGCTTAAAATAAGATTTCGGCGCGTGCGGAATATCTGTCCGCACGCGCCTTATTTAACTTTATCTGCTCTTTTTGGCTTTGAAGAGCATGCGCAAATCGAACGCCTGTTTTATGGCGAGCGCAACCAAAAACGCGCCGAACATCCGCCTTAAAAGGTCGGCGGGCGTGAACGCCGCGAGAAAGGCGCCGCCCGCGGAGAGCGCGACGGCGGGCAGTATTATCCACAGCGCGCCCTGCGTTTTTATCAGTCCGTTGCCCGAGTGAATTTTTAAACTTAAAAGCGCCATCGGCAGAAAGGCGAGCAGGTTTGCCGCCTGCGCGGCGTGCTGGCCTATGCCGAGGAAGAGCGTGAGCGCGGGAATGAGAATGGTGCCCCCGCCCATGCCCATTCCGCCGAGAAGTCCCGCGGCAAACGCAAACAACATTATAAATATAAATCCCATACCACACGCCTGCCGCTTACGGCAGAATCATCCTCACTCCCGCAGCAAACATTACCGCGACGAAGATAATTTTTACCGCGGTGAGCGGAAGTTTGTTTAAAAATACGGCGCCGAGCGCGCCTCCCGCGGTCATGCCGACGGCGGCGGGGATGACGACGTCCGCAAAGGCGTAGCCCGATATGATATACGCCACCGCGCCCGCGAGGCTTACGGGTGCGATTATAAGTATCGCCGTGGCGTGGGCGCACTTTTCTTCGTAATTCATCGCGCCCGAAAGCAGCGGCACGGCTATCATTCCGCCCCCTCCTCCGAACAATCCGTTTGCCGCTCCCACCGCCGCGCCCGACAAAACAGCGCGCATAACTTCGCCTAAGCCGTTCATAAAACTCCTTCCGCCCGCAACGGGGCGCCCCTTTTGCATAAGTTTGCGCAATTTAAATAAATTTAACTGTTTTTTCATTTAAACGGTCGGAAAATTGCTTGCTTATAATCACCTTTTATATTAAAATATCATAGTACGGTTTTTAAAAGTTTTTGCCTTACTACAAATCAATGCAGGTGTTATATGTACAAAAAGAAATATCACTCTAAACACGGAATAATGAGAAAGATTTCGATAGCGCTCCTGTCGGGCGTTATGGTTGCTTCGCTCGGCTTCGCCGCGGCGTGCACTACCGACGACAACAGCAGCGACGATTCCTCCTCTACCCCCGTGGATACCCAGACCATCTTAAACGGCAATTTCGAGTTTTTCAGCGACAGCGACGACGAAACGAGAATCATTTACACGCCTGACAGCTGGACAGCCTCCGTTTCCGGCCAGACCAACTACTCGATGAACGGCATAATCGACACGAGCAAGCGCGGCTGGGACGCTATTTCGGCAAGCGACCTTGCAACGAGGCTGGAGGACAACTATAACCTCGACGAGAACGACGAGAATTACGACGACCTTTACGTCGACTACAACGGCATGCGCGCACGCGACATTCCATATGCCGACCCCCATTCGGCGCTGGCGAGCGACGCGACCGACGAGGACAAGGCCCTCATAGATAATCCGCTCACCCACGACATCATAGTCAATTCCGACGGCAGCTACTCCTATACCGACGAGAACGGCGACGTTCAGCCGATATACGTAGGCGACGACGGGAGATACTATACTGACGAGGCGAACACCCAGCTCTACGAAAGCCACGTTCTGATGGTTCACAATTACAGGAACATCGACCAGAGATACGGTACGGCGCAGGGTTACAGCTCTTCGAGCACGGTTACGCTCGACCCCAACACCGCGGCGGAGATTTCAGTTTGGGTAAAGACTTCTGACCTTATGTATAACCGCAACGGCGACACGCCCGAAGATGGACTGGGCGCATATATCGCGGTTGAACAGTCGGTCGGCGACAATACGATAGATACTTTTTATATAGAGGCCATAAACACCTCGAACATAACCGAAAACAACGGCTGGGTGCAGTACACCATATACGTTCAGGGCTGCGACTTTGCAACGAGCGTGGTTTCGATTGAAGTGGGACTCGGTCTTGCAAACGACGACGGCGACTATTCGAGAGTGCTCGAAGGATACGCCTTCTTCGACGACATAGAGTGCACGGTTTACCCGAACCTTTCGCGCAGCGAAAACTACAACGAGGCTGACGCCGCGGGATACATCGTAAATTCCGCGACCCACGACGACGCCGACACCGTTTGCACGATAAGCGACAGCGACGACGAGAAGGTGTTCAGCTACGACAGCTTCAAGTCGAACGCAGACTTTGCGGCAGGCTACGGCAGAAACTTCCTTATCGACCTTACTTCAAGGCAGGAGAGAGCCGATAACGCGCTCTCCTCGGCAAACGCCTCGGCAGCGCTCACCAAGGACGACGACAATTACGTAACCTCGGGCAGCACCCCCTCCTTTATTAACGTAGGCACGAAGGATAACGGCACCACGCTGCTCAACCACACGCTCAACCTCGGCACCGACAACGACGTTATAGGCGCGTTTACCCTGGGAACTCTCTCCGACGAACTCTCTTCAAGCAGTTCTGCGGGCGCGCAGCGCTATGCAACGCTGATTGAGGACGTGCTTTCGAACGCATCTTCTCTCCCCGGCGCAAGCGACGACACGACGGCTCTCATGCTCCTGTCCTCGCGCGGGGCGGCATACACCTCCACCATAAGCGGCGAGAACGACAGTTTCACCGTTGAGGCTGGCGGATACAAGATGATTTCGTTCTGGGTGAGGACGTCCGACATGAGCGGCTTTACCGCGGCTACGATAAGCATTTACGACGAGGCGGACGAAGAAACTTCGGCTTCGCTCACCGTCGACACGACCGACATCACGTTCGACGCTGGCGACGAAGAAGATATATACGGCGGCTGGCTGCAGTGCTTCTTCTTCGTTGAAAATCCCCTCGACGCGGAAAAGACGTTCAAGATAGATTTCAGCTTCGGAACGACGTCGACGATTAAGGATACGACAGCGGCTTCGTATAAAGCGGGCTGGGCGGCGATTGCAAACGTGCAGACCTTCTCGGTAGACGAGGACGTATTCAGCCTCGCGTCGACAGGAACGTACGCTGCAAGCTTCTCGTTCGAGAGCACCGACAACCGCGAAAATAACTACATGGACAGCGTTTACGGTTCGCTCAGCAACAATATCGAGAGCAACATAACGCGCCCCTCCTCCTACGACGGAGTTAACGGCGGCAGCGCAAACGTTGTTTACAAAGACACAATCGACCCCGACAATGCCGACAAGAGAAACGACAACGGCAGCGCGGGACTTATCAATAAAGATTACTTCGGAAACTATATAGAGGCTGCGCAGGGCGACTCTTCGGGCAGCTATGCATGGCTCGAGAGCCTGCTTGCAAGTAACGGACTACAGCTTTCGCAGATAAACGCGGCAAACGAGGCGGCGGGAATATGGAACGATATATTCGGCTCCTCCTCCGTTCAGCCCCTGCTTATCGTAAACGCGCTCAGAGTGTTCGACGACGGCACGGCGGCAATGAACTACGGCTTCCTTGCAAGCAGCGCGACGACCGTTTCCTCCTCGAGCTACCAGGCGATAACCGTAAGGGTTAAAGTGAGCGCGGGCGGCGCGGCTTATGTATATCTGACCGAAGACGGCAGCCGCACCGACATCTCCTCGTTCAGCCTTCCCAAATACAGCTTCTGGTACGACGCGGCGGGCAACGTGCTCGACAGCGAGCCCGACTACGACGACGACAGCTACGAGGCGCGCGACCACATCGTTTACTACACGCGCGAGGACGGACTCTACGAGGACAGCGAAGGCAATCTCTATGCCAACATGTACAACTACTCGAGAGTTTACTATGCCGAGGACGTTGAGTACTGGGCGGCGGGCGCAGACGAGGCGGTAATACTCGAAGAAGCCGATAGCGACACCGTTTACTATATAAGCAAGGAAGAAGCGGCGAAGACCGACGGAACCGGCATTCAGGTACCCCACTACCTCGTTACCGAAAATTCCGACGGCACCACGACGAGGGTATTCAGATATGAGGACGGCGAATACCGCTATATCATAACCGATACCGACAGCGACGGAAACAGCACGGTAAGCTATTCCGAACCCGTTTCCAACTTCGTTATAGGAAGCGAGAACGGCGGAGCAGATTTAAGGTACGACAACACGAATACCGCAAAACAGCTCTACTCGGTAATAGACGCGAGATACGACTCCGAGGGCAGGCTCTTCGGCGGGGCGACCGCCGAGACGGCAAACCTCTCCGCGCTCGGATACGACAAAAACGGAAACTACGTTGCCGACACGTGGCAGACTGTTACCTTCTACGTTCACACGGGCGATGAAGACGTTTCGTACAGCCTCGAGCTGTGGAGCGGCGCGAGGGAGACAAGCGGCGTGACCACGGACGGCACCACCCACACCGTCAACAACGACGGCAGCGTGCCCGGAAGCTACGTGATATTCGATTACAGCAACGAAACGGTTGACGAAACAACGTTTAGCGACCTCACCACGGCTTACTCCGACGAGATTAAGGCAAGCTACCTTGAAATATTCCGTGAATACGGACTGCTCAGCGAAGGACTTATAAAGGATACCGAGCAGAACATCAGCTACTATAAGAATCTCTACGACGGGTTCGTTGAAAGCGGCAAGCTCGTACCCGCAGACATTGCGGATAACGAAAACGTAAAAGACAGCTACGATAAGATAACCTCTTACGAGGCGATGTACTACACCTACTCCCTGTACGACGATGCGGGCTACGTTCCCTTCAATATGGACACCGCGGCAGACGGAGAAACGGGTTATAACTACAACCCCGACGATTACAGCGAAACGCTCGTTTACCTCAGCATAAGCGACAGGGAAAACAACAGCATGAGCGTATTCGTCGACTACTCCGCAACCGACGTAACCGTTGAAAGCGGCACGGTAGACGACGGCGGTTCGACGGACGACACCACGACCGAGAGCGACACCAACGTATGGCTGCTCGTTGCCTCGATTGTGCTTGCGGTAGTGCTCATCTTCACGCTCATCTCGATATTCGTAAGAGACCTTATCAAAAAGAGAAGGCGCAACAGGAAATACGTTAAAAACGTTTACTCCGGAAAGCGCAAACACTACATCCGCAAGCTCGGAATAACCGAGTCTGCCGTAGAGGAAGGCGCAAAGGACGGCGAGGGTGAAGCGACCGAAAGCCAAGCAAATGAAGCGCCCGCGGAAAATGCCGAGGACAATGCAGATGACGCAGAGGCCGACGCACCCGCAGAAACGACGGAAAGTGCCGATGAAGGCAGCAGCGAAGAAGTCGAGAGCGAAAAGAGCGAAAGCGAAGACAAATAAGAGCTTTTAAGAGCTGAAAAGCGCTCCCCCGCGGGGGAGCGCTTTTTTATGCGATAATATTAAATTTTTTGAGCAATGCGGTTTAGCTGTTTTGCGCGCCGCCCGACAATATTCAATAGCTCGTGCGCAGCCCCTTCGGGTAGTGGTTTTTGGCTATGCCTGCGCCTGCCTTGCACCAGCCGAGCGGATAGCCTTTGTACGACACGACTTTCCAGCCGCTGCCGCCGACGCCGAACGTAAGTCCCGAGAGATATTTTTTTGCAGTATCTTCGTCTGCTTCAACAAAATCGGCTTCACCCTGTTTTAAACACATTGCGAGCGAATGGGACGGCTCGAACCTGCCGGAGATAAAGTCGCCCAGCTTAACGCCCGCGCGGAGCGTCTGTAATTGGGGTGCGGGCGCGCCATAAGGGAGAGAGAAAAGGCTGTCGCCGGCGGCGAAAAGATTTTCGAAACGGATATTTAAAAAGGCGCGCTCGAAGTCGCGGTAAAGTTTTTCGCGTTCTTTGAGCTTAGCCGCGGGTGCGGGGCGCATTTCGCCCTCTTCGCCGTCGGTCTTTTGCAGCAGGGCGGCAAAATGCCCCTCGCCGCGCACCTTGTGCGGATATAGCTTTTGCATGTGCAGCAATTTATAATTTGTGTGGAGCTTTAAAAACTGCTCTATCATCCCCTCGTCCTCTTCCTCCGAAAAAGTGCAGGTGGAATATACGAGCGAACCGCCCGCCTTTAATAGTTTATCGGCATTATCAAGAATATCTGCCTGCCGCGCGGCGCACATTTTTACGTTCTCCGCGCTCCACTCGGAAATCGCCGCCTCCTCCTTTTTGAACATACCCTCTCCCGAGCAAGGCGCGTCGACGAGAATGGCGTCGAAGCAGGCAGGATACGCGCTGGCTAACTTTTCGGGCGGGGCAACGGTTACCACGGCGTTTTTTATGCCAATGCGCTCGGTGTTCTGCGAGAGAATTTTTGCACGGGAAAAGTTTATTTCGTTTAAAAACAGCACACCTTCGCCCCTCATCTGCGCGGCGAGCTGGGTGCCCTTGCCGCCGGGGGCGGAACACATATCGAGCACCGTTTTGCCCGATATATCGCCGAGGAGCGGCGCGGCGCACATTGCCGAAGGCTCCTGAACGTAATAGAGCCCTGCGGCGTGCTCTATGAATTTGCCCGGCTTTTCTTCCGAAATGTAAAAGCCGCAGTCGCACCACGGAACGGGTTCGAGCGCAAAGGGCGCAATTTTGCAGAATTCTTCGGGCGAAATCTTAAGCGTATTTACGCGCACGCCGCGGGCGGCGGGCACATTGTACGATGCCAGAAAATCGCCGGACTCCGCGCCGAGCGACTCTTTCATGCGTTCGAGGAACGCCTGCGGTATATTCTCTTTACGGAAAAGTCCGCCTTCGGGCGGACTTTTTTTAGCTGTATTTTTATTCACTTAAAATATCCTCTAACTCTTCCATCGTCACAATATACAGCCCCTCTTTTGCAAGGGCAGAGCGGGTACGGGTGGAACTGTCGCCCTGCGGTGCGGCATATACGTTGCACTGCGCGAGTTTCTGCGTGTATTCGCCGCCCGCCTCGTATATTTTGTCGAGATATGGCAGCGATACGGCAAGGTCGTCCTCTATGCATCGCGCGAAGTTGAAGATTTTGCCCTTGAGCCTGCCCTCCTGGCGGCGCTTTTTGCGGGAGAGGTAAACGTAAAAATCGCGCCTTGCGCGGGAGCGCTCCTCCTTTGCCGCGCGGCGGCTTTCGGCATACTGGCTGTAACCTGCGGTGCGGGGCTTTTCGATTGAGTAATTATCTATCTTTCCGCGCGTAAGATTTAAAGAGCGTTCCAGCCCGATAAAGTCGCACTCCTTTGCGCGGCACATTGCCTCCGCCACCCTCATCGTCGCGTATGCGTCGTCGGCGGCGCGGTGAGGAGTAAAATCGACGCCGAGTTCGCGCGTGATATATTCCAGGCCGTACTGACGGGAGTAGCCGCCCGTCATTGACATATATAAAAGCTGGGTATCGGAAAATTCGAAGCAAAACGAGGGGAGCGAAAAGCGGCGCGTTTCCAGATTGAGATAGTTCACGTCGTTATATGTAGCGTGACCGGCTATTATGTTGTTCTTATCTTCGAGCAGAGATTTAATCCTGGGATACACCGCGCGGAAATCGGGATATTTTTTGAAGTCGGCATACTTATAGGGAAGCACGAGTCCGTGTTCGCCCTTCGAATCGGTGAGGTGAAAGGCGCCCTTGGGGTTTATTAAGATATCTTCCTTTTCGATTATGTTGAACTTTTCGTCGCAGACGACGTAGCCGAACGCGCAGATTTTTGCCGATGTTTTATACACGCTGGCACATTCTATGTCGAAAAAAACCAAATTCATATTTTGATATATCAGTTTATCCTTAAAAATGCATGAATACCATTCAATTATAGCATAAGCCCGCAAAAATATCAACAATTAAATAAAGGCGCACCGCATGTGCGCCTTTAAATTTTTAATATTTCCGGCAATTACCCGCCTTGCGCGCGTCTCTTATCTGCGCGCGTCGCCCCGCACAAACGGCGCCTCTGTTTTTGTTCCGACGATATCCGAATAGAGTTTCGGGCGGCGGTAGGCGTCGCCGTGCACTTCCTCCTCCCTGTATGCGCGGAGTTTGCCGATATCGAGTGCCGCGCAGAACACGCCCTCCTCTTCCCCCGCTTCGAGTATGCACATATCGCCCTCGTCGCGCCAGGCAATTCCGTCGAACACGGTGGAATGCCCGTTGCAGTCGGGCACGCCCGAGGGATAGTTGCAGGTGGCGATTGCCGTCATGTTTTCAAACGCGCGGGCGCGCAGCTGCGAAAGCCTGTTTATCTCCATGGGGCAGGCGTTGGGCACGAGAATGAGTTCTGCGCCGCGGAGCATTAAAACGCGGGCGCTTTCGGGGAATTCCCTGTCTAAACATATCATTGCGCCTGTTTTTATTTTGCCTGCCGCAGTATCGAGGTCGCACACTTCAAACCCTTCGCCGCGGACGAGATTGCGCTCGACGTCAAAATCGCAGGTATGCGCCTTGCGGTATCTCAGCGCCGGTTTGCCGAAGCGGTCGTAAAGGGCGAAAGTATTTGCAAATTCTCCGCCGGCGTTTTCCAGAAAGGTTATTCCTATCGCCATTTCAAGCTCTGCCGCAAGGGCGGAGAAAGTTTGTAAAAACTGCCCGCCCTCCGCGACGGCCTTCCACTCTTCGCGCGGGGTATATGCAATATTGTAGCCGCAACTGAACATTTCGGGAAAGAGGGCGATATCAGCGCCCAGCTCTTTGGCCATTCTGCAATATTTTTCACCCTTTATTGCATTTTGCCGCTCATCGCCGCACGGCGATATCTGGAGAAGGGCTATCTTTAAAACGCTCATTATTTTGCCTCGTCGCAAATAAAATTTAAGGCGGCAATTTAAGACCGAAAGCTGAAATTGCCGCCAAAATATCAAAGTATTTTTTCCATTGTAGTTTTTTGGGGAATCAGTCCCAGCTTTTTATAGAAGGCCCCGGCCGCGGGGTTGCACGCCCATACGTTAAGCGTTATGTTGTAACAGCCGATATCCCTTGCAAAGGCGAGCACATGGTCATATATCTGTGTGCCGACGTGTTTGCCGCGGGCGCTTTCGTCCACGCAGATATCGTCGATATACAGCGACTTCATGTCCTGCATAATGCTCTCGCCGCTGTGCACGATGAGCTTGCACATGGCGTAGCCCAGCACCTTGCCGCCATCGTCGGCGACAAATATCGGGGTGTTTTCATCCGAAATAAGTCCCTTTACCTCTTCCTCCGAATACTTTGTGGCAAGTTTAAAGAGGTCGGGCCGCGCCTCGGCATGAACGGCGTTTACCTGCTTTAAGAGGTCTATTATCGTGGGGATATCCTTATTTTCTGCTTTACGAACGGTCATAAGTTTAATGGTTGGGGAATAAAAATGGCTATGCCATATACAATCCCCCCTTTAATTCCCCCCTTTACACAAGGGGGGCAAGAGTGTTGGTATTATTAATTCCCCCTTTACACAAGGGGGGCAAGAGTGTTGGTATTATTAATTCCCCCTTTACACAAGGGGGCAAGAGTGTTGGTATTGTTAATTCCCCTCTTTACACAAGGGGGCAAGAGTGTTGGTATTGTTAATTCCCCTCTTTACACAAGGGGGCAAGAGTGTTGGTATTGCGAAGCAAATAATTACTTTACGGGAACGATTTTGTCCTTGCCGCCCATGTACTTGCGGAGCACCTCGGGAATGAACACGCTGCCGTCCTCCTGAAGATGATTTTCGAGGAAGGCGATGAGCATTCTGGGGGGAGCCACGACGGTGTTGTTGAGCGTGTGGGCAAATTCGTTTTTGCCCGTTTGGGAATTTTTGAACTTTATGCCGAGACGCCTTGCCTGCGCGTCGGTGAGGTTGGAACAGCTGCCCACCTCGAAATATTTCTTCTGGCGGGGACTCCACGCCTCTACGTCCAGACTTCTGTATTTGAGGTCTGCCAAATCGCCCGAGCAGCACACGAGCGTGCGCACGGGTATCTGCATGGATACGAAGAGTTCGACGGTGTACGACCAGAGTTTTTCGTACCAGTAGTCGCTCTCTTCGGGTTTGCAGACGACTATCATCTCCTGCTTTTCAAACTGGTGAATACGGTATATGCCGCGCTCCTCTATGCCGTGCGCGCCCTTTTCTTTGCGGAAGCAGGGCGAATAGGACGTGAGCGTTAAGGGAAGCTTGCTCTCGTCTATAACGGTGTTCATGAAGCGGCCTATCATAGAGTGCTCGGAAGTGCCGATAAGGTACAAATCTTCGCCCTCTATCTTATACATCATGCCGTCCATCTCTTCAAAGCTCATAACGCCCGAAACGACGTCGCTGCGAATCATGAACGGAGGAATGACGTAGGTGAAGCCCTTGTCAATCATAAAGTCGCGGGCGTAGGTGAGCACGGCGGAGTGAAGGCGCGCCACATCGCCTGTGAGATAGTAAAAGCCGTTGCCCGAAGTGCGCCTTGCGCTGTCTAAATCGATTCCGCCGAGGCGCTCCAAAATATCTACATGGTAGGGAACTTCAAAGGGCTTTTCCTTCGCCTCAAGATAGGTGTTCCATTGCACGTTTTCGCTGTCGTCTTTGCCGAGCGGCACGTCGTCGGCAATTATGTTGGGAATGGCCATCATATCCTTTTTGAGCTGCGCCTCAATCTCGCTCTGGCGCGCCTCAATCGCGGATATGCGGTCGTTATTTTCCTTTACCTCTTCCTTAACCTTTTCCGCCTCTTCCTTTTTCCCCTCCTTCATCAGAGCGCCTATACTCTTCGAAAGAGAATTGCGCTTTGCGCGCCTCTCGTCGCCCTCGCGCTGGAGCGCGCGTTTTTCGCTGTCGAGCGAAAGCACTTCGTCGACGAGCGGAAGCTTTTTATCCTGGAACTTCTTTTTTATATTCTCTCTTACGAGGTCGGGATTTTCCCTTATGAGGTTGATGTCTATCATGGTAAAATTCTCCTGCAAACCTGCTGTAAATTTGCTGTATGAAAAATTATGCTTAAATTATAAACCAAAAAAAAGGCAAAAGCAATTAAAATTGCCGAACACGCGCTATTATGTTGAAAAAAAATGCGCGGTGTGTTATACTTTTAACAGTACTTTTTAAATCAGGTCAGGTTTAATCTGACCCGGTTAAGGAACGATATGAGCAAATTCTTTTATAAAAAGGGTACGGCGCGGACGCTGACCGACAGGGAAGCCGAAGAAGAGGCCGCCGCAGCAGAGAGCGCGCAGAGCGGAGAGCCCGAAAACAACGCCGCCGACGAAGCGGAAAACGCCGCAAATGCGGAGAGCGCGGAGCGTTCTGCCGCAGAGCTGCCCGCAGGCAGAGCGGGCGGCGCGGCATCCCCCGCGGAAGACGGCGAGTTTGACAAGGATAAGATTGTCAAATACTTCCGCCGCCACCCGAAAAATAAGATAAACACGCACGTGGAGCGCTATTCGCCCGACCTGAAAGAGGGTCTGAACACGGCGCAGGTGCAGACGAGATTTTCGCAGTTTCTGTTCAACGACACCAATAAAAAATACTCAAAGTCGTACGCGAGCATCTTCGTCGGAAACATCTGCACGTTTTTCAACCTGCTCTGCCTGATAGCCTTTATCGCGCTGATACTTGCCAATACGACGGGAATATCTAACTACCTCGTAATTTTTATTACGACGGCGAATATCGTTATAGGCATAATTCAGGAGATACGCTCCAAACTCTCAATCGACAGACTTTCGATAATGGCGGCGAACACGGCCAAAGTCGTCCGCGACGGGGAAATCGTCGAAATACCGCTCTCGGAGATAGTTCTCGACGACGTGATTATACTCGAACTCGGCAACCAGGTTCCCGCCGACTGCATACTTGCAGAGGGCAGCGTGGAAGTCAACGAATCGTTGCTTACGGGCGAGAGCATATCCGTTAAAAAGAACGTCGGCGACATACTGTATGCAGGCAGCTTTATTTCCAGCGGCAGCGGCAAGTTCCGCGTGGAAAAGGTCGGAAAAGAGACATATCTTCAGAAGCTTACTTCTAAGGCGAAAAAATACAGGCGCCCCAACTCCGAACTTATGAACAGCACGAAATGGATAATAAAGGTTATCGGCGTGCTTATCATTCCCATTGCCATAGGTATTTTCTTTACGACCTACAATGCATATTACCCCGGCATACAGGGTTCGGAAAACATACACGAATGGATATTTTCGGTGCGCATAAATTACGCGATACAGCGCACGTGCACGGTTATTATAGGAATGATTCCCTCGGGAATGCTCCTGCTCACTTCAATGGCGCTCGCCGTCGGCGTAATACGCCTTGCAAAGCACAACACGCTGGTGCAGGATTTGTATTCGCTGGAGATGCTGGCGCGCGTAAACGTTTTGTGCCTGGATAAAACGGGCACGATAACCGACGGCAGAATGAAGGTGAGCGACTGCATAATATTAAACACCGTTGCAGACTATTCGCTCGATGATATTATGGGGTCAATGCTCGCCGCGCTCGAGGACAACAACCAGACTTCGATAGCGCTTTACAACCACTTCGGGCACAGCGACAAGCTTTCTCCGACGACGATTATCCCCTTCTCTTCGAAGAGAAAACTTTCGGCGGTGACGTTCGACGAGGCGGGCACGTTTGCCTACGGCGCGCCGGAGTTTGTTTTAAAGCCTCTGCCCGCAAAAGTTGAAAGAATTATAAAGCAATATGCGCAGATGGGCATGCGAGTTTTAGTGCTTGCGCACTCCTCCGCCCCCATCGTCGGCGACAAACTGCCGGCGATTATGAGGCCTGTGGCTATAATTTCCATTGCCGACAACATACGCGAGGACGCCATTTCAACCATAAAATGGTTCAGGGAAAACGACGTGGCCGTAAAAGTTATTTCGGGCGACAACCCCGTAACCGTTTCGGAAGTGGCGCGCCGCGCAGGAATAGAGGGCGCAGAAAAGTTCATCTCGCTCGAGGGACTTAACGACAAGGAAGTCGAAAACGTGGCGAACAAATACACAGTGTTCGGCAGGGTTACGCCCGAACAGAAGGCAATACTCGTACGGGCGATAAAGTCGGAGGGAAACACCGTTGCGATGACGGGCGACGGCGTGAACGACATACTCGCCTTAAAGGAGGCCGACTGCGCTATATCGGTTGCCTCGGGCAGCGAGGCGGCGAGAAACGTGAGCCACCTCGTTTTAATGGACAACAACTTCAACTCTATGCCGAAGATTGTGGCAGAGGGCAGGCGCGTTATAAATAACATTAAAAATTCATCGTCGCTGTATCTCATGAAAACACTGTTCACAACCATACTTGCGGCTTTGTGCATATTTATGGGAAAGGCGTACCTGTTCATGCCTTCGAACGTGCTCCTTCTGGAAGTGTGCGTGATTGGCGTACCCTCCTTCTTCCTCTCATTGCAGCCGAACAACGCGCGCGTGCAGGGCAAGTTTATAACCCACGTCATGAGTCGTGCAGTTGCGGGCGGCGTGCTGATGATTTTATGCGTTATGTCGATGTATATCGTCGGAACGGCGTTTGAGGATGAATTCGGGCAATACATGAATGCAATGTGCATGATAGCGCTGACGTTCAGCGGACTTGTAATGCTGTACCGCGTGTGTCTGCCATTCAACGCATACAGGCTTGTTCTGTTTGTCACCATGGTGGCGGTAGCCATCGTCTGCTTTGCCGTCGAACCGCTTGCGGGATTCCTTTATTCGGGCTGGGATAAACTCGATTGGGACTACGCAAAGATACTCGTCATAGTTGTTGCTCTAGAGGCGGCGTTCCCCCTCTCCTCCGCGCTGATAAAGATTATGGAGATAATACTGCCGTCGTCGACCGGCAACGCAAAAAAGCAACAGCAAAAACAGGTTCAGACGAGATAAAAACCATTTGCAAGAATATAAAGGCTGCGCCAAAACAAAGCCTTGTTTAAAAAGCAAAAGTGCAGCGCCGCCGCGGATATTCCGCGGCGGCGCTGCACTTTTATTAAGATTTTAAGTTTTGATTTTTTCAGGCATTACTCCTCGCCGTTTTCCTCGGGAACGGGTTCCACGTCGGCGGCGGTCTCTTCGGGAGCTGCCACCTCCGCCTCCTCGTCCTTTTCGGTTACGGCGACTGTCGCAACAGAGCCCTCTTTGAGCTTCATGAGGCGGACGCCGCGCGTCGCCCTGCCTATGCGGGAGATATCCGAGCAGTGCATTCTTATTATTACGCCCGCGTCGGAGATAATCATTACGTCGTCGTCTGCGGTTACCTGCTTCATGTTTACGAGCTTGCCCGTTGCCTCGTTGAACACGCCTGCCTTTATGCCCTTGCCCGCGCGGCCCTGGAGCCTGTAATCTTCGACGGAGGTGCGCTTGCCGTAGCCGTTTGAGGTTACTGTGAGGATATCCTTGTTTTCGTCTACGACGAGCATATCCACGAGCCTGTCGCCCTCGCCGAGTTTCATCGCCCTCACGCCTGCCGTATCGCGGCCCATGGCGCGCACGTTCTCTTCGGAGAAGCGTATGCACTTGCCGTCGGACGAGGCTATCATGAGCTCGTCGCCGCCCGTCGTGAACTGTACGGAGATAAGTTCGTCGTCCTCGCCGAGCTTTATGGCTATCTTGCCGTTCTTGTTTATGTGCGCAAATTCTTCTACCTTAGTCTTTTTTATAAGACCGCGGCGGGTTGCAAAGGCTATATAGCCCTCGGCGCCCTCCTTTAAGGGAATCATTGCGGTAATCTTTTCGTCCTGCGCTATGCGCACGATATTTACTATCGCCCTGCCGCGCGCAGTTCTTGCGGCTTCGGGAATTTCGTAGCCCTTTATCGAATACACCTTGCCGAAGCTGGAGAACAGCAGGATATCGTCGTGCGTGGACGAGATGAACATTTGCTCGACGAAGTCCTCTTCCTTCGGCTTATGTGCGGTGACGCCCATGCCGCCGCGGTGCTGCGCCTTGTATTCGGTTACGGGAAGGCGCTTTACATAGCCCGAATGGGTGAGCGAAATTACCACGTTTTCCACGGGAATGAGGTCTGCGTCCTCGATTTCGCCGTAGTCTACGGCAATCTCCGTCTTTCTCTCGGAGGGATACCTCTTTTTGATATCCAAAAGGTCGGCCTTGATTATGTCGAGCACTCTGCTCTCGTTGGCGAGAATGTCTTTAAAGTCGGCAATCTGCGCCTCCAGCTCGCTCAGTTCGTCGGTGAGCTTATCAACTTCGAGGTGCGACAGCCTGTACAACCTGAGTTCGGCGACGGCGTTTGCCTGGCGCTCGTCGAGCACGAAGTTTGCCATCAGCTTTACCACGCAGTCGTTTTTGTCCTTCGCCGTCTTGCATATTTCGACTACTTCGTCTATGCTCGCCTGGGCGATGACAAGGCCGCGCAAAATGTGCGCCCTCTCCTCGGTTTTATTTAAGTCGAATTTCGTTCTGCGGGTTATTATGTCTTTCTGGTGTTCGAGGTAGTAATAGATGCACTCCTTTAAGTTGAGCACCTTGGGGGTGCCGTCGACAAGGGCGAGCATTATTATGCCGTCGGATACCTGCAGATTGGTGTGCTTGTATAAAAGGTTTAAAACAACCTGTGCGTTGGCGTCCTTCTTTATTTCGATGACGATGCGCATGCCGTCGCGGTCGGACTCTTCGCGGATATCGGAGATTCCCTCTATCTTTTTATCCTTGACGAGGTCGGCGATATTTTCAATCAGTTTCGCCTTGTTTACCTGATAGGGAATTTCGGTGACGATTATGCGCGTGCGCGTCTGGTTGCCGCTCTGGTAGTCCTCTATTTCGCACTTGGAGCGGATTATTATGTTGCCGCGGCCCGTGCGGTATGCCTTGCGTATGCCGCTTCTGCCCATTATCATCGCGCCCGTGGGGAAGTCGGGGGCGGGGATATACTGCATGAGCTCGTCGACCTCTATGTCGGGCTTTTCAATCATGGCGATTACGCCGTCTATCACCTCGCCGAGGTTGTGGGGCGGAATATTCGTAGCCATGCCGACGGCGATACCATCGGAGCCGTTTACGAGCATGTTGGGGAAGCGCGCGGGAAGAACGGAGGGCTGCATGCCCGTGTCGTCGAAGGTCGGGTAGAAATCTACCGTCTCCTTATCCAAATCGCGCAGCATCTCCGCGGCGAGCTTTGAGAGCCTCGCCTCGGTGTACCTCATTGCCGCGGGAGGGTCGCCGTCGACCGAACCGAAGTTGCCGTGCCCCTCAATGAGCGGGAAGTTTATGGAGAAATCCTGCGCGAGGCGCACGAGCGCGTCGTACACCGAAATGTCGCCGTGGGGGTGATATTTACCGAGGCAGTCGCCGACGATACGCGCGCATTTTCGGAAAGGTTTATCGTTATACAGTCCGAGTTCGTGCATCGAATAGAGTATTCTGCGGTGAACGGGCTTTAAGCCGTCGCGCACGTCGGGAATGGCGCGCGATACGTTTACCGCCATGGCGTAGGCGATGAACGAGCGCTTCAACTCCTCGTCCACCTCCACGTCGAGCATCTTGGTCATTGACAGAGTCTTTTTGAACTCTTCGGTAAGCTCGGGGCTGGTCTCTTTTTTAGCCATAAGTCACTCCTTATACGTCCAGCTCTTCGACGAGCTTAGCGTTCTCTTCGATAAAGCGGCGCCTCAGTTCGGGCTGTTCGCCCATGAGCAGGGCAAACATCTTGTCTGCCTCCACCGCGTCCTCGACGTTTATCCGCACGAGCGTGCGCTTTGCGGGGTCCATGGTGGTCTCCCACAACTGCTCCTTGTTCATTTCGCCAAGGCCCTTGTAGCGCTGGAGCTCGAACTTGCCGTCGTAGCTGTTTCTGAAATCTTCAAGCGCCTTGTCGTCGTACAGATAGGTATCGGGTATGCCCTTGCCTGAAACCTTGTAAAGGGGCGGCTGGGCGGCGTACACGTGGCCGTTTTCGACGAGCGGGCGCATATAGCGGAAGAAGAACGTAAGCAGCAGTATGCGGATATGGCTGCCGTCGACGTCAGCGTCGGTCATGATTATTATGCGGTCGTAGCGGAGCTTGCTCTCGTCGAAGTTCTCCTGTATGCCGCAGCCGAAAGCCGTTATCATGGCCTTTATCTCTTCGTTTTCGAGCACGCGGTTTATGCGCACCTTTTCAACGTTTAAAATCTTGCCTCGAAGGGGCAGTATCGCCTGGAACCTCCTGTCGCGCCCCTGCTTTGCAGTGCCACCCGCGGAGTCGCCCTCGACGATATATATCTCGCACAGTTCGGGGCGCTTGTCGGAGCAGTCGGCCAGTTTTCCCGGAAGCTTGGTGCTCTCCAGAACGCCCTTGCGGCGGGTCTCCTCCCTCGCGAGGCGGGCGGCGTCGCGCGCGCGCTGGGCTGTTATGCAGCGGAGGACGAGTTCCCTCGCCTCGGCGGGGTGTTCTTCGAGATATGTGCCGAACTTTTCGACCGTCGCCTTATACACGAAGCCCCTTACGTACGTGGAGCAAAGTTTTGCCTTGGTCTGGCTCTCGTACTGCGCATCGGCAATTTTTACCGAAACGACGGCGGTTATGCCCTCGCGCACGTCCTCGCCCGAGAGCTTGTCGTTCTCCTTTAAAACGTTGAGGCGGTGACCTGCGTCGTTTATTACTTTTGTGAGCGCCGACTTGAAGCCTTCCAGATGGGTGCCGCCGTCGGGCTGGCGGATATTGTTCGAGAAGGGGAAAATCTGCTCGGCGTAGCCATCGTTATACTGAATGGCTATCTCCAGAAACTTATCGTCACCCTCTGAATCTTCGAAGTAGACGGGCTTTTCAAACAGAACCTGCTTGCCCTTGTTTATGTCCTCTATAAAGTGCACGACGCCGCCCTCGTAGCAGAAACTGTCGGTACGGGGTTTTTCGCCGCGGAGGTCGGTTAATGTGAGCGTGAGGCCCTTGTTGAGGTATGAGAGCTCGCGGAGGAGCGTGCGAAGAGTTTCGTAGTTGAACTCTACCGTCTCGAACACGGTCGCGTCGGGGTGGAAAGAAATGAGCGTGCCGGTCTCGTCCGTATCGCCCACTATCTTTAAGGGCTCTTCGGGTATGCCGCAGTGATATACCTGGCGGTATTTGTGGCCGTTCTGGCAGACTTCGGCAACCAGAGTGTCGGCAAGCGCGTTTACGCAGGATACGCCGACGCCGTGCAGTCCCGACGAAATTTTGTAGCCGCCGTGTTTGTTGCCGCCGCCGAATTTGCCGCCTGCATTGAGGTTGGTGAGGGCGAGCTCTACGCCCGATATGCCCTCCTGCTCGTTGATGCCTGTGGGAATGCCCCTGCCGTTATCCTTTACCACGCAGGAGCCGTCGGCCGTTAAAGTGACGTCTACGCGGTCGCAGTAGCCCGCGAGGGCTTCGTCGATGGAATTGTCGATGACCTCCCTTACAAGCCCGTGAAGCCCCTTTTCATCGGTTGTACCGATATACATGCCGGGGTTCTCGCGCACGGGTTCCAACCCTTTGAGCGCGACGAGGCTGTTGGCGTCGTAATTGTTCTGAACTTTATCGGGCATAGAAACCTCCTTAAACCCTCACGAAATTTTACGTCTTTAAAATAGCACCCCGCGTTCACGCAAATCGACCTGCCTCCCTTGTGTAAAGGGAGGTGGCACGGCGAATTATTTGCCTGTGACGGAGGGATTGTGGAAAAAATCTTTGCCGTGAGTTTTTTTATGATGTCGTGAAAGGGCTTAACGGCAGAAGTAAATTCCGCCTTGCCCTTTCTCGGCAAGAATAGTTTTTTAATATTCACAAAATTTTACGTCTTGGGGCGGAAATTTCAGCAAAGAAAATACGCCCGCTCCCGTTGCATAAAGGGGAGCCGCAAACAAAAATTTCAATGATAAATCAATGACAAATTTTATCTTTTATATTATACCATATTATATAGTGGCTGTCAACTTTTGGTGTGCGTTTTGGCATTTTATGGCATATTAAAAGGGCGCTCTGCACATACTTTTTTAAACGAAAAAGGGGGAGTTTTATGGAAAGAGAAACCATCGTTTTAAGGTGCGGAAAATACGACGTTTCGAGCGGCTTCGAGTGCCCGAACTGCGGCAATCACGTATGCGGAAACTGCGCCGAAACAAACTTCGGGCTGTGCCCGCACTGCCTTTCGCGGCTTTACAGGATAAGCTGAAAAAAAACTGCTTTTATTGGACAAAAGAACGCGGCGCCCGCAACTAAATTGCGGGCGCCGCGCCTTTATTATATTCATAATCTGCACTAAATTCAGGGCTTTTTATATTGCACAGAAAACTGCCTTAATGCTTGTCTGTCTGATTTCATTCAGCTTATTCAGCGGATTCCATTCGAGCGATTTTTCTGTAAAGCCGCTCCTTTCCCACGATTTATACCAGCGAAGATAGTTATACCGTTCTTCGTCAATGGCGCGGATATTTGTAAGCGTACCGTTTTCAATATCAAGTTTTCCCACAAAGCCATAGCCGAACACTCCTCCGATATCGCCGCGCATAAAGCCGAGCACATATGCGACGCGCGTTTCGCCGCCATCAAATTCCAACTCCTCAAAAACGGTTTTTTGCTCATCGGCAAACAGGGTATTCACTTTATCAAATGATGCTCCGTCATATATACCCAATTGAGTCTGACAGGAATTTACAGGCTTTTCGATATTACAGAAGTACCTTCCGTCCGGCGTAAAAGCAAAACCTTCGTCCTGCGCGCCAAGCCTTGTGACCGTTATCTTTTTTATCAAAGACAGAGAGTCAAGGTCATAGAAGCCCAAAAAGCCTTCGGTAGATTTTACAGCAATAATATTTGAGTTCGGCTTGAAAGTTGCGGTATAGGCATAGGGAAAATGCCTGAATTTTGCCAATTCTTCCCCTTTTGAACCATACACGTATACTGTTCCGCCGGTGCACCCTACACTATAAAGCCCATTCCCGCAGATGCCCCAGAATTTTTTCAAATTTTGCCCCCTTACAATATGCCTATACAACTTTAAATTTTTATAAGCGGAAAATAATAATGCAAGGTCAGATATCGTTATTTATGCTCTCCAACCTGTCGCCCCACTTTTTTGCATTGCTATCATCCCCTATTGCGGCATAATAATCTGCGCGCAGCGATACGAGCATAATGAAGGCGGGCTCGTCTTCGGCTATCTGCGGAACGGAGAAAAATAAATCTTCTTCGATATCCTCTATCGGCGTGCCCTCAAAGAGCATCCCCTGAATTGTGAGCACGCGGCAGAGCACCTGCCATTCGGGGGTGTTTTTTGCGGCGTCCGCTACCATGCGCATATCGGTAGCGCCCGCCCCCGAGCCCGCAGGCGCGGCGTTTATTATTAAAAGATAGAGCGACGACGGCGCGATGAACGAGGCGAGCGCCGCCTCCCCGCCTGCGCACAGGCAGATTATGCCCGCCGCCGCAAATAGAAAGTTTACGGCGATTCCGCCGCACGCCGTGAGAATAAACCCGCGCCTTATGTTTTTTGAATGCTTCGGCATCACCATGCAGCTTGAAGGGGAAAACAAGGCGAACCTGCCGAGTTTTACCTTCATTCCGCCGAATAAGCCGAAGAGCTTATGCCCGAGCTCGTGGAGCTGCGAAGCGAGCGGGAAAAATACGGCGCACAGCAGTATATACAAAACTATGTGCCACCATTCGCCGCCGAATTCAAATACAAGCCAGCTGCCTGCGGCAGTGACAGCGAGCGCAGCGGCCGCGGCGACGGCGGTTATAAAATACTTCACTTTGCAAGTCCTTTAAGGAGCACGTAGCCCTCTAAATTGTCGCTCTCCGACACGGTGAGTTTTTCCGCTCCGAAGCGCTTTAAAATGTGGTGCAGCAGAAGGCATCCGCCCGCAATCACGTCGGCGCGGCGCACGTCCATTCCGCGCATGGCCTTGCGCTCCTCCACCGGCATGGAGAGCAGTCGTTCGGCCATACTGCCGAGCCAACCTACGGTGAGCACGGTTCCGTCCACAACCTTCGGGTCGTATGCGGGCAGTTCGTGAAAGAGCGCCGCAAGGCTTGTTGCCGTACCTCCCACGCCGTACATATCAGTGCCCGCGAGCGAAAGATTGCCGTAGTCTTTGAGCGCGGTTCGGGCCGCGCGCTCTAAGGCTTGCCTGTCCTGCCCGGCGATATCGTAAAGGCGCACGGTGCCGACGTTCACGCTCTTCGAATACACAGTTTTGCCGCCCTTTTGGAGGGTTATCTCCGTGCTGGCGCCGCCGAGGTCGATTATGCCGCCGTCACGCCCGCGCAGGGCGCCCGTTATGCCGCAAGCAGCCTCCTCTTCGCCGCTTATCACGTCGACGTCGATGCCCGTGAGCTGTTTTACTCTCTTTACGAAGTCGCCGCCGTTGGAGGCTGAACGCACGGAGGCTGTGGCGAACACGTACGGAGTGCCCGCTCCGTTGAGCTCCGCCGCGGCGGCAAAGAGCTGCACGGCGCGCGCCGTGCGCTCGATTGCCTCGGGCTTTAAAACGCCGCTGTTTGCCAGCCCCTCGCCGAGGCGGGTGGTATCGAGCTGCTTATATAAAGTTTTTCCGTCCGCCATAACCATGAGGCGGACGGAATTAGAACCTACGTCTATTGCCGAAATTTTCATAGAAAGAAGAAGCCTGCCGCGCGTTTGCGCGATTTTAAAACTTTAAGATTTTTTGCCTATAATGTCGTACTCGATTGCGAGATTGAAAAGCCCGTCGTAGCTCTCGTAATAGTCGAGCTGCGACTCGTAGTCGTTTATGCTCTGGTTGTATCCGTCAATCTTGTCCTGAAGTTCCTGCTTGCGGTTGTTTAAGTTAACTATCACCACGAGCTGATAGACCATTATCGCAACCAGAACTATAAGGAGAAGAACTATCGCCACGGTACCTGCGGCGATTAAGCGGTTGCGTTTTTGCTGATTCATAAATTTACCTCTTCGTGCGTGCCGCAAGGTTGTTTTTGGCGCGCCTGCGGCGTGCTTTTTTACATTTTACACTTTCGGCAATTCTATTATACAATTTATTTACCAAAAATGCAACCATTATGTGCAAGCTTTTGATATAGAGCAATGCGCCCGAAAAAACGGCGGCAAACATATAAAGCCGCACGTCGGGGAAAGAAAACGCCACAGAGCACGCGACGAAGAGCGCCGCAAGGACGAGGGCGTATATAACGTCGCACACGGCGGTGACGATAATTTCGCGCTTTTTGGTCTTAACGGCGGGCGCCCCTGCCGCGGCGCGCCTTATGAGATATAAAAAATCGTACGCGAAGCCGCTCGCCACCCCGCAGGCGAGGCAGAGCAAAAAGATATAAATCTGCATAAAAAGAATGTGCGGAAAGCTATGGCACGCGAAAGGGACGCTATCTGAAGAGGCGCTGCGAAAGCTTTACCGCCTTCGACGCATATTTTACGCCCGTAACCGTGCCCGTTGCCGCAAACGCGCCGCTGCCCTTGGAAAAGGCTACTATTTTAAGCCCGCTGCCCGTGACGGTTATTCTGCCGCCCGCGTAGCTTAAAACTATCTGCGAGGACGAAAACGCGTCAACGCTCTCTATCGCCGTCGCCGAAATTTTTTTGCAGTCCTCTATCGTAACGGAATGTACCGCTCCCTCCATTTTCTCCTCCCGCCGCAAAAAAATTACTGCCTGTGCGGCAGTATTTATATATGCTTGAATTTGGTTTTTTATGTTGAGGAAAGTTTAATCAAAGCCCCTTCTTTGCCTTGGCATTAGCCTTCGCCCTCAGCTCTGAATCGAGAATACGCTTGCGGATACGGATATTTTTGGGCGTTATTTCAAGAAGTTCGTCGTCGGCGATAAATTCGAGGCACTCCTCCAGACTCATGCGCTTGGGAGTGATGAGGCGGAGCGCGTCGTCGCTCGACGAGGAGCGCGTGTTGGTGAGGTGCTTTTGTTTGCAGACGTTTACGTTTATATCCTCGCTCTTGGGACTTTCGCCTATAACCATGCCCTCGTACACCTGCGTGCCGGGACCGATGAACAGCGTTCCGCGGCCCTGCGCATTATAGAGACCGTAAGTTACGGCCTCGCCCGTTTCAAACGCAACGAGCGAACCGGTGCTCCTGCGCGAGAACTCGCCCTTGTAGGGCTGATACTCGAAGAATACCGAGGAGAACACACCCTCGCCTTTCGTCGCCGTTAAAAATTCGCTCTTGTAGCCGAAGAGTCCGCGGGCGGGAATTATGAATTCCAGCCTCGTGCGGCTGCCGACGGCGCTCATGTGCATGAGCTCGCCCTTCCTCTCGCCCATGCTCTGGAATACCGCGCCCGAAAATTCGTCGGGAACGTCGACGATAAGGCGCTCCATGGGCTCGCATTTTACGCCGTCAATCTCTTTGAAGAGCACGCGGGGCGTGGATACCTGGAATTCGTAGCCCTCGCGGCGCATGTTTTCTATTAAAATGGATAGGTGCATTTCGCCCCTGCCGCAGACGCGGTAGCTGTCGGCAGAGTCGGTCTCCTCAACCCTCAAAGACACGTCCTTCAAAAGTTCGCGGAAGAGCCTTTCGCGAAGATGCCTGGTGGTTACCCACTTGCCCTCTTTACCCGCAAAGGGCGAGTCGTTTACAGAGAAGGTCATCTCGACGGTGGGCTCTGAAATTTTTACGAATTTGTGCGGCTCCACGCAGTCGGGCGAACAAACAGTGTCGCCGATGTTTATCTTTTCAAGTCCCGAAAAGCATACGATGTCGCCCGCTATCGCCCTTTCGCATGGAACGCGGTTCAGCCCCTCTATCTGGTAGAGGTTGGCTATCTTTCCCGCGAGCTTCATCTGTTGGTTGTTGTAGTTGGTGACGACTACCGACTGACCCTGCAGAATTTCGCCGCGCTCTATCCTGCCTATGCCTATTCTTCCGACGTAGTCGTTGTAGTCTATCGAGGATACGAGGAGCTGCGCGCCGCCCTTTTCGTCGACTTCCATGGGCTGAATGTGCGTAAGTATGGTATCGAACAGGGGCGTGAGGTCCTTGCCGGGGGTGTTCAAATCGAGGGTGGCGGTGCCGTTTCTGCCCGAGCACCATACGACGGGGCTCATGAGCTGGTCGTCGGAGGCGTCGAGCTCCATTAAAAGTTCGAGTATTTCGTCCTGCACCTCGGAAAGGCGGGCGTCGGGACGGTCAATCTTATTTACGACGATTATAAGTCTGTGACCCATCTCCAGCGCCTTCTGAACGACGAAGCGCGTCTGGGGCATGGGGCCTTCGGCGGCGTCGACGAGGACGAGCACGCCGTTTACCATCATCATAACCCTCTCTACCTCGCCCGAAAAGTCGGCGTGGCCGGGGGTGTCGACTATGTTTATCTTTACGCCGTTATAGCGTACCGAAGTGTTTTTTGCGAGAATTGTTATGCCGCGCTCGCGCTCGATGGCGTTGGAGTCCATAACCCTCTCCTCCACCGCCTGATTTTCCCTGAATGCATGGCTCTGCTTGAGCATTGCGTCGACGAGCGTTGTTTTGCCGTGGTCTACGTGCGCGATTATCGCCACGTTGCGTAAATCGTTTCTTACCATAAATTCCCTTTTTTATAAATAATTTTCAGACTATATTATAAATGTGCAATAAAAAATTTGCAACCCATTGCATGCGGCTGCAAATTTTTGACTTTTTTTGTAAAACAATAAAAATTTTTTATAATTGTTTGCATTTGAAATGAACGGCAGGGTAACCGCCCGCCGCAAACGCCGCCGTTTTCGGCGCCAAATAAAATGGCAGCCTTAAAATTCGCTCTTTGTAGCGCGGTCGAAGAGCTTTAAAATTATGTTCATGCACTCCCTTGCGCCGTCGCCGCTCTCGAACGCGTGCGATAAGAAGCACGCCTCGTACACGGCCTCCGTTATGGGAAGTTCCACGCCGTATTTTTCGCCCAGCTTTTTCATCGCCTTTGCCGTCATTACGCCTTCGGCAAGTTTTTCAAACTTCTGTCCCTTTGCCATCATTTCGCCGTAGCGGCGGTTGTGGGAGTATTCGGAAAAGAGCGTCGTTTCGTAGTCGCCGAGGTGGGCGAGCCCGTAGGCTGACATGAAGTTGCCGCCCATCGCCTTTATGAGAGAGCCGACCTCGTACGCGCCGCGCGCCATTAAGGGGCCCTTTAAACTTACGTAGCCGCTGCCGTCGAGCACGCCCGCGGCGATGCCCATAACGTTTTTAGCCGCCGCGCCTATCTCCGTGCCTATAAGGTCGTTGCCGTAGTAAAAGCGTATGAGATTGCTCTTGAAACTGTCGGCAAGGCCGCGCTTCAACTGTTCGTTCGAAGAATCGATGACCATGCAGTTGGGTATGCCCTGAACGAACGCCTGAATGTGCCCCGGGCCGACCCACACGGCAATCTTTTCGGGCGATACGCCGCTCTCTGTAAGAACTTCCGAAAGGCGCTTGCCCGTGGATTCCTCTATGCCCTTCATGCAGAGCACGAATGCTTTATCCCGAACGGGATAGCGCATAATCTTCTGCATGAAGCCGCGCAGTCCCTGCGAACTTATCGAAATTATTATAATATCGCTCGCCTTTAAGGCGTATTCCAAATCGCAGGTGAGCTTTATCCTGCCGTCGAGCTCAACGTATTCGTTCCTGCCCGTATTTTTGAGCACTTCGTACGAAGGCTCGCCTTCGGGTCCCCAGTTTATAACGTCGTTGCCCTTTATTGCGGACTGGTACCACGCGATGAACGAGCCCCATCTTCCGCAGCCGAGAACGGAAATTTTCATGTAAGTTCTCCGTATTTTTTATTATGAAAAATATACCTGAAAATACGCCGCAAATTGAAATAAAATTATAATTTTTAAATGCAAAAGGGGCGCATATATGCCGCAATAAACGCATTTTTTTATATGACTTTTTTGCGGCGGAAAATTAATTTAAATCGACTTTCTCTCCATGAGCGCGCGGGACAGGGTTACGTCGTCGGTGTACTCTATCTCGCTGCCTATGGGAATGCCGTGCGCGAGGCGGGTTACGTTTACGCCGAGCGGCTTTAAGAGGCGCGCAACGTACATTGCGGTCGCCTCGCCCTCGACGTCGGGGTTGGTAGCCATTATCACCTCTTTGACGGAGCCGTCTATCCGCTCGAGAAGTTCCTTTATGCGGATATCGTTGGGGCCAACCCCCTCCATCGGGTTTATAACGCCGTGCAGCACGTGGTAAACGCCCTTATACTCGTGCAGTTTTTCGAGCGCGACGACGTCTTTGGGTTCCTTTACTACGCAGATGGTAGACTTATCGCGCGTGCGGCAGATATCGCACACGTCGTTTTCGGTGAAGTTGCCGCATATCTTGCAGTAGCGCACCTTTCTCTTTGCGTCGGTTATGGCGGCGGCAAAACCCGCCGCTTCCTCTGCGCTCATGTTTATTATTTTATAAGCGTACCTCTGGGCGGTTTTTTTGCCTACGCCCGGGAGCTTGGTAAATTCGTTGATAAGCCTGCCTATAGGCTCGATAAAAATATCCATATAACACAGTTCACGCAAATCTTTTTGCTGTGCAAAAATCTTTGCCGTGAGATTTTTATAAAGTCGAGAAAAAGAGGTATCGGCGAACTAAATTCGCCTGCTCTTTTTCCGAACATATTCATTTTTAAACTTGCTGTAGAAAAAATTTATTCCTTGCAAAATGCTTAACGCTCGCTTGCCCCCTTTAACGCTTTAGCTTTAAGGGGGGTGGCACGCAAAGCGTGACGGGGGGATTTGCGCTACATTTTACTGCGGGAACCTGCCTTGCCCACACAACTCATAACGCGCGGCTTGCCGCGCTCATCACTTATCACTTTGCCGTCAGGCAAATTATCGCTTTGCGCCGTTATATGAGGCCGGGAATGCTTGCCCCGCCGAATTTGCCCATCTTTTCCTCGTAGAGCTCGTCGGCCTTTTTGTAGCCGTCGTTTATCGCGGCTAAAATGAGGTCTTCAAGCATTTCGACGTCGTCCTCGTCGGTAAGGTCAATCATCTGCGAGATTTTGCTGCCGAACTCGACGCCGTTTATCACCTTTTTGCCGTTCATATATATGACGACGGTTTCGTCGCCCTCTTCGCCGCCGCCCGAAAGGCCTACCACTTCGAGCTCTTCGAGCTCCTTTTCGGCCGCCTGCATCTGTTCCTGAATTTTTTGCGCCTGTTTTACAAGGTTGTTCATGCCGCCGCCCATGCCGCCACGGAATCCTGCCATAATTATACTCCTTACTTTTAAACTATTTGATATTTATATCCGTTCCGCCGAAGTTGCTCTTTAAAACGTCGAGCGCGCGGGAGAGCGCGTCGTCCTTTTTTAAAAGCTTTACCTCGTATTCTGTAATGCCCGATTCGGCGAGAATATCGGAGAGAATTTTTGCGTTGTCCTGCCGCGTTATAGCGCGGTGCACCGTTTCGTTATCGGTGGTAAACGTGACCTTGCCGCCGTCCTGCTCGCAGCCGAGGTCGGAACAGAGGGTGAAGAGCACCGCGTTTTTGTGCGTGGTGCGGAGCGCGCGCAAGAGCGTTGCGAGCACGCTGCCCCTGCCCTTTGAAGGCGCCGCAGTCTGCGCGGGCGCAGGCTTTGCCTGCTTTGAAGAGAACGGGTCGGAAGAAAACTCGTCGGGTGCGGTCTTTGCCTCGGGCTTAACCTCTTTGCTCTTTTCGGGCGCATAGAACGCCGTCGCCCTTCCGCCTCCCGTATGGAGAAAATCTGTCTGAACCTCGCCGCTTCCGGATAAATTGCGGGACGGCTGAGGCTGTTCGGTCTGCATATTCTGCGCGGGGGCGCGCGTTGAAGCCGCAGCGGGCGCCGCGGGGGCAAAGTTGCCCTCCGCTATCTTTTTTTCGAGCGCGGATACGCGCGCTATAAGGCTATCGATATTGTAATCTGCCTGCGGCAGCGTACAGCGGAGAATCGCCGTTTCCAAAACTACGCGCGGGTCGGCGGCGTAGCGCATGTCGCCCTCCGCCTTTACGAAAATTTCGGTGGCGCGGAGCAGTTTGTGCCCGTCGCACACGGCGGCGACGGAAGAAATTACCGAAAACATCTCCTGCGGGAGATTGAGTATCTGTTCGGCATTTTTGCACATTTTGGCGACTGCTACGTTATTTAAGTACCCGAGAATATCCTTTACGAATACGCCCGCGCTCTTGCCGCCCGCGAATATCTCTTCGGCGCAGGAGAGCGCGCCGCCCGAATCGTCGGATAAAAGCAGGCGCACGGCTTCGGCTATCTTATAAAAATCGGCCGAGCCCAAAACGGCGTTCACGTCGGCATAAGTGAGTTTGCCCGTAGAGTACGAAACGCACATATCGGCTATCGAGAGGGTATCGCGCGCACTGCCGGCACCCGCGCGGGCTATGGCGGCGACAGCCTCCTCCTCGTACTCCTTGCCTATCTTTGCAAATATATCTTTGAGCAGTCTCTCCAAATCGTGCTGGGGAATGAGCTTGAAATCGAAGCGCATGCAGCGCGAGAGAATTGTTGCGGGAATCTTCTGCGGCTCGGTGGTGGCGAGAATGAACACGGCGTGCGCGGGAGGCTCTTCCAGCGTTTTGAGCACGGCGTTGAACGCCGACGCGGTGAGCATGTGAACCTCGTCGATGATATACACCTTGTATTTGCCCGCGACGGGCGGATACTGCACCTTTTCGCGCAGGTCACGCATTTCGTCGACGCCGTTGTTCGACGCCGCGTCAATCTCGGAGATGTCGAGGTTGCTCCCCTCGGCGAGCGCCCTGCACGTGGCGCACTTGCCGCACGGCGAACCGTTTACGGGGTGTTCGCAGTTTATGGCGCGCGCAAAAATTTTGGCGACGGACGTTTTGCCCGTGCCGCGGGGCCCGCAAAAAAGGTATGCGTGACCGATTTTGCCGCTCTCTATCTGATTTTTTAAAATTTTTACGATATGCTCCTGCCTGACGACCTTATCGAGGGTGTCGGGGCGGAACATTCTGTAAAACGCAAGATATGCCATTTACCGCTCCGCTTGAATTGCGCGCACGCGGCGCGCCTTAAAGTTATGTAAAAAACCGCAAAATGCGGCCTTTTTTACAGAAGTTTTAAAAGTTTGCGCTTGGCGCGCTGAAGGGCGTTATCGATACTCTTTATCGGCTTGCCCGTCGAGGACGACATCTCCGCCATGGTTAAGCCGTCCATATACATTACCGTGACCTGAAACTCGAACGAGGAGAGATTTTTGCTTATCTTCTGCAAAAATTCGCGCCTGTTTTCGCGCTTTATCAGCTCGTCCTCCGGGTTCTGGCGCGAGGGATAGAGCTCCTCGCCCACCTCTACGATGGGCAGAAAATTGTTGAGCGCCGAGTGTTTAGCGCCCGAAGTCGCCTTGACGGCGTCGATAATGCGGTTGCGTATGCAGCGGGTCGCGTACGACGAAAAGCCCGACTTGCCCTCAGAGTATCCTCCGATTGCCGAATACAGACCGCACATTCCCTCCTGAACCAAATCTTCCGTTTCACCGCCAGAGAGAAAAAATCTGCGCGCGACGGAGAGAACGACGTTTTTATATCTTTTAAGCAAAAGTTCAGTTGCGTTTTTGTCGCCGCTCTGCGAGAGTTCGGCGAGGCGCTCGTCGCTTAAATTTTCAGTCTGCATCTCACCACTTCGTATGCGGCTATGCCGAGAGCCACCGAGGCGTTCAGGGAGTTTACTTTGCCCAAAAGGGGAAGCGACAGAACCCCGTCGCACTTTTCGCGCGTGAGGCGTTTAACGCCGCTGTCCTCCCCGCCTATCACCAGCCCGATGTTGCCCGAAAGGTCGGCCGAGTATATGCTCTGCCCGTCCGCCTCCAGGGCATACAGCCAGTAGCCGCTGTTTTTGAGTTTGTCCACGGCGGCGTTGACAGAGGGCACTTTTGCCACCTTAACGTGGTTTGCCGCGCCCGCCGAAATGCGGATGACCGCCTCCGTCACGCTCGCCGACTTAACCGACGGAATTACCACGCCGTCGGCGCCCGCGCACTCCGCAACCCTTATTATCGAGCCGAGGTTGTGCACGTCCTCTATCCCGTCGCACAGAATGACGAAGCCGCCATTTGCGCCCTTTGCCTCTATTATGTCCTCAAGGTCGCAATATTCGTATTCGGCGGCAAAGGCAATCACGCCCTGGTGGTGCCCCGTGGAACTCATTCTGTCGAGCGCCTTCGTGTCGGCGAACTGCACGCGCACGCCCGCCTTGCGCGCTTCGGCGAAGATTCTGCCGAGCGAGCCCTGCGCGCCCTTTTCCATAACTATTTTTTCAACGGGTTTGCCGCTTTTAAGAAGTTCTAATACGGCGTTCCTGCCCTCTGTTTTCATTTCAGTCCTTTAAAAGTGCTTCTATTCTGTCGTATCTGCCCGTAAGGTACAGATAACCCATAACCGCCTCGAACCCCGTCGAGCGGTTGTATTCCGATACGGTGGCGTGCTTGGCGCGCGCCGTTTTTTTGGCGTTCCTGCCGCGGCGGTACACCTCCGCCTCCTCCTCGGTTAAAAGGGGCAATATTCTTTCGGCAAGTTCGCTCTGTCCGTGCGCCGATACCTTTTGCGAAGAGAGTTTATTCAGTTGCCCCGCCTTGAAGTCCGCAGAACGCACGAGCTGTTCGCGCACGTACAGCGAATATACCGCGTCGCCCACGAACGCGAGGGTTACGGGACTTAAACTGCGCGCGGTTTCAGGCGCGAGAAAATCGTCTTTACCAAACATATTTAATCTATTTTATTATAGCATCAAAGCATAAAAAAATCAAATGTTCAGTAGTATATAGCGTGAAATTGTTTACCCTTAAAAAGAGCGCGGCAGCGCTGTTTGCGGCAATAATGGTATTCAGCGCGGCGGCTGGCGCGCTGTGCAAAGGCATTGCCGAGGCGAGCGTTTCGTATGCGCCCGTGATTGTGCTCGACGCGGGGCACGGCGGAATAGATTCGGGCGTGCGCGGGAAAAAGAGCGGAATCAAAGAGAGCGACATCAACCTTGCGATAACATACGAGCTGAAAAGCTGTTTCGAAAGCGCGGGATTTTGCGTCGTGCTTACGAGAAAGAGTCAGGCCGGGCTGTATGGGCTGCCGACGAAGGGCTTTAAGCTGCGCGATATGCAGAAGCGCCGCGATATAATACAGGAATGCGGCGCCGATATGGTTATTTCCGTGCACCAGAACTTTTATTCCGACGGCACGCGGCGTGGCGCCACCGTGTTTTTCGACAAAGACAGCGAGAGCGGAAAGCAGCTTGCCGTGTGCATACAGAACAGCATGAACTCCATGGAGAACGCGGCTACGAGCCACAGCCCTCTCGTCGGCGAATATTATATGCTCAAATGCACCGACAGCCCCTCCGTGATAGTCGAATGCGGTTTTTTATCAAACGCAGAGGATGAGGCTCTCTTGTGCGACAGCGAATACCGCAAGTCCGTCGCCTACGCCATTTTTGCCGGCGCGGTGAGCTATTACAGCTGAGTTGCGGCAAGTTAAAAAATAAGCCGCCGCGGCAACATTTGCCGCGGCGGCGTTCTTTATAAATTAAATTTTAAGAGAGTTTTTCGAGAAGCTTGAGGTCGATGCCCTTTTCGCCTATCTTGATTATCTCTACCTTTACCACGTCGCCGATGTTTACCACGTCTTCAACCTTTTCGACTCGCTTGTCGGAGAGCTTGGAGATGTGAATCATGCCGTCCTTGCCGGGCGCGAACTCTACGAATGCGCCGAAGGTGAGAATTCTTACTACGGTGCCGACGAACATGTCGCCGACTTCGGGGTCGTGCGCGATAGACATTATTATCGCCTTCGCCTTTTCGGCATTCTCGATGGGGCCCGTGGTGGAGATGTAGCCGCGGCCGGAATCGTCGTCGTTGAAGTCGATTTCGGTGCCCGTCTCCTCCATTATCTTCTTTATCACGCAACCCTGCTTGCCGATGACGTCGCCGATTTTTTCGGGGTCAATCTCGAAGCTGATAATCTTGGGTGCGTATACCGAGAGCGCGGGAGCGACTTCGGGAACGCATTCGAGCATTTTTGACAGAATGAACTGCCTGCCCTCGTTTGCCTGGTCGATTGCGGTGTGCATTATCTCTTCGGATATGCCCTTAATCTTAATATCCATCTGGATAGCGGTGATGCCCTTTGTGGTGCCCGCTACCTTGAAGTCCATATCGCCGAGGAAGTCCTCTAAGCCCTGGATATCGGTGAGCACTTTGAACTCGCCCGTCTCCTGGTTTTTGATAAGACCCATTGCTACGCCCGCAACGGGAGCTTTGATGGGAACGCCCGCATCCATGAGCGCCATGGTGGAGCCGCATACCGAAGCCATCGACGAGGAGCCGTTGGAGGAAAGTATGTCGTTTACCACCCTTATGGCATAGGGGAACTGCTCTTCGGAGGGAAGAACGGGAATGAGCGCGCGCTCTGCAAGCGCGCCGTGACCTATCTCGCGCCTGCCGGGGCTGCGGAGAGCCTTTGCCTCGCCCGTGCAGTAGCCGGGGAAGTTGTACTGGTGCATATACCTCTTGCTCGTCTCGTCGTCGAGTCCTTCGAGCCTCTGCGCCTCGGAAAGCATTGCAAGGGTGCAGGTCGTAAGGGTCTGGGTCTGTCCGCGGGTGAACACGGCGCTGCCGTGAACGCGGGGAAGAACGTGGCGCTCGCACCAGATGGGACGAACTTCTTTGAGTCCCCTGCCGTCGGGACGGATACCCTTGTCGAATATCTTTGCGCGAACCTTTTCTTTGGTGAGGTAGTAAAGGCTGTCCTTTATCTCGCGCGTGTTTTCGGGATAAATGTCGGCGAAGTGCTCCAGAACTTCGCTCTCTGCCTGCGCCTGGCGCGCCTCCCTCTCCTGCCTGTCGAACGTGTCGATAGCCCAGTCAATCTTTTCGGAGGCGTATTCGCGGACTGCCTTGTCGAGCTCTTCGGGAATGTGGTAGAGCTCCATCTCCCTCTTGGGCTTGCCCACTGCGGGAACGATTACTTCCTCGATGAAGGCGCAAATCTTTTTAATCTCTTCGTGGCCGAACATTATCGCGCCGACCATTTCCTCGTTGGAAACCTCGTCTGCGCCCGCCTCTATCATCAAGATGGCGTCGCGCGTGCCTGCAAGGTTGAGGTGAATGGTGCTTGCGTGCCTCTGCGCGAGGTCGGGGTTTATCACGTACTTGCCGTCGACCATGCCCACAACTACCGAACCCGTGGGGCCCGCCCAGGGGATATCGGAGATGGAGAGCGCAACCGACGAACCTATCATTGCGAGGGGTTCGGGGGAAACGTCGGGCTCTACGGAGAGCGCCTGCGCAACCACCGTTACGTCGTTATACAGCCCCTTGGGGAAGAGCGGACGAAGGGGACGGTCGATAAGCCTTGCGGTGAGTATTGCCTTGTCGCTTGCCCTGCCTTCGCGCTTTTTGAAGCCGCCGGGAATTTTGCCGACGGAGTACATTTTTTCGTCATAGTCTACCTGGAGAGGGAAGAAATCCATGCCCTCCCTGGGGGTAGCGGACATGCAGACGGTGACGAGCACCGCGGTGTCGCCGCAGCGCACTACGCACGCGCCGTTAGCCTGCTCGGCATATTTGCCGGTTTCGATTACGACTTCTCTGCCCCCTACTTCCATTGTGAATTTTTTGCTTTCTTTCATTTAAATTATCTACTCCTTGTCTGTTCTTGCGCCCGCGGCGACCCCGCCGAAGGCAAATTTATGAAAAAAAGAGCGACAGAAAAACAGCGCTCTTTTTCATGTACGTTAAAATTACTTTCTCAAGTTCAAAGCAGCGATAACGGCACGGTATCTCTCGATATCCTTAGATTTAAGGTAGTCGAGAAGACCGCGGCGGCGACCTACCATTTTGAGAAGGCCTCTGCGGGAGTGATTGTCGTGAATGTGAACTTTGAGATGCTCGTTGAGGTGGTTAATCCTCTCGGTGAGAAGGGCTATCTGAACTTCGGGAGAACCCGTGTCGCCTTCCTTGGTTGCAAATTTTGCAATGATTTCCTGCTTATCCATTTTAAATTATCCTCCTGAATGGAATTTTATATGCGGCGAACAAAGTCGGGCGTGGAGTATTCGCACCGCGTTGTACCCGTAACGAGGATATTTTAGCATATGCGCTTTAAAATAGCAAGCGTTTACGGCTATAATTAAAACAGTTTTTTAGCGCTGTTGCCGCAATTTTCGGAGCGCATCTACCCTTCCGTCACGCAATGCGTGCCACCTCCCCTATGCAAGGGGAGGCATGTGCAGTTCAGGCTATCGGCACTCGGCTGAGGCGGCGCGCTCTATTGCACGAAGCACTCGGCGGCGAGTTTTAAGGCAAACTTAAAACCCATTTTAAAATATGCCCCGCCTCTTCGCTCACCAGCCCGTCGAAGGAGGCGCAGAGTTTTTTAAACTTTTCGGCGTCCTCTTTATTTAAGTTTTTTAAAAAATACATGTAGAGCCCGTCTATCTCGCCGAGGAAATCCGACTCCTCTCCGCTCATTTTAAAGAACGACCTATCCTGTCCCAGCCAAACACAGAGCATATCGAGCAAAGTATTTTCCATTTCGTCACCTCCGATGTTATTATACAGAATACAGTTGTATTATGTCAACTATATTGAATACAAATGTAGTAATTTTTAATTATGGAAAAGTTTGCGGAAAGATTAAAAGAACTAAGAATTGAAAAAGGATTATCGCAACGAGAACTTGCAAAGGCGGTTGGTCTTACGCAGGGCGCAATAACACACTGGGAAAGTGGTATAAGGTCACCTTCGGGTGAGGCTCTCATTGTTTTAGCCAAATATTTTGGCGTAACAAGTGATTATCTTTTGGGCTTGGAAGATTAGTTTGCAATGAAAATTTTTGCAGAAAGATTAAAAGAACTGAGAAGCGAACGTGGAATTTCTCAAGGTGAGCTTTCACGGCAGACAGGAATACCCAGAACAACTATTACGTTTTGGGAAAATGATTTGCGTGTGCCCTCTGCCGAAGCCGTAGTTATAATCGCCAAATATTTTGGCGTGACCAGTGATTATTTATTAGGGCTGGAAGATTGAACTTCAACTTGCCTCCCTTTGATTAAGGGAGGTGTCACGGGCGAACGGAGTGAAGCCGTGACAGAAGGATAGATTGATTGTTGCAGTATAGAATTAATCAGAAGTCTATCCTCTTTTGATTCTTCCTTGAATTCCCATTTTATTCTCTCTTGAATCCCCCTTTTAATTTCCCCCTTTAAAAAGGGGGACAAGTTTGGGGACTGAATTCTCCCCCTTTAAAAGGGGGACGAGAGGGCGCCGGTTACTTCTGCCGCCACTTCTTCTCACCGACAAATAATTATACTGCCACGAACTAACCGCGGGTTTTATTTACACAATAAACAACGCCGCCGAGGGCACATTTTTGTGCCCTCGGCGGCGTTTCATTTCAAAACAAACAGCTCAGCCGAACAGTGCGGCGCGCTTTGAAATAATCTCTCTATACTTATTTAAATATGTGGGGATATCTTTGGGGGAAGCGAGGCGCTCTATCCTGTTTTCCTCCGAATACACGCGCTTGGAGATTGCGCCCGCGCCGACGGCTATGTTGGAGCTTATCTCCTCCATAGTGCCGACGTTATAAACGCACACCTTGCCCGGTTTTGCCCAGCCGATATTTTCGTTGGCGCCCGCCTGGTACTTCTGGCGGTACAGATAATAAGGCTCGTACCCCGCCGAGGTGAGCAAGGAACGCGAGAGGGCTATCATGCCGTCAACGTCGCCGCCCTCTATGCGCGAGGTGTGCTCCTTTAACTTAGAGCCCGCCTTTAAACAAAGCGAATGGACGGTGATATTTGCAGGGTTTAAGCCGACCGCCGTATTCAGCGACTTTTCAAATTCGGCGACGCCCTCGTCCGAAAGTCCCGCAATCAGGTCGATATTGATATCGAAGCCGTATTTTTTTGCCATATCGTATGCGGCGAGCGTATCTGCCGCAGTGTGCTTTCTGCCGATTGCCGCGAGAGTTTTATCGGAGAACGACTGGGGGTTAACGCATATGCGCGTCGCGCCCGCGTCTTTGGTGAGCTTTAACTTTTCTTCGGTGAACGTGTCGGGCCTTCCGGCCTCAACGGTGAACTCGGCGTCGCCTGTATTAAGCCCGTTAATTGCGGCATATATGCGGGTTAATTGTTCTTCCGTCATGCAGAACGGCGTGCCGCCGCCTATGTACACCGAGTTGATTTTGGTTATAACGCCTTTGAGCTCTTTTATCTCCTCGATGAGGCAGTCGACGTACTGCGGGATATACTTTTGCACCGCCGCGACGGGCGCGGTGATGAACGAGCAGTATTCGCACTTTGTGGGGCAGAAGGGCAGGCTGATAAAAATATCCTCCCCGCTCCCCTTGTTTTTGTTGTAAATTGCACTCTGCGCTTTAAGCACGCGGCGGATAATTGCGATATTTTCGTCGGAAACGCAGAATTTTTTGAACAGCGGGGCAAAGTCGCGCCCCTCGGCAAGCTCGGCGTACGCAATTTTGGTCGGGCGTATGCCCGTGAGCGCGCCCCACGGGAAATGCGTGCCGCTTTCGGCCGAAAGATACAGGTAAAACGCGAGCTTTGCCGAACGCTTTGCGCACCGCCTGAACTCTGTTTCGGTTGCGGCGCGCCATTCGTCGGAAAAAGTTTTTGTTTTTCCGCCGCACTCTACCGTATTTATAAACTTGTCGCCCTCGCGCGCGAACGTGTGGGAAAAATCCCTCTCCCCGGCGCCGAAAAGGCGCAGAACGTCCATAATTTCAGGGCGGAGAAATTCGCAGTCTGTACTCAGCATAATTTTAAATTGAGCGGCACATATGCCGCAACTAACGTGGTTTTAAAATGCGCGGCACGCGAAATTTTGCGCGCCGCGCAGGCAATTTAATTTTCTCTTATAAAGGCGTTGAATGTGCGCTCGTGTTCGAGCGTGGTATCCTCTTCGTGGCCGCAATAAACTTTGTAGCCGCCGGGGAGTGCATACAGCTTTTTAACGCTGGTGACGAGCCGAGGATAGCTGCCCGTGGGAAGGTCGCACCTGCCGACGCTTTCGAAAAAGAGGGTGTCGCCCGTGAAGAGGTTGTCCTCTGCGAGATAGCACACGCCGCCCGACGTGTGCCCCGGGGTGGAGATGACTTTGAAATCTATCCCCGCAAGCGTGAGCGTTTGCCCGCCGCGCACGGTATTTACGGGGAATTTTTCTATCCTGTACCAACTGAGCGAGGTAAATTCGGGCGAAAACATGTTCTCCGCCTCCTCTTCGCCGACGTATATAGGCACGCCGCACTTGGAAAAGCGCATACAGCCGCCGATGTGGTCGTAGTGCCCGTGGGTTAAAAGCACGGCTTCGGGAATGAGCCCGAGTTCGGCGCACTTGTCCCATACGCGCTCCTGCGCGCAGTCCACGACGACGGCGCTCCTGCCGTCTTTGGTGACGATATAGGAATTTGAGGCAAACCCCGAAGGGTAAATTTTGTGAACGGTGAGCGGCATACAGATTTCTCCACTTGTTTTACTCGGTCGTTTTTATATTAAAATTAAAAGCAAGGGGCGCGTATTCCTGCGGCACGTATCTACCCTTCCGTCACGCTATGCGTGCCACCTCCCCTATTCAAGGGGAGGCAAGGACGGGCAAATAATCAGTTGGAAGTACGGTATACGTCAATCACGCGCTTATCCTTTTTGAGGTGATTGATGAGAAGGTCTAAATCGGAGCGCTTGTTGAGGCGGACGTTTATGTCTACCACAGCCTGCTTGTTTTTATCCAGTCTGCCGACAATCTGCGTGAGCGACAGGTGCATCGCCGCAATCTCCGAAGTTACGAAGGCGACGAGCCCGTCGTGGTCGTCAGCAACGACGCGCATTCCGACGATAAACTCCGAACCGGTGTCGGCAGTCCATTCGGCGGGCTGTATGCGGTCGGGGTCGTAGTCCTTTAAGTTGGGGCAGTCCTTGCGGTGGACGATTACTCCTCTCCCTCGCGACACAAACCCCACGATATCGTCGCCCGGAACGGGGTTACAGCACCGCGCGAAGCGCACCATTAACCCGCCCATGCCGCGCACGACCACGCTCGATTCCGAAGCCTTGCCGCTCTTGCCGGGGAGCGTGGAACCGGGCTCCTTGGGTATCGCCTTTTTGTAGTAGTCAATCAGTTTGTATATTATCTGGTTTACGCTGACTGCGCCGTAGCCGACGGAGGCGAACATCTCGTCCATGGACGAGAACACCAGCTTTTTGGAGAGCTTTTCAAAGGAGTCGTTCGTGAGGATATCGCCGAGGTTGTACCCCCTGCGCTTTGCCTCCGCTTCGAGCATCGTCTTGCCCGTGCGGGCGTTCTCCTCCTTCATCTCCTTTTTGAAGAACTGCCTTATCTTGGCGCGCGCCGAGCCTGATTTTACGTATTTGAGCCAGTCCCACGAGGGCCCCTTGCTGTTGGGCGAAGTTAAAATTTCGACTACGTCGCCCGTGTGCAGCGTGGAGTTTAAAGGCACGATTTTGGAATTCACCTTTGCGCCCACGCACTTGTTGCCTACCTCAGAGTGAATGGCGTAGGCGAAGTCTATGGGGGTCGCCTCCAGCGGGAGGGATATAACTTTGCCCTGCGGCGTGAATACGAGCAGTTCGTTGGTATAGAGGTCGGTTTTTAAGCTCTCGACGAACTCCTTGGCGCTGCCCGTGCTGCCCTCCCAGTCCATTACGTCGCGTATCCACGCGAGGCGCGCATCGAAGTTGTTGTCCTGCCCGCCCTTCTGCTCCTTATAGCGCCAGTGCGCCGCGATACCGTATTCGGCCATATGGTGCATTTCGAAGGTGCGAATCTGTATTTCAAATATCTGGCCGAAGTCGGTGACAACCGTCGTGTGCAGAGATTGGTACATATTGCGCTTGGGCATTGCGATGTAGTCCTTTATCCTGCCGGGGACGGGCTTCCACTTTTTGTGAATTTTGCCGAGGACTTCGTAGCACTCCTCAGTGGTGTTCACAATCACGCGCACGGCGGAGAGGTCGTATATCTGGTCGAGCGTTTTGCCCGTGTTTTTCATCTTTTTATATATCGAATAGAAGTGCTTGGGTCTGCCGAAAACTTCGCCCTTTATGCCGCTCTCGTCGAGAATTTCTTTGAGCTCTTTCACGCACGCATCGATGAACGAGCGGCGCTCTTCGAGTTTTTGGTGGATATTTGTGACGAGATATTCGTAGGCCTTGGGGTCGAGATATTTGAGGCACAAATCCTCGAGCTCGCACTTCATCTGCGAAATGCCCAGCCTGCCCGCAAGCGGCGTGTAAATTTCGAGCGTCTCCTTTGCTATCCTCTGCTGGCGTTCGTCCGAGAGGAAGTTCAAAGAGCGCATGTTGTGCAGCCTGTCGGCAAGTTTTATGATTATAACGCGCACGTCGTTCGCCATGGCGACGAATATCTTGCGGAAATTTTCGATATCCTCCTCTTCGTGCGTCTGGTAGTGAATTTTATCGAGCTTGGTGACGCCGTCGACGAGGGTATAGACCTCCTGACCGAAACGGCTGATTATGTCGTCCTTGGTCGCGGGGGTATCTTCTATCACGTCATGAAGAAAAGCCGCGGCGACGGTGGGTGCGTCGAGGCCTAAATCGATGAGTATTTCAGCGACGGCGCAGGGGTGAGTGAAATAGGGCTCGCCCGAGGCGCGCTTCTGGTTGGAATGCATCTGTTCGGCATATTTATAAGCCGAGAGCAGCATCTCCCGTTCTTCTTCGGGATAATTTTCGTAGATTTTATCCAATACGTTCTTCATATATAACCATTTTTCACGAAATCCTGTCAGCGACAAAATTTACGCAAAATTCAAGATACAATATTAGCAACGGTGTTGTAGAGCGCGGAATTTTTGAGGTCGGTTTTTATGCCCCTGTATATTACGAGGCGACCCTCCGCAAAGGAGACGAGCCCGAGCTCTTCAAATACTTTTATGGCGAACAACAATTCGCTTACGCGGCAGTTGGTTTTTAAACCGAACGCCGCCTCCTCGGCATTTACACCCTCTATCGAGCCGGAATTTGCCGAGAGAAAGGCGAATATCTTTAAGAGCGACTCGCGCGAGCTTTCGATTCCCGCAAGCGGCGCGCAGCCGTCGATATCAGAACAGATGATAACTTCCTTGCCCTCCGCCGAGGGGAAAGTTATTTTGAGCGGCTTATCCAGCCAGATTATGCGCCTGTAACCCGAAAAATCGCAGTCGGGACGGGGCGCGACGAGCACGGTGTTTATCAGGCTCTTTGCAGACATGTTGAAGGTATCGGCAAAAAATCTGCCCGCGTTTTTGTATTTTGAGAGCGTGGCGTAGTCTTCGGCGATGTATAAGGTGCCGTAGCCGCCGTCGTCCTCTTCCATAATTTTGTCAATCTCCGCCGCCGTTTTATATACGGGCGAGCAGGAAACCTGCGGGAGTGCTGCGCGCATTACGGCGTTTGCAGCTATATATTCGCCCGCGTAACCGCCGCTTTCGGAGGAGTAAATCACGTCGCGCACGAAGCCGCGGACATACTCCCTGCCGCGGAAGCGGGAGACGTTATACTCAAAGACGAGCGTTTTAGGCGCGGAACTGCGGAGAATTTCGACATACTTCGCGCCGCCGAAAAACATCATTTCCAGCCCGCCGCATTTAAACGTGAGATGGGGCGAAAAGGGCTTTATGGCGCGGGGGCGGCACTCTTCCACCTTTGCCGCAAACATGGGGCGCTTGTTGCCGACGCCGTACGGCTCGAACGTTTCGAGCTCGCGCGAGAGGCGAAGCACGTTTTCGCCGTCGAGCATACCGCTGATATATATCGTGGGGATAAAGTCCTCGGCGGTGTAGGTGCGCTCCATATACTCGTTGAGCGCGCCTTCAAGGAGGGCAAAATTCTCCTCGGTTACGTTTACGCCCGCCGCCTGCGAGTGACCGCCGAATTCGGAGATGAAGTCGGAGCACGCCTTTAAGGCGTCGAATATGTTCACACCCTCTATGCTGCGGGCGGAGCCCTTTAACATTCCGCCGTTGTTGACGAACAGAATTACCGGCCTGCCGTATTCCTCGGCGAGGCGTGCGGCGACTATGCCGACGAAGCCGGAGTTCCAGCTCTCGTCCCAGAGCATTATCACCCTGCCGTATGCGCCGCGCTCGGAAAGCTTTGCCTTGGCCTGGTTATACAGCTCGTCGCATTTAAGCTGGCGCTCCTGGTTATATGAGGTGAGACGGGCGGAGAGTTCGAACACCGCCTTTTCGTCAGTTTCGGAAAAGAGCGCGAGCGCGGAGGCCGCGTCGCCCATTCTGCCCGCCGCGTTTATCTTGGGGGCTATCGTAAAGGCGAGGGTGTGCGCGTCGGCGCCGTCCTGCGTCTTTGTTAAAAAGTTGGAAAAGCACTTGCGCGGCGAAGTGTTTATAAGTTTAAGCCCCTCCGCCACTATGTCGCGGTTTTCGCCCATAAGGGGCACGCTGTCGGCAACGGTGGCGAGAGCGGCGAAGTCGAGATATTTATACGCAGACTTGCCGTTCAGCGCACAGGCAACTTTGAAAGCCACGCCCGCGCCGCAGAGATTGTCGTAGGGGTAACCGTCCTCAAATTTGGGGTTTATGCAAATGCAGTCGGGGATGTTTTCGGGGAGTTCGTGGTGGTCGGTGACAATTACCTCGCAGCCGCTCTCCTTTAAATACTCGACTTCTTCGGCGTTGGATATACCGCAGTCGACCGTTATAACGAGCTGGGGGAAATAATCTTCGAATATCTCGTCAATCGCGGCGACGGTAACGCCGTAGCCGTTGCGCCTTTCGGGAACGTACACGCGGACGTTTACGCCGTAATCTTTAAGCGCGCCGCCCATGATTGTAGACGCGCAAACGCCGTCGGCGTCGTAGTCGCCGTAGACGAGCACGTCCCACTCCTCGTCGCGGGCGAGCTTTATGAGCGAGCACGCCTCCTGCATTCCGCGCATTTTAAAGGGCGATATGAAGTGCGACTTTGAGGGGTGAATGAACGCCTCCGCCTTTTCGGGCGTGTTTACGCCCCTTCCGTACAGTATTGCCGCCGCAGTCTGCGATAAATTGCACGCCGAGGCGAGGGCGCCTATCCCGCGCCTTTGTTCTTCGGAAAATTCAAATTCCGGGAGTATTCTCTTCATCTTTTACATTAAAGCGGCAAAAATGCCGCGGATATATCTTATTTATAACAATTATAACACGAAAAAGCGCGGTGTAAGCAAAAAAGGGCGAGGTAATAAGCCCCGCCCCTTTTAAGTTGCAAGATTATTCGGCCGGTTTTACCGATTTTTTTGCACCGCTGTAACGCGACGCCTTTTTTGCGGCATAGTCGTCGGCGCGTTTTTTGAGGCGGGAATATACGGAAGGAGTGAAGAACATGGTTCCGTATTCGCACACAGCGGCAGCGATTATGCCGCCCGCGCAGGGCATGAATATGCCGTATATGCCGGAGCCTGCGAACAGGCCGAATATGAGCATTACGAGGAATGCAACGGCAAGAACGACGTTGATGAGCGTTACGAGCTTAAAGCTTTCGCGCGAGGCGGCGTCGACCTGCTCGAACGAGGACATTGCCTTGTAACCGTCCTGCCTGAAATTTTTGCGCATCTTATCGAAGAGTATGCCGCAGCATACCATCGTTAAAAGCACAACGAATACCGACATGGCTACGACCGACAGCGAAACCTGCACGCGCGTTATGGCAACGAGCGCATAGAACAGCGCGAGGTTGTGAAGGTCGGCGATAAACGCCGATATCGCCATGGTGAATTTATACCTTATTACAAAGTAAAGGAACTGGAAAACGACGGCCGCGGCAAGCGCAATGCCTGCATACATCATGTCGTTCGCGCCGCCGAATTCGGCGGTGAATTTCGAGTAGTAAGCCGAACCCAAAAGGTCGCTGTTTAAGCCGACCTGCGAGTTAATGCTCTCTGCCGCGGCTTTGAGCGCGGCTTCGTCGACGGAGCTTGCGAACCTGTATTCGACCTCGCTGCCGCCCGCGTTGCTCGCCGAAACGGACGCGTAGTAGCTTACGCCGTTTTCGTCGAAGGCGCTCTCGCAGATTTCGGAAACCTGCTCTTCGGTGAAAGGCATGGTATATTCCACCCTCACCGCTCTGTACGAGGCGTAGTCGGCGCCGGGATTGAAGAACCCGTTTGCCGTGAACCGGCATACGAGGCCGACGGCAAGGCCGATGGCCACTATTATCGCCGAGATTATTATGAACAGGTGCATTTTGGAGGAAAATCTGAACTTAGTCATCTTCTTCGAACGCCTCCCTGCTGAAACCGCAGAACTTATATTTATCGCGCGCGGGCGACATGGTTACGTACCACATGAAGCAGGTGAACCAGTGAAGAAGGTAGGACGCGAGGATGCCGATGAGGAGCACCATGCCGCAAGCCGCAACTTCGCCTACGCCTATGAGCGCGAGCATTACAGAAATTACGAGGAGCACTATGTGCAGCTCGAGTATGCCGGTGAGAGTCTTTTTGTAGCCGAGCTTTACCGAGGCCTGCAACGTTCTGCCTGCTTCGCTCTCCTTTCTTATCGCCTCATACGACCAGAAGTTGGTGCCCGCAAATACGGCGAGCGTGAGCAGCGCGGTGAACACGCCGAGCGTCGTGAGCGTGGTGCCCACGAGATATATTACGGCTATAACGGCCGAGCAGAACAGAAGCGCGATGAGCGAGAACACAAGTCCGAGACGGCGGTAGCGCGCTATCGCGAACGCCGCGAGAGCGGCGAAAATAACGAGAACGGCTATCGCGAGGAACATCGCCGAATTTACGCCCGAAACTGCGCTGCCGTATACAACTTCGTCGTAGCTGTATATGAGCGAGAGGTCGCCGCCGTTTGCCGCCGAGTTGAGAAGGGAGGCATAGTTGCGCGCCGTCTCTTCGTCGCTGACCTGAATGTAGAAGCTGCCTTCGGTCATCTGGCTGTCGCACGTGAGGTTGATAACGTTCGTTTCGCCGACGTAGAACCTGATATACTGGTCGCTCACCTGGTCGGTATCGGCAATTATCGCCGTAACCCTCGAAATTTCGTCGCGGCCTGCGGATGTGAGATTTATTCTCACCGCATACGAGCCGCCCGCCGCATAGTACGACGCGCTTGAAATGACGTCGGACACGCTGAGCGAGGGTTTGAGAATATTGCGCGTAACCGTGGAGCCTTCGGCGGACTGTACCGCAGAGACGTTGTCCCTTATGCCGTACTCGTTGTTCCTGAGCGTGAGCTCGCCGCCGAGCGTAAGATAATTTATGGCCGTGCTTACTTCTGAGAGCGAATCGGTGCGCGAGCTGTTGTCGCTGCCCGTATACGCCGCATAGGTGAAGTTCGTGGGAACGTTGACGCGGATTGCGCAGCCGTCTGCCGCGCTAACCGAATACGAGGTGTAGTTGCGGGAGGCAAACCTTTCGGCAAGTTTTGCCGCGTCGGACTCCACTTCCTCCGCAAGCGCCGCGAGCGCAGATTCAACATCGGCATCGGTATCCGCAGTTCCGTCGTCGGTGTAAGAGCCGAGCGTGTCGCGGTCAACGTAGTAAGCGCCGCTTCCGGAGGGAACGTAGGTGTCCCTGTACTCGTCGGCCTTGTCGCCCTCGTCAGCGACGGTGAAGTCGTACTCCTCCGCCGTTATAACGCCTTCGGGCAGAAGCGTCGCGTAGGCGTCGCCCGTAAGCTCGCTGCCGAGATGAACGTTTGAGAGTATTGAATTATACCTGTTTACACCGTCGGGAAGTTCGCACGAGACAACTCCGAACAAAAACAGAGCGGCCGTTGCGAGCACAACTATCGCGGTGATTATGGCAGATTTAATCTTGCCCATCTGCATTCTCCTTATCGTTTAAACGGCACCGCAACAGCGCCGCAGCGAATAAACGAAAATTTAAACGAAAATCAACTTCTTTATTATAGTAAAATTTAAGCGCGCCGTCAATCAATTACCCGTTTGATAACCTAAAAATTAGGCGAAATTGCAAAATTTCACCTTTGCGGCGCAGGTTTTTATGCCTTTTGCGCAAGGCGCTTCTTTTCGGCGAGAATGTGCATTGCGCACTCTATTCTCTTTTTCATCATGGCGCAGGTGATTTCGTAGGGCTGCTCTATATCGCCCGTGAAATTGTAGTTGTTGGCGCTGCAACCGCCGCTGCATATGAACTTGGCAAAACAGCCGTCGCATTTTTTGCGCGTGAAGAGGCATGACGAGGCGAATCGCGAACGGATATTTTCGTCGAGCCTGCCTTCGTAAACGTTGCCCATGTAAAAATCTTTGTTGCCCGCGAACTGGTGGCAGGGATATATGTCGCCGTTCGGAACGACGGAGAAATATTCGTTGCCCGCGCCGCACGCAGATACGCGCTTTGAAAGGCAGGGCCCGCCCTCCAGGTCGATATTGAAATGGAAGAAATTGAAGCCCTTGCCCGCCCTGTATGCGTCGAGATACTTTTCGCACAGCACCTCGTACTCCTCGCAGATGCGCGGAAGGTGCTCAGCCCTTATCTGCAAATCGGGGATGTCGGTTACGACGGGCTCCATGGAGATGGAGTCGAACCCGCTTTCGGCGAGGAACATCACGTCGTTCGAAAAGTCGAGATTTTTCGCCGTGAACGTGCCGCGCACGTAATAGCTCTTGTCGCCGCGCGTTTCAACGAATTTTTTTATGTTTTTGAAACACAGGTCGAAGCTGCCCTTGCCGTTTACCGTCTTTCTGATGGCGTCGTGCACTTCCCTTCTGCCGTCGAGCGATAAAACGACGTTCTCCATCTCGCGATTGAAAAAGTCCGCCGCGTCGTCGTTTAAGAGCACGCCGTTGGTCGTCGTGGTGAAGAGGAACTTTTTCCCGTGCTTGTCCCCTTGCCCGCGCGCGTACTCCACCACCCTCTTTATCGTGTCGAGGCACATCAGTGGCTCACCGCCGAAGAAGTCGGCTTCGAGAACCTTGCGCGAACCGCTGTTTTCAATGAGGAAGTCGATTGCCCTCTTTGCGGTCTGCTCGCTCATGAATTCGCGGGCGGAATGGTAGGCGCCCTCGTCGGCGAAACAGTAGCGGCAACGGAGATTGCAGTCGTGGCATATGTGTATGCACAGCGCCTTTACCTCGTGCGATTTTACGGGATATGCCGCAGGTTCGGGCGCGTATAAGAGCCCCTCGCCTCTGAGCGTTTCGACGTCGGCTGCCGCCGCCTTTATATCCTCTTCTGAGAGGGCGGGTTTTTCGCCGAGCTCAGCTGCCTTTAAATATGCGGCGGTCTTTTCGTCGCACTCGTGCAGGCTGGCGCTGCCCGTATCGTATATGTAGTTATGCGTTTTATATTTAAATACGTGAACCATAAAAAATAATTAACCAAAAAAATTTCAGCCGCGCGCGGAATAAAAAACCCCGTTCACTAAAAATTTAGCGCCGTGGCTGGCGCTAAATTATGCTGAATGCAAATTTTAAGGAGCAGAGAAACTTTTTTCTGCTCCTTTAAAAATTCCCTGTATGAAAATTTACTTAGTTTCTTTATCCGGTCTTTCTTCTCTTGTAATTCTTTCGCAGCTCTGGTTGCCGACGGTGCAACTCGTTTTGCATGCCGACTGGCAGGTGCTCCTGCATTCGCCGCAGCCGCTTATTTTTCTTTCGGAAGGTTTTGCTATCGTCTTTATCATAACGTTACGCTCCTTTGCAAGTCAAAATTTATATTTTTCTATATTATAGTTTAACACAGGCGAAAAATCAAGCGTTTTTGCAAACTTTCAGCCCCTATGCTTTATATTTACGCCGATTATGCCGCTTATGCCGCCCGCAACCGCGCCGAGGGCAATCTCTAAGGCGAAGAGCCACGTTACGGCAAACGACGAAGAGATTATCGAAAAGAGCAGATATGTAACGAGGACGGCGCACACGCCGTATACCGCGCCCTTGAAGAGCCCCCTGCCGCCGCGTATGAAGAGTATGCCGCCGAGAGCTATCGCGAGAATTTTGAACACCTGGTTGACGGGCTTTATCACGTCTGTGGAAACAGAGAAGAGCTGAATTATAAACGAGAAGATGAGCACGCACAGAAGCGAGAATATTGCCGCCGCAAGCGTTGCCTTTAAGACCTGTAAAACGTTATCGCGCATAAAAAAACCTCCGCACAGTTTAAAACTATGCGGAGTTGGCTTTTTTTATGATTGATTTACTCTTTATCGGAATTTTCTTCCTTGGTTTCGGGCTTTTCTTCAGCCTTTTCGCCTTCTGCGGGAGCATTCTCCTCGAACGGCTCTTCCGCCGTTTCCTCTTCCTTTTTATCGTCTTTGGTTTCGGCAGCGGGCGTTTCAACGACGGCATCGGTCTGATATATAGCCTGCTTGTCAAACTTCATATAGCATTTGCCGCTCGTCTCAGACCCGGTTTCGAGCACGAAGGTGTTCTCTTCGGGGTCAACTTCCACGACTATGCCGCATACGCCGCCTATCGTTTTAACCTTGTTGCCGGGCTTTACGGCGTCCATGAGCTGCTGTGCTTCCTGCTGCTTTTTCTTGTTCCTGCGGGACGAGAAAACAAAGAAAACGACGATTATCACGATGAATACCGCGAGAATTACCCACGTTACCCAGTCGCCGGCGCCGCTGTTATTAGTGGTTTCGTCGGCCAATAATGCGCTTAACATGATGTATTTTTAACTCCTTATGGTTTTGCTTACCTTTCAACTATACAATTTTTGGAATGTTTTTGCAAGCAATTTTTAAACTAAATTACACGCAAAATAAAACTTTCACTCCGTTTTCAAAATTTTTTCGCACTGTTTCGTCACACTGTGCCGTAATTCGAGTAAAACTCCCGTGCAAAATCTTCGAGGCAGTCGTCGAAAATCGCCCTGCGCATATCGCGCATGAGTTTGTGCAGGAAGGTTATGTTGTGCAGGCTTAAAAGCATGGCGCCGAGCATTTCGTCGACGTTTATGAGGTGGCGGATATACGCCTTGGTGTAGTTTTTGCAGCAATAGCAGTCACAATTTTCGTCGAGCGGCGTAAAATCTTCCTTATACATTCCGTTGCGCGCCACTATCTTGCCCTTGGAGGTGAGCGCCGTGCCGTTGCGCGCCACGCGGGTCGCGAGCACGCAGTCGAACATGTCTATGCCGCGCTTTACGCCCTCTATGAGGCAGTCGGGGGAACCCACTCCCATGAGATACCTGGGCATATCTTCGGGAAGTTTTGGCTGGAGAAAATCGAGAATTTCGTACATGAGCGGCTTGGGTTCGCCCACCGAAAGTCCGCCTATGCCGAGGCCGCAGGTTGCAAAAGGCATGGCGCGCTTTAAACTCTCCTCCCTCAGGTCTTTATACATATTGCCCTGAACGATGGGAAAGAGCACCTGGTCGTCGCGCGATTTTGCGGCGGCGCACCGTTCGAGCCAGCGCGAGGTGAGACTCATAGCCTCCTCGGCCTGCGTGTGCGTGTAGCCGTATTCGCTGCACTGGTCGAACTGCATTATTATGTCGGCGCCCAGATTCTGCTGTATCTCTATCGATTTTTCCGGCGTGAAGAGGTGGCGCGAACCGTCGATATGCGAGTTGAAGTAAACGCCCTCCTCCTTTATTTTGTTGAGCTTTGTGAGCGAGAACACCTGGAAGCCGCCGCTGTCGGTGAGGATAGGGCCGTCCCAGTTCATGAACTTATGCAACCCGCCCGCCTTTGCGACTATCTCATCGCCGGGGCGCATGTAGAGGTGATAGGTGTTGGACAGCACGACAGAGCTGCCCGCCTCCTTTAAATCACGCGGCAGAACGCCCTTAACCGTTGCCTGAGTGCCGACGGGCATATACACGGGCGTTAAGACGTCGCCGTGCGGAGTATGAAAAACGCCGGCGCGCGCGCCGGTATGCTTTTCGACATGTTGAACTTCAAAAGAAAAATTTTGTGACATTTAAAAACCTTATAATTATGTTGTTATGTACGATATTATGGGCTCCCTTGTGTAAAGGGAGCTGGCGGCGAAGCCGACTGAGGGATTGTTCAGTAATTGTGCACGAATTGTGCACGGCTTTGACAATCCCCCCTTTAATTCCCCCCTTTACACAAGGGGGGCTCGGTGTGGGATTCCCCCTTTACACAAGGGGGGCTCGGTGTGGGATTCCCCATTTACACAAGGGGGGCTCGGTGTAGGGAGTTCCCCTTTACACAAGGGGAGGCTCGGTGTAGGGAGTTCCCCTTTACACAAGGGGGGCTCGGTGTGGGACTCCCCATTTACACAAGGGGAGGCTACAATGCGGAATAGATTTTTCGACTTCAGCTATCGCCTTCGCTCAAAATGACAATAATTTTTTAAAATGAATCGCGTGCGCAAGCAGGGTTCCACTGCGCCAGCGCACATTATTTTTTTAATAACCACCTTATAATAGGTGTTCATCATAACTTCAGAGATGCAAGCAGTGCAAGGAGCCGGCGGAAGGTGTGAAGGAGTTTACAAAAAAGTAAATGACTGAACACACCCGTAACGGCGACACCGCAATGCGACGCAAATGTGAAGTTTAGCGGACTAACAAATAAACATAGCGTCGCCGAAGGAGAAAAAGCGGTATTTTTCCTCCACCGCCGTCTTATACAGCTCCAATATCTTTTCCCTGCCGACCATGGCCGCAACGAGCATAATCAAAGTGCTTTCGGGCAAGTGGAAGTTGGTGATAAGCGCGTCGACGCACCTGAATTTATAGGGCGGGTATATGAATATCGAGGTATTGCCGCGGCAGGGCTCTATGGTGCCGTCGTCTTTAGCGGCGCTCTCTAAGGTGCGGACGGAGGTCGTGCCGACGGCGATTACCCTTCTTCCCTCGCGCTTTGCGCGGCTTATAATGTCGGCCGCCCTTTCGTTCACCTCGTAATACTCGCTGTGCATTTTGTGGTCGGTTATGGCGTCTTCCTTTACGGGACGGAAGGTGCCCAGCCCCACGTGCAGGAGAATTTCGGCAACCTCCACGCCCATTGCTTTAATCTCCTCCAAAAGCTGCGGCGTAAAGTGCAGCCCGGCCGTGGGCGCCGCCGCCGAGCCGTCGGTTTTGGCGTATACCGTCTGGTAGCGGTTTTTATCTTTGAGCTTTTCGTGGATATACGGGGGCAGCGGCATAGAGCCGACCCTTTCGAGCGCCTCTTCGAACACGCCGTCGCACTTGAAATCGACTATCCTTTCGCCGCTTTCGGTCACCGAGACGACGGTGAGGGAGAGCTTTTCGTCTATGGTGAGGACGGTGCCGGGGCGGCACTTTTTGCCCGGCTTTACGAGCACTTCCCATCTGAGCGCCGATAAGCGCTTTAACAAGAGCACCTCCACCTTTCCGCCGTGTTCTGTATGCGCGAACAGGCGCGCGGGGAGCACCTTCGTGTTGTTCACGACGAGCACGTCGCCCTTGCGCAGATAATTTTTTATGTCGCGGAATATTTTATGTTCGACTTTACCGCTCGCCCTGTCGTACACCAGAAGGCGGGAGGAATCGCGCGGTTCCGCGGGGGTCTGCGCAATGAGTTCCTCGGGCAGGTCGTAATAAAAGTCGCTCTTTTTTAAATTTGTAGGCGCGCCGTGCGCCTCTACGTTGAGTATCTTTTCGTTGTCAGTCATTTTCTTCTTTATCGAAAACCGAAAGCTGCGCCGCCTGCCTTTCGGTTATTTTATATCCGAGATGTTCGTATCCGCCGCGCAGAATTACCCTGCCGCGCGGAGTGCGGGCGATAAAACCGAGCTGCAGAAGATAGGGTTCGTAAACGTCCTCTATCGTGCCCGCGTCCTCGTTTACCGTGGCGGCGAGCGTTTCGAGCCCGACGGGCTTGCCGTCGAACTTTTCAATCATGGCGCGCAGAATCGCGCGGTCGGTTTCGTCAAGCCCGAGTTCGTCGATGTCCATTCTGCCGAGCGCGAAGCGCGCGTCGTCCAACGAAACTTTTCCCGCGCCGCGTATCTCCGAAAAGTCGCGCACGCGCTTTAACAGCCTGTTGGCAATTCGCGGCGTGCCGCGCGAACGCTTGGAAATTTCGGCAGCGGCATCCGGCTCTATCTCTATGCCGAGCTTGCCCGCGCTTTTAAGCACAATCTCTTTGAGTTCGGAGGGCGTGTACATTTCGAGACGGCAGATTATGCCGAAGCGGTTTCTTAAGGGGGTTGCAATCATGCCCGCGCGGGTGGTTGCGCCTATCAGCGTGAATTTTTTGAGCGAAAAGCGGATATTGCGCGCGCTGGGGCCCTTGCCGACGATTATGTCGAGCGCGTAGTCCTCCATTGCCGAATATAAAATCTCCTCCACGCTGTGGCTTAAACGGTGAATTTCGTCGATGAAGAGCACGTCGCCGTCGTTGAGGTTGGTGAGAATTGCCGCAAGGTCGGCGCTGCGCTCTATCGCGGGGGCGGAAGTGAGCTTGAGCTGACCGCCCATTTCGTTTGCGATAATGTGCGCGAGCGTGGTTTTGCCCAGTCCGGGCGCGCCGTATAAAAGGACGTGCTCGAGCGCCTCGCCCCTCTTTTTCGCCGCCGCCATGTAGACGTTTAAATTTTCCTTTACCTTGGCCTGTCCGACATAGTCTGCAAGAGTTTTGGGGCGCAGGACGTTCTCTTCAACGTCGTATTCGCCCTTGGTGCTCTTTACAAGCCTGTCGTCCTCGCCGCCGTATTCTTCGTCGTCGAAAAACATAACAAAACATCCTTCTCACGAATTTTTAGCGCGGGCCGCGCGCTAAAAATTCCGTGATTTGAGGGGCCAGCCCCTTTCGCCCCGATTTTCAGGAGCCCTCGATAATTTAATCGGGGTGATTCACCCCGGTGAGCCCGCTTACGCGGCAAATTGAGTCTTTCTGCGCAAGGAAACCTTGCTTGAAACGTTATTTATTTGTATCTTCCTCACAGATTTACGCGCAGGTGACGGCGTAAAAATATGCAATACGCTATATTACATTCCCTTTAAAGCTTCGCGGATTATGTCCTCTATCGTGGAGGCGCCCGTTGCCTTTGCCCGCTCTATCGCCTTTGTGCTCTCCGCGCGGGTGAGACCGAGCGACATTAAAGCTACCACCGCGTCCTCGTCACTCTCGTCCGCCGCGGGAAGGGGCGCGCCGCTCTTTGACGATATAGGCGCGTCGGCGGCGGATACCTTTTCGCGCAGCTCCAGAATTATGCGCTCCGCCGTTTTTTTTCCGAGCCCCTTTACGGTGCTGAGCTTTTTTACGTCGGACGAGGCTATGGCGACCGCGAGCGAATTTATATCCATCCCGGAGAGTACCGCTATGCCCATTTTGGGGCCTACGCCCGATACAGACACGAGCTTTAAGAACATATTCTTTTCGGCGGGGGAGGAAAAGCCGAAGAGGCTTATTCCGTCGTCGCGCACCTGAAGATACGTGTAAACTTCTCCCTCCGTTTTACCCCCGAGCGAGGAGAGCGCCGAGGCGGAGCAGAGAACTTCGTAGCCGACCCCGCCCGTTTCGATAAGGGCGGTATCGGAATTGAGGGATAAAATTTTACCTTTAAGATAACCTATCATATATAAACCTGTTCACAAATTTTTACGTCTTGCGCGCCGTAAAAATTTCGTGATTTTCAGAAACTAAGTTTCTCTGGCGGCATTGCTGTTGCCCTCACATATAGAAATGCCGCCATTCACTTCCAGTGAGCCTGCTGACCGCAGCAAATAGGGTCGCGCCGGCGCAGGGAAACCCTGCTTGCGCACAATTATTATTTTAAAAAATTTTAACCTTAATTATTTGCCCGGTTAACCCTCGGAGATACGAGCAGTACAAGGAGCGCGAGGAAAACCTGAGGGAGTGTACAAAGACGTACATGACCGAAGGTTGCCACAGCGCGACACCGTAATGCGAAGTATATGCAAGGGAAAGCGGAGCAATTAATTTATTCCGAAAAGCCTCCCGAAGCGTGACGTGTGCGCATGACACAGAGCCACCGCAAGCGCGTCGGCGGCGTCGTCGGGACGGGGTATCTTTTGAAGGTGAAGAAGGGACGTTACGACGTGCATCATCTGCACCTTGTCTGCCCTGCCGTAACCAGTGAGCGCCTGCTTTATCTGCATGGGCGTATATTCATACAGCTTGCCGCAGTATTTTACGCAGGTTAAAAGTATTACGCCGCGCGCGTGCGCGACGGGTATGCCGGTTGTAATGTTCTTTGAAAAGAACAGCTCCTCCACCGCCACTTCCGCAGGTTTGAACTTGTTTAAAATTTTGTTCACTCCCTCCTCGAGCATGGCGAGGCGTACGGGCAGGCTCTCGTCCTTGGGCGTGAGCACCACGCCGTAGTCGACGGGCACGGAGTCGCCGTTCGGCTTTTTTTCTATTATTCCGTAACCCATGGTGGCGAGCCCCGGGTCGATACCCAAAATTATCATAAAATGACACCGCGCAAAAAATACGCTTGATTAATTGCGATTTTTTGTTTATAATTCTTGTATACTAATACATTTTAGTTTAAATCGGCAAATAAGTCAATTTAATCAGAGGTAAATTTGATATGAAACTGTGGCAGGGAAGGTTTGAAGAACCTACGGCAAAGGACGCGGACGAATTCAACGACTCGCTCCCCTTCGACAAAAAACTCTGGCGGGAGGACATAACCGCCTCAATCGCGCACGCGAAGATGCTGGGCAAGTGCGAAATTATCTCCGAACAGGAATGCGACGAGATTTGCGGCGGGCTGGAAGCAATTTACGCCGACATAGAGGCGGGCAACCTTGAAATTAAGGACGCCGAGGACATACACTCGTTCGTCGAAAACGAGCTTGTGGCGAGAATAGGCGACAGCGGCAAAAAGCTGCACACCGCGCGCTCGCGCAACGACCAGGTGGCGACCGACTTCCGCCTCTACGTGAGGAACTCGGCCGACAGGGTAATGAAGGCGCTCTCCTCGCTGATTGAGAGCCTCTCCGACAGGGCGGAATCGGGGCTGAAATACGTAATGCCGGGCTACACGCACCTGAGAAAGGCGCAGCCGATGTGCGCGGGGCACTTTTTCAACGCATACGCGGAGATGTTCCTGCGCGATTTGGACAGGTTTTACTCCTCGCGCAAGCGCATGAACGTTATGCCGCTGGGCAGCGGCGCGCTGGCTGGGACTTCGTACCCCATCGAAAGAAATATGACCGCCACCCTTTTGGACTTCGACAAGCCGTGCGAAAACTCGCTCGACGGAGTTTCCGACCGCGACTTCGTGGCGGAATATCTCTTCGACGCCTCGATGACGATGAGCCATCTCTCGCGCCTGTGCGAAGACCTCATACTCTACTCCACCGAGGAGTTCGGTTTTATCGAGATACCCGACGCCTACTCGACGGGCTCTTCGATAATGCCGCAGAAGAAAAATCCCGACATACCCGAACTCATGCGCGGCAAAACGGGCAGAATTTACGGGCATCTGATGGCGATACTCACCACCCTCAAAGGCATACCTCTCGCGTACAACAAAGATTTACAGGAGGACAAAGAGGGATTTTTCGACGCGGAGAAACAGCTTATCGCCTGCGTGAACATTATGGCGGAGCTGATTGACAACATAGCGCAGCGCGGGAACAGAATGAAGAAGGCGGCCGAAGCCGAATTTGCCTGCGCGACCGACGTTGCCGACTACCTTGCAAAGAAGGGCGTGCCCTTCCGCACGGCTCACTCGGTGACGGGCAGAATAGTGCGCTGGTGCATAGAGAATGAGCGCACCCTGCAGAACATGACGATTGAGGAGTACAAGAGCTTTGACGAGCACTTCGACGTGGACATCTGCGAGACGGTGCGCGCGAAGAACTGCGCCGAGGCGCGCACTTCCTACGGCGGGGCTTCGCCTAAGTGCGTAAAGGAGAACATCCGCTCCATAAAAAAGAGGCTGGAACGATACGACCTTTAAAGCGGCAAGCGGAGCAAAATTTTGCGTAAGCCGCATCGAAACAGAGAGCTAAAACGAGCGCCCGCCGCGACAGACTTGTCGCGGCGGGCGCCCGTTTAGGGATACATGAAAACCGCCTGACGGTTTTTAATTGCATGGCGCGCAAAAAGTTACGCTTTTTGCGATCGTCAAAAATTGTGCGCACCGTTTTTAAGCGCACGGAAAACAGAGTGTGTTTCAGTTGTTGCGAAAAGTCAGTCGCGGTGCGGCGCATAAGCCGTTATGCGCCCCGCCACCTCCTTAACCCCAAAGAACATTACGGAAAACGGCGGTGCTCAATAACCGTCGTATCCGAGCAAGTAGTTGCATGAGCAGCCGAGGGCTTCGGCAAGCCGCACGATGGCGGAAGCCGTTGGTTCGCATACCTCCTTTTCCCAAAGAACAATCATCGGCTGACTGCATCCTACCATCTTTGCGAGCTGTGCCTGCGTGAGGTGGTTTTCCGCTCTGAGTTCTCGTATACGTTGTGCAATAATCATTGTGACTACCATATCACATTAATCGACGGAATTCTTGAAAAAATAATAAAGCTTATAAATTACTTTTTTTGGGCTTTTTTTCGACCAAAACGGACTAATTTTACCGCATTTTTGCGTTATTCGACTCAACTTATATATAAGTTTTACAACAGTTTTGGCTGTTAATTATTTACCGCTCGGCAAAAAGCAAACACTTGCAACCGACGCGAATTAAAAGAATAACTATGTTTTGCCAAATGTATATTGACAATGTGAAATGTATGTGATAAAATAAGAATACTGTAAAGATTATATGTACTTTCTCCACGGTGCTTATAAAGCGTTCCGCGCGGAAATGCATCGGTCGAAAAATTTTAAGGAGGAAACGATGGACAATTTCACACCCGGCAACAAATACTGCCCGAACTGCGGCGCGCCCAACTCGGCAACCGCGCGCTTCTGTGTACGTTGCGGCGCAGCGTTCGGCGTTCCCGACGCAACCGCGCCTGCCCCCGCGCAACCTCAGTACAATCCCGCGCAACCGCAATATAACCCCGCGCCTGTCCCCGCGCAGCCGCAATACGCGCCCATGCCCGCCGGCAACGGCACGGAAATGCTTGACTCGCGCTTTACGGGCGGAGCGTTTGCAAACTTTTTTATAGGGCTGCTCACACTTATAGTTTCGGTGATAACGCTCACGCTTGCCTATCCCGCGATGAAATGCTGGAAAATGCGCTGGGAGGCAAAACACACCTACATAAACGGCAGGCACCTCGTTTTCGACGGCAAGGGCATTCAGCTTTTCGGCAAATACATAATCTGGTTCCTGCTCAGCATAATAACGCTCGGCATATATTACCTCGTAAGAGGGCGCGTGAACATTATAAAATGGCAGACAAAACACACGCACATAGAGGGCGTTGAGGGCGGAGAATCGAAATTTACGGGCGGCGCGCTCGCATTGTTCGGGCACTCCCTGCTCGCAGGGTTCGTCACCATAATTACTCTCACGTTCGGCGCATACTGGGCAAAGTGCCACATGGAACGCTGGTATGCCAAACATACCGTATACGACGGCTACAAGCTCGAATTCGACGGAAAGGCAATACAGTACTTCGGCAAATGCATATGCTGGGTGCTCCTCACAATAATCACCATCGGCATATACTCCTTTTGGCTGCTCGTCAAGATGAAACGCTGGATAATAAAGCACACGGTATTCTGCGCGGGGCAGGAGCTCCCTCCCGTCACCGACCCCAAACAGATGAACAAGGCGGCCAACGCGCAGGCCAATATGCAGGCCAACGCGCAGACGTACGCGACGCCGAACGCTGCGACCTACGTTCAGCCGCAATACGCGCCCGTTCAGGCCGCTCAGCCCGTACAGTCCAACGGCAAGGCGACCGCGGGATTTGTTTTATCGCTGCTTTCGATTTTCGGGTTCTATGCAACGTTCATAATGCCGTTGCTCGGAATCATATTCAGCGGAATGGGACTGAGCCGCTCGAAAGTGACAAATTCGGGCAGGGGACTTGCGATAGCAGGTTTGGTGCTCGGAATTATCGCAATTATCGTATGCGTATTCTTCTATATTAACATCATTCCGATATCGCTAAGTTGAAAAAACAACTGAAAAGCAGCGTGGCGCAAGTGTGCGGCACGCTGCTTTTTTATTTTTCATATTATTTTTTATACTCTTCGGCAAGCGCCCTGAATGCGGGGAGCGAACGCTCTATCATGTCGGGCGAAACGCAGTAAGCTATGCGCACATAGCCCTCCGCGCCGAAATCGTCGCCGGGGACGAGCAGAAGTTCGTGCTTTTTGGCACGTTCGGCAAAGGCGTTTGCGTCGGGCTCGGGCGACTTTAAAAAGAGATAAAAGGCGCCCTGCGGCTTTACCACCCCGAAGCCGTACGACGTGAGCGCAGAACAGAGCACGTCGCGGTTGCGCTCGTACGCGGAGATATCGGAGGTCTTGCCGATAAGCTTTGCGCACACCTGCTGCATGAGCGAGGGCGCGCAGACGTAGCCGAGCGACCTGCCCGCGCCGCACACGGCGGCGTACACGTTCCCCCTATCCTCCGCCTCCGAACTTACGGCGATGTAACCTATGCGCTCGCCCGGAACGGATAAGCTTTTGGAGAACGAATAGCAGACGATGCTGTTTTTATAGTAGTTCATCACGTACGGCACCTCTTCGCCGCCGTAGACGAGTTCGCGGTAGGGTTCGTCGGAGATGAGATACACGGGCGAACCGAGTTTTGCCGAATGCTCCCTGAGCACGTCGCACAGCGCGCGTATGCTGCTTTCGGGATAGACGACGCCGCTGGGGTTGTTGGGCGAGTTGATTATTACCGCCTTAGTCTTGGGCGTGAGGGCGCTTCTGAACGCCGCGACGTCGATGTCGAACGTGCCGTCGCACGTTTTTACCTTTATAAGCTGCGCTCCCGCCTGCGCGGCAAATACCGAGTATTCTGGGAAGCAGGGGACGAACGTTATCACCTCGTCCCCCTCGTTGCACAGCGCGCACAGCGTTATGGTTATGGCGGCAGCCGCGCCGCACGTCATATAAATATCGTTTTCGGTTACGTGGTTGCCGAAGTTTGTGTTGATATATTCCGCGACCGCCCTGCGCACGCCAGGCGCGCCCTGCGCCGAAGTGTAGCCGTACAGGTTTACGGGGTCGGAATTTTTTATAAGGCCGAGCATTGCCTCTTCAAGCTCCGCGGGAGGCGGAACGCTGGGGTTGCCGAGCGAGAAATCGAACACCTTGTCCTCACCGATTTCGGCCTTGCGGGCGTTGCCGTATTCAAACAGCTCCCTTATAACGGAGCGGACTTTACCTAACTGAACGCATCTCTGGTTGAGCATAGTTTTTTACCTCTTATATTATTATAGCACGAATTTCTGACGTGTGCAATAAAAAGAGACGTCCCTTAACTTTTAACTTGCAGACCGCATTATGCGCGCATCTTTTAAAGAGAGACGGGAAAGCGACAGGGGGATAAGCCACTCAAACCGTCGTTTCGACCGAACGAAGTGAGCGGAGAAATCTCATACACTTTTTACATGCAACTTTGCCCCGCCCTGTCATTTTGAGCGAAGGGCGCAGCCCGCAGCCGAAAAATCTCTCTTCGTCCGCAGCCTTACAGATTCGAGATTTCTCCATGCGTTCGCTTTCGCTCTCTTAGTCGAAATGACAAGGAAATCCCCTCTTTGATTCTCCCCTTTAAAAAGGGGAGCTTTATTTGGCTGAAATCTGAATAACACGCCATCGGGATAAAAAGTGTGCCGCCCGCGCAAGGTTTGCGCGGGCGGCATAAAATTTATTTACAGTTTTACAATTTATGAAGTGCGCGTCATTGCGGAATGAATATCGGTTAACGATTTCAGTTGGCAAGCTGTTTGCGGAAAGAGGATAAAATTCTGCTCTCTATGCGCGAAACCTGCACCTGCGACACGCCGAGAAAGGACGCAACCTCGCTCTGCGTCATGTCGCGAAAATAGCGCAGCATTATAACCTTTTTGTCGCGCTCGTCCAGCCCCTCTATCGCCGTTTTGAGTTGCAGCATCTCTATCATGTCCTCCTGCCTGTCCTCCGAGGGCAGGCGTTCGGCAAGCTCGCCCGTGGATTCGTCCTTATACTCGCCCTGGCTGGAGAGCGACACGGGCATGTGCTGCGAACCCATGGTGAAAACGACCTGACTTTCGGGCATGGAAAAGCGCTCGGCGATGGTTTTTATGCTCGGCTGGGCGCCGTTCGTTGCGGCATATTCCTCAACGAATTTGTTAATCGCCTTTGCCTCCGCCTTTATCGCGCGCGATACCTTTATGCTGCCGTCGTCGCGCATGAAGCGCTTTATCTCTCCCGCAATCATCGGCACGGCGTACGTGGAAAAACGCACGCCGAAGCTCTCGTCGAAGCCGTTTATCGCCTTTAAAAGCCCGAGGCTTGCAAGCTGGTACAAGTCGTCGTACTCCACGCCCTTTCCAAGATACCGGCGGACTATCGACTTAATGAGGTTGGCGTTTTCGGTTAAGAGTTTTTCCTTGGCGGCGTTGTCGCCCGATTTGGCGCGGGATATGAGCAGGTTTGTTTCGGTGACATCAAGCATTCTCCACTTCCGGTTCAAAGCGTTTCGACATACAAACCAGCGTGCCCTCTCCCTCCTTGGACTGCACGGAAAACTCGTCCATAAAAGTCTGCATTATGGTAAAGCCCATGCCCGAACGTTCGTCGGAGGGCAGGGTCGTGAAAAACGGCTGGACTGCCGCGTTTACATCGGCAATGCCCGCGCCGTTGTCGCTGATTTTAATATGTAATACGCTGCCGTCGGTGCGGCACTCCACCGTTACTATTCCGCAAGTGCCGCGGTAGGCGTGCACGGTGCAGTTGGTCACCGCCTCCGAAACCGCCGTCTTTACGTCTGAAAGCTGCGAGAGCGTGGGGTTGAGCGGAAGGCAGAACGCCGCCACGGCGTCGCGGGCGAAGGCCTGGTTTTCGGGCAGAGATAAAAATTCGAGTTTTAAGTAGTTGGGTTTCATTGCGATATCCTTTATTCGGCTTTCGGTATAAGCGAGTATATACCGCTTATGTTAAGTATTTTGTCGGCGGCAAAGTCGGGGTTTTCGATATAGACGGGGATATTGAGGCGGGAAGCCTTTTTGTACCTGCCGATAAGAAAGCCTATGCCCGTGGAGTCCATAAAACGCACTCCCTCCAGATTTATCACTATGCGCGCCGCCTGTACGTTTGAATCGATGAGTTCGTCGCACTTTCTGCGCGCCGCCGCTGCGCTGCACTCGTCAAGCTCGCCCGAAAGGTTTATGCACAGCGTGCCGCCGCGGAGAGTTCCCTGCACTGTCATAAGTTTTGCTCCAGCATTTTTATTGCGCTTTTGTATGAATAATACTATACGGACGGGCAAGAATTTTGCGCCGATATGCCGATTTTTGCCGAAGATTGTAAAAAACGGCGCGCCTTTGGGGGTAAAACAGGGGCTGAGCCCCGCGCGCGGGAGCACACGAAAAAAATTTTGAATATTGACGAAATAATCGCAAAAAAATACTTGACAAAAGAACTCGGTTATATTATTATATACAAGCGCGTTCGGGTAAAAGACCTATGCGCCGATGGGGGCCTTTAGCTCAGTTGGTTAGAGCTACCGGCTCATAACCGGTTGGTCCGCGGTTCGAGTCCGTGAAGGCCCACCACCCTATTTGGCCCGATAGCTCAGTTGGTTAGAGCGCCAGCCTGTCACGCTGGAGGTCGACGGTTCGAGCCCGTTTCGGGTCGCCAAATTTTTTTCGCCGCTTGACATGCGGCTTTTGCCTTGGTAGCTCAGTTGGTAGAGCGCCGGACTGAAAATCCGTATGTCGGCGGTTCGATTCCACCCCAAGGCACCACTATCTTTTTGGTATGGCGTGCTGGTGTAGCTCAACTGGCAGAGCAGCTGATTTGTAATCAGCAGGTTGTGGGTTCGATTCCAATCGCCAGCTCCAAATTCCCGTCCACGCAATGTGGGCGGGGAAAAAATTTAATACGGGCGGGTTGCAGAGTGGCCAAATGCATCAGACTGTAAATCTGACGTCTCCGACTTCGGTGGTTCGAATCCACCCCCTCCCACCAAACCCCACCCGAAACAA
>DVFR01000045.1 GCA_018713165.1 Candidatus Coproplasma stercoravium | reverse complement strand
ACGGCTTTGTAAACAGTATTTATTTGTTCGACGACCATTTTGTGATTACATACAATTATAAAGGTCAGAGCAAGACGGTAACGTTTGAAGAACTGAATAGTTCGCCTTTAACTTCAAAGGGGTCACCAAATTGGAACTATCCGAACACCACTATTACAGAACAGTGGGTTCGGGTAGTTTTTTATTAACTAAAACCTAAAATTATGCTATAATATAGCAAAAGGTAAAGGAGGGAATTATGAAAAAACTAAATGCTGATGTTTCTAATAATGAGGCAGGAGGTTCAGCGGAAAGAGCAATCGTAAGTCTATGCGAAGGCATGGCGGGTCCTACAGGTTCATTCGTGGCTGCAAATACTGCGGGGACTGCGGTAACAAGTATAATATGTCCTACAGGCAACACAGCGAACACTACAACAACTAGCAATACGGAGCATGCAGGAGAAACAAAACCAGCATGGTCATCTTATATATATAACGGTCCTTGTTTTGAGGATAAAAAACTTGTTTTAGAGCATATTTTATATGAGTTTCATATGTATTTATGGACAACAAAAAACTTATTAGGCTCAGGATTTTCTAAAGGTAATTTCAAATACGAAATAAAAAATACTATAATTCACGACATTATTTATATTGCGCAGAAAATCTCCTTGAGAAACATATTATATTTTTTTCATCATAAAACATGTAAATCGAGCGACATTTGTTTTACAAAATTTTTTAAGAAAACAGTAACGGGAGAAACCCATTTGTTTGCTGGGACACGCTTTGGTACTTACTTCACTGATGTTTGTGGCATTCCTTATTGGAACACCGATAAGTGTATCACGAATATGTTACATAAGATAATTGCGCATTTAACAGACACTCGAATTAATTGGAGTGATATTGAAGAAAACTATGAATACATTCTTGGCAAACAAGAAATACAAGGCGGAGTTTATACTAATGTGAAAGATGCGGTCAAAGATTTTTTAAATGCTATTCAAGAAAATCAGGGGAAAGATATAATTTATAAATATATAGCAACTGATGATTCAAGGCAGCCTAAAGATATTGCTGAAGAATTAAAAACGACCAGAATCCAAAACTTTATTAAAAGTATAAATAATCTATTATAATTTTTATATAATCATTGATTTTTGATTTATAACGGCAGCTATTGTGGTTTTGCGGAAGTTAATGGAAGATGATTAGTGTAAATTCAATTGCGCAAACATTAGAAGGTCGAGCAAGTTAAAATATACTGGCTTTTGGGGCTACATCTTTATGAAAAAAATCGCGGCGTCAGATTGATGCCGCGATTTTTTTCTATCATGCGAATGAGCACAACTCTAAGAATTCGCGTGGGGAGGTACTGTCGACGAAATGCCGCTATGCGGAATCGCTTGACAAAAGCGTTTTATAAAATGTATAACTTAATTGCGGCTTTTGGTTAAGCGCAAAATTACGTTCGGGGAATGCGGAATGGTTACGGAAGAAATTTACGGCAAGTACATAAAAATGCATAAAGGCAGCGTTCGCCGTCGGCATTCTCGCGGGCAAAGCCGACAACGGGTTGCAGGTCATTTCCGACGTAAACGAGCGGGAATATGCCTCAATCAAACGCTTTTCGGACGAGTTTCCCGCAGAAATTTCGGTGCCCTCCGAAGCTGAAATTTTCGATATCTCCGTACGGCTTTACCGCGGCGGGGACACCGCATACGTGCGCATTGCGGGCGACCATACCAACATAGTAAAGATAGAGCGCAACGGGCGCGTTCTTCTGCAAAAACCGATAATTTCCGCCGAAAAATCCGACCGCACCGTGCTAAACGTGGAGGACATAATCGCCTTTGCCGACACCGTGAACGTGGACGACGTGAGGGACGTGATTGGCAGGCAGATAGAGTATAACATGGCTATCGCCGAAGAGGGATTGAGGGGCGACTATGGCGCAAATATCGGCAAAACGCTGCTCCGCTCATACCAGCCAGATATAAAGACCACGGCTAAGGCGTACGCCGCGGCGGGGTCGGACGCGCGCATGAACGGGTGCGAACTGCCCGTCGTGATAAATTCGGGCAGCGGCAACCAGGGCATAACCTGTTCGGTGCCCGTCGTAGTGTATGCGAGGAGACTCGGGCTTCCCGAGGACAGGCTTTACAGGGCGCTGTGCGTTTCAAACCTCGTAACGGTGCATCTGAAGTTCGGAATCGGCACGCTTTCGGCGTATTGCGGGGTTGTATCTGCCGGTGCGGGCGCGGCGTGCGGCATAACCTATCTTCTGGGCGGAAACTACTGCGACGTGGCGCATACCCTCACCAACGCGCTGGCAATCGATTCGGGCATAATCTGTGACGGGGCGAAGGCGAGCTGTGCGGCAAAAATTGCGACAGCCGTCGAGAGCGGGCTTCTTGGCATGTGCATGTACGAAAAGGGCAACGAATTTTTTGCGGGCGACGGCATTGTGAAAAAGGGAGTGGAGGAGACAATCCGCTCGGTATCCCGCCTTGCGCACGACGGCATGCGCGAGACCGATAAGGAGATTATAAAAATAATGCTCGACGTAAAGTAAATTTCCCGCCAAAGTATTTTTTTGTTCGAATAATTGAATTTTAATTTATAAAGCAGACCGAAAGAATGCGGTCTGCTTTTTTGTTGTCGAAAAATATCGGAAAATTTATAAATCGTGGAAAATCACTCTTGCAAAATAAATTTGCTTGTGCTATACTTTAACTGTCACTCAAACTTAATAAAATCCATAGGTGCGGAATATGGCATTTCGTATCTCTTTTTGCCTATGGATTTTAGGTTTGAGTGACATCAATCGGAGATACTAATGCAGGGCGTGTCTTCGGTTGAGGGGCACGCCCTTTTTTTGATTCCATTTATTAAAGATTAAAGGAGAGAAATTTTTATGAAGAAAAAACTTTTTATCATCTTCCTTGCCGTTGCGGCGACAGTTTGCCTCGCCTTCGGTCTTTCGGCCTGCGCTGGTGAAGATAATCCCAACCAAAGCGTTGAAGAAGGTGCGGGTACGGCTGGACTTGAATATGTTGAATATTGGGGTCATGACTATTGGGGCTCTTACAACGGCTATATCGTGTCCGGCATAGGTACTGTTGAAGAGAAAGATATAGTCATACCCTCCGTCTATAATGGCAAGCCGGTGACAAGCATAGACGAACGAGCGTTTTATGATTGTGACTCGCTTGTAAGCGTCACCATCGGTAACGGTGTGACAAGCATAGGCAATTCAGCATTCTCCGGTTGCGACAACCTTACAAGCATAATTATCCCTGACAGCATGGCAAGCATAGGCTCTTATGCGTTCTATGATTGCAACTCGCTTGCAAGCGTCACCATCGGTAACGGCGTGACAAACATAAGCTCTTATACGTTCTCAGGTTGTAACTCGCTTACAAGCGTCACCATCGGTAACAGCGTGACAAGCATAGACCAACGGGCGTTCTATGATTGTAACTCACTTACAAGCGTCACCATCGGTAACGGCGTGACAAGGATAGGCTACGCCGCGTTCGATGATTGCTACTCACTTGAAGGGGTGTATATCACGGATATAGCGGCATGGTGCAGTATTAAATTCGACGATTTAGATGCTAATCCGCTATATTATGCTGGTAATCTCTATCTCAATGGTGAGCTTGTGACCGAGCTTACTATCCCTGATAGCGTGACAAGCATAGACTCTTATGCGTTCTCAGGTTGCAACTCGCTTGCAAGCGTCACTATCGGTAACGGCGTGACGAGCATAGGTCACAACGCGTTCTTGGACTGTACGAATATTATCATGGCAACTATACCCGCGCTTGCAATAGATGCTATACCTAAAGACAGTCTTAAAATGGTTGAAATAACAAGTGGTGATTCCATAGGCGATTTAGCATTCTACAATTGTGATAGTCTTATAAGTATAAATATCCCTGATAGCGTGACAAGGATAGGCTACGCCGCGTTCGATGATTGCGATTCACTTGTAAGCGTCACCATCGGTAACGGTGTGACAAGCATAGGCAATTCAGCATTCTCCAGTTGTGACAACCTTACAAGCATAACTATCCCTGATAGCGTGACGAGTATATATGGAGAGGCATTCTTTTTTTGCGATAGCCTTGCAAGCGTCACCATCGGTAACGGCGTAACGAGCATAAGTGACGACGCGTTCTCTGGCTGTACAAATATTATCACGGCAACTATACCCGCGCTTGCAATAGATGCTATACCTAAAGACAGTCTTAAAATGGTTGAAATAACAAGTGGTAATTCCATAGACGAACGGGCGTTCTTGGGTTGTGACAGTCTTATAAGTATAAATATCCCTGATGGCGTGACAAGGATAGGCTACGCCGCGTTCGATGATTGCGATTCACTTGAAGGAGTGTATATCACGGATATAGCGGCATGGTGCAGTATTAAATTCGACAATTTAGATGCTAATCCGCTATATTATGCTGGTAATCTCTATCTCAACGGTGAGCTTGTGACCGAGCTTACTATCCCTGATAGCGTGACGAGCATAGGCTCTTATGCGTTCTCAGGTTGCAACTCACTCGCAAGCGTCAACATTGGTAATGGCGTGACGAGTGTCGGGTATACTGCGTTCTATGATTGCAACTCACTTGCAAGCGTCACCATCGGTAACGGCGTAACAAGCATAGATGGCAGCGCGTTTTCAGGTTGCAACTCACTTGCAAGCGTCACCATCGGTAACGGCGTGACGAACATAGATGACAACGCGTTTAACGGTTGTAACAGCCTTACAAGTATAATTATCCCTGACGGCGTGACAAACATAGGCTCTTATGCATTCAAGGATTGCAGTTCTCTTACAAGCATAATTATCTCTGACGGGGTGACAAGCATAGGCTCTTATGCATTCAAGGATTGCAGTTCTCTTACAAGCATAATTATCCCTGACAGTGTGACAAGGATAGGCGGCGGTGCGTTCTCTGGCTGTACAAATATTATCACGGCAACTATGCCCGCACTTGCAATAGAGGCTATACATAAAGACAGTCTTAAAATTGTTGAAATAACAAGCGGTGATTCCATAGACGAACAGGCGTTCTGGGGTTGTGACAGCCTTATAAGTATAACTATCCCTGATAGCGTAACAAGCATAGGCAATTCAGCATTCTCCGGTTGCAACCTTACAAGCATAACTATCCCTAACAGCGTGACGAGCATAGGTTCTGGTGCATTTTCTGATTGTAGCGGCCTTACAAGTATAACTATCCCTGATAGCGTGACAAGGATAGGCGGCAGTGCGTTCTCAGGTTGCAATAGACTTGTAGAAGTTTATAATCTTTCAACCCTGAATATCACGGCGGGCTCCACTAATAACGGCGCTGTGGCCTTTTACGCGAAGAATGTATATACTTCACTTGATATACCAAGCAAACTTTCTACTACACAAGACGGGTTTATCGTATATGCCGACGACGAGACTAATGAGTATTACCTAATAAACTATGTAGGCAATGAGACAAAGATTACTTTGCCCGAGAGCATAAACGGCAACAACTATGAAATTTATCAGTATACGTTCTTTGATTGCAGTTCGCTTGAAAGCATAACCATACCCGAAAGCATGACAAGTATCGGCGAGTATGCGTTCTCCGGTAGCTATTCTTGGCTTGATGTTGTATATTATGGCGGCACGGAGAGCGATTGGGCAGAGATAAGTATCGGAAGATATAATGATGGTTTGACTGCCGCTACGCGTTACTACTACAGCGAAAGTCAGCCGACGGAGGAGGGTAACTTCTGGCATTACGATACGGACGGCATAACCCCTATCATTTGGACAAAAGAGTCAGCCAAAGCATAAATTTTAAAGCAGGGTCGCACCGTAAGGTGCGGCCTTGTTTTTTATGTGAATAAGGCGTATATGCGGCGGATTTCCGTGGGAGGCGCGCGCGGGCGGCTACAAAAATGCGGGCGGAATTTTTTACGCTTTTATTACAATGATATGAGTAATTTTTTTACAAGTTTATGGTACTTTAAAACAGGAGGGACCTTGCATACAAGGTTTACGGCGCGCCCGTACGGGCGCAACTCCTTAATTTGAATACGGGCGCGGCGGAAATTTTTCCGCCGCGCCCTGCTTTTAAATTTTTAATTGGTACGGCAATATGCCGCAGATAACGCCTTTCAGCTGCCTATGTCGTCGGTATTGAAACTGCCGCCGCCGTACATTTTTCTATATAGTTCTATATCCTCGTTTGAAACGGGTATGCTCTGGACGAATCCCGTATATTCGTTGGCGCTCACCACGTCCTCTCTCAATGCCTCGCCGCCCGTGCGGGGCTTTTTATATTTTCTCTTCATATCAATATTGTGTGCCCGCGGCGGATTTTTATGCGCGAGAGGCGTTCACTTTTCGCGCCCCTTCGGCATATGTTAAAAGTATCGTATGAATTTTATGCTCTTTAAAGCGCGCGGGAAAAATTATTCCCGCCGCGCGCTCAAAAAACTCGGCGTTACGGCGGAGGGGTGCGTTATCGTCAGCCGCACGGCAAAGCTCGGGCGCGGCGCCGTGCTGTACGGGCCGTGCATAGTTTCGGGAGAGTCGCATATATGCGCGGGCGCGCATATCCTGCCCTTTTCGCATATCGAAGATTCTTTCGTCGGCGCGGGCGCGACTGTCCGCGCGAGCACGGTAATCGGCTCCGAGGTGGGCGAAAATTCTTCCGTGGGGCCGTATGCGTACCTGCGCGGCGGGGCGAAGGTCGGGCGGGACTGCCGCGTCGGCGACTTCGTGGAAATAAAAAATTCTGCCCTCGGCGACGGCAGCAAGGCGGCGCACCACGCCTATATAGGCGACGCGGTGGTGGGCGCGCAGGTGAATATAGGCTGCGGCGTCGTATTCGCCAACTACGACGGAAAAGTCAAGGCGAAAACGAAGGTGGGCGACGGCTGTTTTATAGGCAGTAATTGCAACATAGTCGCGCCCGTAACGCTCGGCGCGGGCGCATACGTTGCCGCGGGCACGACGCTTACGCGCGATTTGCAGCCGCTCGACTTCTGCATAGGGCGCGAGAGGGAGAAGGTTAAGCCGCAGGGCGCTGCGGGGAGGTATAAAAACGGGTAGATATTTCGGTACCGACGGTTTCCGCGGCAGGGCGGGTGTTGCGCTCACCGCAGAACATGCGTATAAGACGGGCAGATTTCTGGGCGGCTGGTTCGGGGGAGAACGCGGCGCGTGCGTCGTGATAGGCAAGGATACGCGCAGGTCGTCGTATATGCTCGAATATTCGCTCGTGTCGGGGCTAACCGCATCGGGCGCCGACGCGCATATAATGCACGTTACGACCACGGCTTCGGTATCTTATATAACGCGGACCGACGGTTTCGACTGCGGGATAATGATTTCGGCGAGCCACAACCCCTTTTACGACAATGGCATAAAACTGATAGGCGCGGGCGGCGAAAAGCTGGACGGCGGGGCAGTTGCCGCGCTCGAAGACTACCTCGACGGCGTTATGCCCGGGGGCGCGGAGGGGGACTTCCCCATGGCGTCGGACGGGGATATAGGCAGGTCTGTCGACTACGTAAGCGGCAGGAACAGGTATATCGGCCACCTGATTTCGCTCTCCGCCTGCTCGTTCAAGGGCATGCGCATAGGGCTGGACTGCGCCAACGGCAGCGCGTGGCAGATAGCAAAGTCGGTATTCGACGCGCTAGGGGCAAAGACGTACGTGCTCGGGTGCGAGCCCGACGGGCTGAATATAAACGAGAGCGGCTCCACGCGCACGGGCGCGCTGTGTGAGCTGGTGAGGGAGAACGGTCTGGACGCGGGCTTTGCCTTCGACGGCGACGCAGACAGGTGCATTGCCGTCGATGAACGTGGAAACGTCGTCGACGGCGACGGCGAAATGTTTATACTCGCCAACAGGCTTAAAGAGCTGCGCGAACTTGGTAATTGCGGCATAGTAGCCACCGTAATGAGCAATTCAGGGCTTGTTTCAGCCCTCGGCGCAAGGGGGATTGAATGTGCGCTCACCGACGTGGGCGACAGGTTCGTGTATAAAAAGATGTGTGAGGACGGGGCCGCGCTCGGCGGGGAAAAGTCGGGGCATATAATCATCTCCAAATATGGCGCCTCGGGCGACGGGCTGGTTACGGCGATAAAACTGCTCGAATGTGCGGCAGAGCGCGGCGTGCCGCTTTCGGAACTTCTGCGCGGCTACGAGCCCGTGCCGCAGTTGCAGCTCTCCGTCCGCGTGCGCGATAAAAGCGCCGCCTTCTCGCAGGAGCTTATATCGCTCTGCGAGAGGGCAAAGAGTGAGGAAGGGTGCGTGCGGGTAAACGTCCGCCCCTCCGGCACGGAGCCGGTAATCCGGGTTATGGCGGAGGCGGAAGATGAGGAGCGCTGCGGGCGGTGTTTAGCGCGCATAGCGCGTTATTTAAGGGATATGTGAGGGGTAATTTATTATAAATGTGCGGATTAATTGGTTGTACCGGCGTTAAATGCGCCGCAAAAATACTTTACGGAGGGCTTGAAGACCTCGAATACCGCGGCTACGATTCTGCGGGGATTGCTGTGCTGGAAAAGGGGAAGATAGTCGCCGCAAAGAGGAAGGGCAGGGTATGCGCGCTCAAAACGGCCGCGGAGGAGCTTTGCGGCACCTCCGGCATAGGCCACACGCGCTGGGCGACGCACGGCAGACCTTCCGACGAAAACGCGCACCCGCACACCTCGGGCAGATTTTCGGTCGTGCACAACGGCATAATCGAAAATTACTCAAAAATCAAGGAGGAGCTCGAGGGGGAGGGGTATGAATTTTCGTCGCAGACCGACAGCGAAGTCGTCGTCCATCTTCTCAACAAATATTACCGCGGCGATTTGAAAGAGACGGTACTATGTGCCGTTGAACGCTTAAAGGGCGCGTTTGCTCTTTGTATTCTGTGCGAGGGGTACGAGGGCTTCGTGGCGGTAAAGTACCGCAACCCCATAATCGTAGGTTACGGCAGCGGGGGCGCGCTGTACGCGGCGAGCGATATGCCCGCGCTGGCTGGGCTTTCGGGCAGCGTGGCCGTTTTAAAAGACGGGCAGATTGCCTTTGCCTCGGAAGGGAAGATATCCTTCTGCGATTTTTACGGCGAGCCGGTGTGCCTCACCTTTTCTCCCGTGCCGGCCGCGGCGCGTTCCACGCGGCTGGGCGGCTTTCCGCACTATATGATAAAGGAGATAAACGAAATTCCCGCCGCCGTCAAAAACACCGCGCACGCGTTTGCGGAGGAAAAGTGTTTTGCCGCCCTCTCGCGCGCAGCGAAAAAGCGGGGCGGGTTCGGCGAAATTTTTATGTGCGGCTGCGGCACCGCCTACCACAGCGCGCTGGCCGCTTCGTACTTTGCCGAAGCCGAACTCGGAATACCCGTGCGCGCCGAAACGGCGGGCGAATTCAGGTACAAAAAGTCGGCGGTGGGCGGAGGCACGCTTTTCGTCGCCGTCAGCCAGAGCGGCGAAACTGCCGATACGGTGGAGGCGGCGCGCGCCGCAAAGGCCGCGGGCGCATACGTCGTCGCGCTCACAAACGTGCCCTACTCCGCCCTCACGGGAATAGCCGATACCGTGGTGCCCGTCCGTGCGGGAACGGAGATATGCGTCGCCGCCACGAAGAGTTACTGCGGCCAGATTGCCGCCCTCGCGCTGCTTTCGGCCACGCTCAAAGGGGGCACGGCGTATTCGCGCACGCTGGCCGACTTAAAGGAGATAGGCGCAAAGTGTTCGGCCGCCATATCCGACTGCGGAGTGGAGGACGTCGCGCGCGCCTGCGCGTCGTCGTCGGGGGTGTACTTCATCGGCAGGGGGATAGATTATCCCGTCGCGCTCGAGGGGAGTTTGAAGCTCAAAGAGGTTTCGTACGTGCCGGGCGAGGGGTATCCCGCGGGCGAGCTCAAACACGGCACGATAGCGCTGATTGACGGCGGCACGCTCGCCGTTGCCGTTATAACCGACCGCAGTCTGGGCGAAAAGACTGCCTCCGCCGTGGAGCAGATATATTCGCGCGGGGGAAGGGCGGCGGTGGTGTGCGCCGAGGGGTGCGCTCCCTCAAATCTTGCCGAGCGGGCAGATTTTATAATAGAAGTGCCCGCCTGTCCCGCGTACCTTTCGCCGATAGTTTCGGTAATTCCGCTCCAGCTCATTGCCTACCGCACCGCCGTGATTTTAGGGCGCGACCCCGATAAGCCGCGCAACCTTGCAAAGAGCGTTACTGTAGAGTAGCGCGTAAAAGGGCGCCGCCTGCAAAACTTTGCGGGCGGCGCCCGTATTTTTACCGCTTGCCGCTTTTGCCGCGCGCTGTCTTAATTTTGTGCATTTTATTGACATATCGCCCTTTATACCCTATAATATAAATGGTCTTGCGCGGGCAGCCGTCTGCGCCGGGCTTTTTAAAGGAGGAACGGCTTTGGAAAATATACTTGTTACGGGCGGCGCCGGATATATCGGCAGCCACACCGTCGTCGAACTTTTGGAAAACGGCTACGGCGTAGTCGTTGTGGACAATCTTTCAAATTCCAGCAGGGAGAGCCTCAACCGCGTAAAAAAAATAACGGGCAAAGACGTTAAGTTTTACGAGGCCGACGTGCGCGACCGCGCCGCAATGGACAAAGTTTTTTCGGAAAACGAGATAGATTACGTAATTCACTTCGCGGGGCTCAAAGCCGTGGGCGAGAGCTGCGTGAAACCCGTAGAATACTACGACAACAACCTCTACGGCACGCTCGTGCTCCTCGAAACGATGCGCGCGCACGGCTGCAAGAAGATAGTGTTCTCCTCGTCCGCCACGGTGTACGGTACACCCGAGCGGCTTCCCCTCGACGAAACCTGCCGCACGGGCGGCACGACCAACCCCTACGGCACGAGCAAATACTTCCAGGAGATAATGCTCGGGGACGTGTATAAGGCGGACAACGAGTGGACGGTGGTGCTTTTAAGGTACTTCAACCCCGTCGGCGCGCACGAGAGCGGGCTGATAGGCGAGGACCCCCGCGGCATACCCAACAATCTCACGCCGTATATCGCAAAGGTTGCCATAGGCGAGCTCAAAGAGGTGGGCGTGTTCGGCAACGATTATCCCACTCCCGACGGCACGGGCGTGCGCGACTATATTCACGTCGTCGACCTTGCGAAGGGGCACGTCGCAGCCATAAGCCACTGCAAAAACAGCGGCGTTTACACCTACAACCTCGGCACGGGCGTAGGTTACAGCGTCCTCGACGTTATTCACGCCTACGAAAAGGCGTGCGGGCACAAACTGCCCTATTCGATAAAGCCGCGCAGGGCGGGCGACATAGCCGCGTGCTATGCCGACCCTTCCAAGGCTGAAAAGGAGCTGGGCTGGAAGGCGCAATACGGCATAGACGAGATGTGCGCCTCCTCCTGGAACTGGCAGAGCAAAAATCCCAAGGGCTACGGCGAAAACTGATATTCCGCCGCGTACCGCAGCCCCTGCTTGTTTTATAACCGCGCGAAAAACAGCGTGCAGTAAAAAAGGCGTAAGGCAGTTTCCGCCGTCCGTACCTTCCCGCCCACGCATCGGTGAAAGCGGACATACGCGGCACAACTGTTAAAACGATGGCGCCCCGCAATAATTTTGCCTTGCGGAGCGCTTTTTTTACAACTTTTTTACGAGTACGGCGGCAAAGTTTGAAAAATTTTACAAATTTATTACAACTTTGTGAGGATTATATTACAGGTAACTGATACAATAGAAATGCATCAAAGGAGAAAAATATGGATTTTGCAAACTTAGACACCGTGAGCAGCGTAGTACTGCTTCTGGTGGGGCTGGGCGTCTTTTTGCTTGGCTTCAAGTTCCTCGGCGACAGTATCGAGAAACTGTCGGCAAGTAAAATGCGCGCGCTCTTCAACAAGGCTGCGGGCAACAGGTTCGCGGGCGTCGGCATAGGCGCCCTCGCCACGGCTATCGTGCAGTCGTCGTCGGTTACCACGGTTATGGTGGTCGGCTTCGTAAACGCGGGAGTAATGACGCTCACGCAGGCGGCTGCGGTGATAATGGGCGCCAACATCGGCACTACAATCACCGGCTGGCTCGTATGGCTCAACCAGTTCAACGTCATGATGTACGCCATGCTCTTAACGCTCGTCGGACTCATCATGACGATGGTTTCGAAGAACAACAAGGTAAACACGGCGGGCACGCTGATTGCCTCGCTCGGACTCGTGTTCGTCGGACTGGAAATTATGTCGGGCTCGATGGCGGGCGTGGCGAACGAGCCGTTCGTCGAGCAGGCGCTCACCTCCGTTTCCAACCCGTTGCTTCTGCTTATAATAGGCGCTGTCGTCACAGGTATAGTGCAGTCGTCGAGCGCGGTTACCTCCGTGCTTATCGTAATGGCGCAGAACGGGCTTCTGATAGGCGGTGGCGGCAACGGCATACTCTTCGTAATCCTCGGCACAAACATAGGGACTTGCGTTACCGCGCTGCTCTCTTCGATAGGCGCAAACACCAACGCGAAGAGGGCGTGCCTGTATCACCTTCTCTTCAACGTTATAGGCTCGATAATATTCCTCATCGTATTCTGGATTTGGGACGGGTTCTACGACGACGTTTTAATGCAGTGGTTCCACAACGACACCACCTGCATAACCTTCTTCCACACGGCGTTCAACGTAATATGCACCTGCCTGTATCTTCCGTTTATCAAATATCTCGTAAAACTCACCGAGATTATCATTCCCGACAGAAAGAAGAAGGCCAAGCATAAAGAGGCGGAGGGCTTTATGGACAAGAGGCTGCTCCTTACCCCGTCGCTTGCTATAGGCCAGCTCGTAAAACAGACGACTTACACTGCGGGCATCGCCGTAAAGAGCCTCAACGCCGCCGTTGCGGGATTTATCGCAAAGGACGACGGCAAGTTCGATACCATTTCGCAGGACATCGAAAAGGTGGGCGAACTCTCGCGCGAGATAACAGATTACCTCATAGAGATTTCGGCAAAGGATATTTCGCTCAGTGACGAGCGCATAGTCAACGTGCTCCACCGCGACAATACCGACGTGGTGCGCATTGCCGACATTGCCGAAAATATCGTCGGTTACACGCGCAAGGCAATCGACGAAACGCTTGTATTCTCCGAGGTGGTGAAACACGATTTGAACCGCCTCATGAACCTTTTAAACGAACAATACGAACTTGTCGTAGACATAGTCGAAAACAACAATCTCGTAAAAATAAAGCAATCGGACGAGATAGAGCAGGAGATTGACGATACCAAGAAGAGGCTTTTGAACGAGCACATCGCGCGAATGTCGCGCGGGGAGTGCAACGCCGAAAACAACAGCCTGTTCGTAAGCCTTGTATCCAACCTCGAAAGGGTGGGCGACCATCTGAGTTTAATGGCGCATTCCGTGGAGGACATCGCCTGACTTCCCGCTCCGGTTATAGCCGGGTGCCGCCAGCGCACGCGGCCGAAGGAGGATATGTTCAAATGAACGGAACGGTTTACGCGCTCGAGGACGACGCGAGCATCAGCGGGCTTATCAAAGTTGCCCTGCAGATGAACGGAATCGGGTTCGAATCCTATTCAAACATCAAAGATTTTTATGCCGCGCTCGACAAGCGACAGCCCGACGTGGCCCTTTTGGACATCATGCTGCCCGACGGCAACGGACTCGACGTGCTGCGCACGGTAAAGTTGCGCTATCCGCTCGTCTCCTGCATAATGCTCTCCGCCCTTTCTAAGGAGGAGGACAAGGTCAACGGGCTCAACCTCGGCGCGGACGACTATGTGGCGAAGCCCTTCTCCGTGCTCGAGCTTACCGCGCGCGTAAACGCCGCTCTCCGCCGCAAACGCAGGGCCGACGAGGTTATTGTCGGCGGGCTCACCATGAATACCGACACTATGGAAGTGCGCCTGCGCGGCGAGAGGCTGGAACTCAACAAAAAGGAGTTCGAGCTTTTGAAATTCTTCATGCTCAACGCGGGAAAAGTGCTCTCGCGCGAGGTGATACTCATGGAGGTGTGGGGCTACGAGCAGGGCGAAACGCGTACGCTCGACAATCATATCTCCCGCCTGAGGAAGATGGGCATAACCAATCTCGAAACGGTGTTCGGCGTGGGCTACAAGCTCGCGACCGACTGAGCCGCAGGCGCGTTTTATGCCGCAGGCGGAAAAACGTGCGTTAAATAAAACCGGAGGCGCCGCCGCGCCGTGCGCGCACAGCGCATGAAGCGGCGGCGCGGTATTTTTATATGAAACTGAGAATTTTGCTTATCTCTGTAATTATAACGTTCGTCGGCATCCTCGCCTATTCGTTCGTTTCGACGGAACTCTATTACGAATCCACGCTCGCGCGCACGCGTGAGACGCTCGCCGTTTATATGAACGTATACGACGAAGAGTATTCGGCGCTCGGCGAGGCGGAAGCGGAAGCGTTTTCGCAAAAGCTCGGCGGCGCCCGCGTGACCTTTATCTCCGCCGACGGCACGGTGCTTGCCGACAGCGAGGACGTCGAAGTCAACGAAAACCATCTCGACCGTGCGGAAGTTTCGCAGGCGGCTGAGGAGGGCGGGGGTTACGCCGTGCGCAGGAGCGCGACGGTGGGCGTGGACTACGTGTATTACTGCCGCGCGATGACGGGATACGGCGGCGTTTACTTCGTGCGGATAGCCGTGCCCACTTCGAGCGAGTGGGCGCTGTATGCCGACTTTTTGCCGACGGTGGCGGTATACCTCGTGATTGACCTGCTCGCGTGCGTGCTGTTTACCTACGTCGCGACCTATTTCATTCTGCAACCCGTCGAAAGCTTAACGCGCCAGGCGGCGCTGTCGAAGCGGATAAACACGAAGTATAAGGAGCTCCAACCCATAGCCGGGGTATTGAACGAGCGGAACGAGGATATAGAGAGGAAGATGAACGAGATAAAGGAAGAAAAAGAGCTTGTCGAAAAGGCGCAGAACTCCAAAAACGAGTTCATATCCAACATAACGCACGAGATGAACACGCCGCTCACCTCCATAAGGGGCTATGCCGAGCTTCTCGCCTCCGGCATGATGACCAAGGAGCAGCAGGACGCGGCGTATAAAACCATTTTAAAGCAGTCGGAGCGGCTCACCAACCTCATTGCCTGCATAATCAACTACAACGAGATAGACAATTCCGACGTGCCTTCCTGCGAGGTCGACCTTTCCAAGCTCGCCAAAGAGATGCTCGCCGTCGTAAAACCCGAGGCCGACAAGCGCAAAGTCACGCTCATCGACAACGTTACCGACAACGTGATAGTGCAGTCGACTCACGAGCGTATGAGCGAGATGGTGGGCAACCTGATACGCAACGCCATACGCTACAACAAGGAGGGCGGCAGCGTTAAGGTGACGCTCGATATCGACCATTTTGAAGTCGCCGACACGGGCATAGGCATTTCGGAGGAGAATTTAAAAAAGGTGTTCAGCCGATTCTTCACCGTCGATAAGTCGCACAGCGGCAAAAACGGCGGGTTCGGGCTCGGGCTTGCCATGGTAAAAAAGATTTGCCAGCGCGAGGGCTGGACAATTTCGGTAAAGAGCAGGGAGGGCAAGGGCTCGACCTTCACGGTAAAATTCTGAATTTTTAATTGCAATTTAAATTTGTTTTTAATGCCGCCGCAGGGGTGCCCCGCGGCGGCATTTTTCGTGCAAAATTTATAAGGCTTGGAGCGCCGTCTGTGCGGACGGGAACGGAGGGGAAGGAGCGCGGATTTTGCCGTATGACGCGATAAACATATGCTTCAAAATTCAGATTGCCCCGCACATATGCCGCAACCAACAACTGTTTTGCGGCAGATATGTGCCCGAATTTATATGCTGTTTTCTGCAATGATAAGCCGCAGAAAAGCGGTGGAGGGAGTGGCGGAGGACAAATGAACGGCGGCGCAATTATCTTGCGGCACAGATATAATAAGATTGCGGCACAGATATAAAAATGAATGCGCCCGCGCGCATATGAATCCCTTCGTCACGCTTCGCGCGCCACCTCCCCTTAAAAGGGGAGGCTTAATTCGGCCAAGTCTCCGACCAGTCCCCGACTTGCTCCACGACTTGTCCCCCTTTTTAAAGGGGGAACAAAAGGGGGATTCCTCTCTTTGTCATTCCGACCGTAGCGGAGGAATCTCGCAGCCGCAAGGCTGCGGACAAAGAGAAAATGAGATTTCTCCGCTCACTTCGTTCGGTCGAAATGACAGGGTAGGGGTAGCTCGGCCGAAATGACAATATAGTGATAAACAGCTTCCGTTTGCGGTTTCCCTTCGTGAGTTTCAGAAAAGCGACGTATGCGCCCGCGCGCATACGCGTACGCGCGCGGGCGCGCCTTAATTAAAACAGATGTTTCCGCCGTGCACCGCTAAATAATTGCCGCCCTTTCTGCGCATACTTAAATAAAGCAAAAATTTGTTTTGTTTTGCGGAGCGATAAGTCGGCTCACATAATTTTTATAAGTTTATTTAGAATTTAACACAAAATTTTTTTAAAAACGCGATTTTATTACAACTTTATTACAAGTGTGTGTACGATTTTTTTACAACTCTTTGCTATCATTTAAACAGTCGAAAGGGCAAAAAGAAAAAATCTTTTAAATTAAGGAGTTAAAAGAAAAGTATGAAAAAATTAGGCAAAGTAGTAGCAGTTGCAGCAGCTTGCGCAGCGCTCACAGGTTCCGTAGCGGCATTCTCCGCTTGCGGCGGCAGCGAACTCGAGATCAACATAACCGGCTCCACCTCCATGGAGGAAGTTATGGGCAAGCTTGCAGACGCATTCATCGCAGATTACGAAGAGGCTAACGGCGTAACCCCCACCATCAACATCACCGGTTCCGGCTCCGGCGCAGGCATCGAGGACGCTATGGAGGGCAGGGTTGACTTCGGTATGTCGTCCCGTAAGCTTGAAGGTGAGGAACTTGACTCGCTTGAATATACCAACATATGCCTCGACGGTATAGCTCTCGTAGTAAACAAAGCCTGCTCCGTAACCAACGTTACTCAGGCCGAAGTTAAGGCGCTCTATGAAAGCGGCACCGCAATCCAGAATACCATAATCTACGGCATTTCCCGCGAGAGCGGCTCCGGCACGCGCAGCGGCTTTGAAGAGGTCGTAGGCATCAAAAACCTGTATTCGGGCACAGGCTTCAACCAGTTCGGTTCCACGGGCGAAGTTAAAACGTCTATAGGGAAAAACAGCGACGGCAATACCATGGGCTACATCTCGCTCGGCTCTGTAGACACCACCGTTAAAGTTCTTCAGTACAACGGCGTTGACGCTACCGAAGCCAACATTCTCAACGGCACCTACGGCCTGCAGCGTCCCTTCGTCGTATGCTACCAGTCCGAGGCTGAACTTTCCGATATAGCCAAGGAATTCCTCGACTACATCATGAGCGAAGCGGGCCAGGCTATCCTTGTAAAGGAAGGCTATATCTCCGAGCAGTAATTGAATAAGGAACTTTTATACAATGGCTAAAGCAGAGAACAAGGCAAGAAAGCCTATATTCACCAAAGAAAACTTTGCTAATGCCTTTAAAGGAGAGAATGTTGCAAGGGGAATATTTATTGCCCTTGCGGCATTTTCCATTCTGGCAGTTTTGGCAATAGTCATCTTCGTGCTTGCCGAAAGCATTCCGGCATTCAGCGAAATAGGCTTCTTCAAATTTTTATTCGGTTCGGAGTGGGACCCCGACAACGACGTGTACGGCATCCTGCCGATGATTGTAACGAGTATAGTCCTCACGCTCATATCGGTTACGGTGGGCGCTGTGCTCGGCATATTCACGGCGGTATTCATTGTATACTACTGCCCCAAAAAACTCAAGGGCGTGCTTAATCAGCTGGTAAACCTGCTTGCGGGCATTCCTTCGCTTATATTCGGCTATTTCGGCCTCTCGTTTTTAAACGGCATACTCGAAAGCATATTCGACGTAGGCTCGGGCCTCGGACTTCTGTTGAGTTCGATAGTGCTCTCTATAATGATAGTGCCCACCATCACCTCGATTGCCAAAAACAGCCTCGAAAACGTGCCGATGCAGTATTATGAAGGTTCGCTTGCGCTGGGCAACACCCGCAACCAGACGGTGTGGAAGGTATGCCTTCCCGCCGCAAAAAATGGCATCATCTCGGCGATAATCCTCGGCACAGGCCGCGCCATAGGCGAGGCCATGGCCGTAAGGTTCCTTCTCGGCGGCGGCACGAACTACCCCACGTCGTTCTTCCTGCCTATCCGTTCGCTCACATCGAACATAGTGCTCGAGTTCAGCTATGCGGGCGGCCTCCACAAGCAGGCGCTCATTGCAACGGGCCTTATACTGTTAATATTCATCCTTTTAATAAACGTTGCACTCTGGGTAATAAAAAAGAACGACGCCATGGCTGGTAACAGGGTGTTCACCCGCAAGTTCCGCGAAGGCCAGCACCACTACAGGGTTACCGACTATAAGCGCACGGGTACCGTTCAGGACGTGCTCTGGATACTCTCCATAATATTTACGATAATAGTCGTTGCAACGCTGCTCACCCTCGTGGTTTTCGTCATAGTCAATGCGTTCATTCCCAACGAAGAGGGCGAGATTGCGCTGTCGTTGCACTTCCTGTTCGGCAAGACTTCCAACGGCGACCCCACGCTGGCGCCTGCGATGGTCAATACGCTTATTCTCATTTTAGTATCGCTGGTAATTGCGTTGCCCCTCGGCGTCGGCGCGGCGATATTCCTCAATGAATATTCAAAGCGCGGCTCCAAGTTCGTAAAGGTTATAAGGCTGTTCATCGATACTCTCGCGGGCGTACCCTCGATTATATTCGGTCTGTTCGGCAATATACTCTTGTGTACGTTCCTCGGAATGGATTATTCGCTGCTTGCGGGCGGCATAACCATGGCGCTTGTAATTCTGCCCACGGTAATACGCTCTACCGAGCAGTCGCTTTCGGAAGTTCCCGACTCCATGCGCGAGGCATCCTACGCTCTCGGCGCGGGCAAGGTGCGCACGATATTCGTGGTTGTACTTCCCCAGGCCATGCAGGGCGTTATAACTTCGATAATTCTCTCCATAGGCCGCATCGTGGGCGAATCTGCCGCGCTTATTTTCACCGCAGGTTCTGCAACGCAGATGCCCAACGGACTGATGTCGCCCGGCGCAAGCCTTACGGTGCTGATGTACAGGTTCATGAACGAAGGCCGCCACATGGATAAAGCGTATGCCACGGCATTTATTCTGCTGTTGCTCGTAGTTTTAATCAACGTTCTCGTCGTCGTGGTGCAGTGGGCTTTCGAGCGCGACAAAACAAAGCCGCTCGGCATAGTTCTGCTGTACAACAAGCTGTTCAACAAAAAGAAGCTTGCGACGGAGTCCGTCGAAACGGACGGGGGCGACTTCTCGCAGATAAACGTATCGGACGCAACCGTGACCATTCAGACGGATGACGATTTCAAGGCCGTAAAGATAGAAGAGAAAGAAGAGGAACAAAATGAAAAAGATTGAAAATTTTGACATACAGGGCGACGTTGCCGTTTCGGTCAAGGATATGAACCTGTATTACGGCACGTTCCATGCGCTTAAAAACATCAACATGGAATTCCCCGTACACAAGCTCACGGCAATGATAGGCCCTTCGGGTTGCGGTAAGTCCACGCTCATCAAATCTTTGAACCGTATGAACGACCTCGTTGAAGGTTGCAAAATTACCGGCGAAATTCTGATAGGCGGAAC
>DVFR01000044.1 GCA_018713165.1 Candidatus Coproplasma stercoravium | reverse complement strand
TTAAGGGCTCCCGCAAAAAAAGGTTTTTGCGGGAAGAGGAGATACTTGCGTTTAAGGCACAACGGCGCATTTATGCGGCGTTGTGCAAAAATGCGCAAAGTATCGACGAGGCAAGGGCTTTAACGCAGCAGGTGTTGCGATATTGCCCGCTTTAAATCAGGTTCAAGCTATTAGCACTCGGCTATGTCTGCGGGTGTTTTAATTTTTGTCCGCATTGCCGACACTTAAAAACTGAGGAAAAATGCAAAGCGGCGCGATAAAAACCAATTAAAAAAATTATCATTTTCTGATAATCGGAATCATAAAATATTGGCTTACTCCTTGCAATTAACCACAAGATATGGTATAATAAAAGGAGATGATACAATTTTGCGGCATACGGAGAAAAAAGGCGATGGCGGTAAAAAAAGTTAATTCATACGACGCTGACGATTTAAAAATACTCGAAGGGCTTGAGGCGGTGCGCGTGCGCCCCGGCATGTACGTCGGTTCCACCGGCGTGAGGGGACTGCACCATATCCTCTGGGAAATCGTCGATAACTCCATAGACGAAGCCGCAAACGGCTATGCCGACGAAATAAGCGTAAAACTGTGGAAGGACGGCTCGGCCTCCGTTCAGGACAACGGCAGGGGCATGCCCACCGACATAAACAAAAAGGCGGGCATCTCGGGCGTGGAGCTCATATTCACCAAACTGCACGCGGGCGGCAAATTCGATTCGGGCAACTACGCCTTCTCGGGCGGACTGCACGGCGTAGGCGCCTCGGTCACCAACGCGCTCTCGCGCTGGCTGGAAGTAGAGGTGTGCCGCGGCAAGACCTATTCGATGCGCTTTACCTCGTCGTACGACGCAAAGAACAAAAAGTGGCTGTGCGGCGTTCCCGACGGCCCTTTAAAAGAGACGGGCGCCAAAGCAGGCGTGCGCGGCACGTTCGTGCGCTTTATGCCCGACGACAGGGTGTTCGAAACGGTGGAGTGGAACTGCGACACCATAGCAAAGCGCCTCAAAGAGCTCGCCTTTTTAAACAAGGGCGTGCGCATCAATTTCGAGGACGAGCGCGTTTTATACCGCACCGTCGTCGGCGAGGACGGGGAGGAGAGCAAGGAGAAACTTCCCCCGCGCGATAAGGTGAGCTACAAGTTCGACGGCGGGCTCGTCGACTTCGTAAACTACCTCAATGACGATAAAACCAAGGCATATCAGGCTCCTTTATATTATTCCGATATAAAGGACATAACCATAAAGGGCTTCCCCACGGGCAAGATAAAGGTGGAGTTTGCAATACAGCACACCAAGGAAGATACCGAGAATCTGTATTCCTTCGTAAACAACATCTCCACCGTAGAGGGCGGCTATCACGAGACGGGATTCAGGAGCGGTCTTTTAAAGGCGGTAAACGAATATGCCCGCTCCAACGGCGTTTTAAAGGCAAAGGACGCGCCCTTCATCGTCGACGACATAAAGGAGGGGCTCACGGCGGTGCTCACCGTGCAGATGAACAACGTCGAGTTCGAGGGGCAGACAAAGACCAAACTCGGCAACCCCGAAGTGAAACCCGTAGTCGAGCAGGTCGTGCTCGAGGGGCTTAAAAAGCTGATGGAGCCGCGCGCAAACAAGGCGACGTTCGACGAGATTGCGCGCAAGGCCAAGTTTGCCGCCGACGACAGGATAAAGCACAGGCACGAGCGCGACGTCGCCAAGGCGGCTTCGGAAAACGACGGGCTCAACCTCGTCGGAAAGCTCGCGGCGTGCTCGGGAAGGGACCCCGAAAAAAACGAGCTGTTCATAGTCGAGGGCGATTCGGCTGGCGGCACGGCAAAGCAGGCGAGGATAAGGCAGTTCCAGTCAATTCTCCCCTTGCGCGGCAAGCCCCTGAACGTACAGAAGAAGAGCGCCCTGCAGGCGCTTCAGAACGAGGAGCTTAAAACGCTGATATCTGCTATAGGCGCGGGGTTCGGGAAGAGCTTCGACGTCGAAAAGACGAGATACAAAAAGGTAATCATTCTCTCCGACGCCGACCAGGACGGCATGCACATACGCTGCATACTTTTAACCTTCTTCTTCAAATACATGTGCGACCTTATCAAGGCGGGCTGCGTGTATATCGGCATGCCTCCCCTCTACAAGGTATATAAAAAGGACGTGGTCGAGTACGCCTACGACGACAAGGAGCTCGACGAAAAGATTAAAAAAGTGGGCAAGGGCTACCAGATTCAGCGCTATAAGGGGCTGGGCGAAATGTCGGCAGACCAGCTCTGGGAGACGACTATGGACCCCGCTACCCGCAATCTCATTCAGGTCACGATAGAGGACATCGCCGAGGCGGGCAGGGTGATTGACATGCTCATGGGCGACAAGGTCGAGGGAAGGAAGGAGTTTTTAAACGAAAACGCCAACTTCAACAAGGTCGACGGATTTATCGAAAAGGTGCACTTCAAGGAAGAGGGCAAGGGCACGCAGGAAGATTTTTACGATTAAAGGGCGCACTATATGGCAAAGAAAAACGACGGAAATTTTCAGACATCGATTCCGCAGGGCAACGTTTTCATCACCCCGATAGAGGACGTAATGCCCCAGTCGATGCTCCCTTACGCCGAGTTCGTCATTCTCGACAGGGCGCTCCCGCGCGTGGAGGACGGACTCAAACCCGTGCAGAGGCGCATTTTATACACCATGCTCGAGATGGGGCTCACGCCCGACAAGCCGCATAAAAAGTCGGCGAGAATTGTCGGCGACTGTATGGGTAAATACCACCCGCACGGCGATTCGTCGGTGTACGACGCGATGGTGCGCATGGCGCAGGACTTCAACATGCGCATGACGCTCGTCAACGGGCACGGCAATTTCGGCTCGGTCGACGGCGACCCCGCCGCGGCAATGAGATACACCGAGGCAAGGTTGGAGCCGCTCGCGCTCGAACTACTCAAAGATTTAGATAAGGAGACGGTGCCCTTTTCGTTCAACTTCGATGACAGCCTCTTAGAGCCCGACATTCTCCCCGGCAGGTTCCCCAACCTTCTCGTCAACGGCGCAAACGGCATAGCGGTGGGGCTTGCCACCAATATACCCACGCACAACTTAGGCGAAGTAATAGACGGCGTGTGCGCCTATATCGACAATCCCCGAATCTCTTTAAAAGAGATGATGAAGATAATCCCCGGCCCCGACTTTTCGACGGGCGGATATATCATAGCCAACGAGCTCGTGCAGGCATACGAGACGGGCAAGGGCAAAATAACGCTGCGCGCAAAGTATTCGGTAGAGACGGGCGCGGGCGGCAAAAAGCTTATAGTCATAACCGAGCTTCCGTACCAGACCAACAAGGCGGAGCTTCTGCGCAGGATTATGCTCTTAAAGGAGGATAAAAAGGAGCTCCTCTCGGGCATAACCGACATAGTCGACGAGTCCGACCGCACGGGCATGCGCGCGGTGATAGCCTGCAGGAAGGAGGCGGACGTCGACGCGATTTTGCAGGTGCTCTTCAAATACACCGACTTGGAGTGCACTTTCGGCATAAACATGGTTGCAATCGCGGGCGGCAAACCCCAGCAGCTCGGGCTTTTAGACATAATAAAGTACTACGTAAACTACCAGCGCCTCGTGGTCTTGCGCAGGGCCAAGTACGAGCTCAAAGAGGCGCAGGCACGCCGCCATATCGTCGAGGGGCTTATCGTCGGCGTGCACAACATCGACGAAGTCGTAAAAATTATAAAGAACGCTGAGAGTACTCCCGACGCGCGCAGAAAGCTCATGGAAAAGTTCTCCCTTTCGGAGCGCCAGGCGCAGGCTATTCTCGATTTAAGGCTGGCAAGGCTTGCAAAACTCGAGGTGTATAAGCTCGAACAGGAGCTCGAAGAGCTCAACAAAAAGATTGCCCATCTGCAAAAGATAATTGGCGACAAAAACATGCAGATGGAGATTGTAAAGAGCGAAATAAAGGAGATAAAGAAAAAGTATCCCTGCCCGCGCCGTTCGGAGATAAAGGGCGCCACCGACGATATCTATATCAAGCGCGAGGACATAAAGCGCGCCGTAACCGAGTGGGCTGTTTCGGTTACCGCCGACGGCAGGATAAAGTTTACCGAAAAGAAAGACTTTATCTCCCGCTTCAAAAAGCCGCTCACAAGCGCCAAACTTTCGGGCATGCACACGCAGATAATCTTCACGGGCTCCGACGCCCGCCTCGTGTGCTTCACCGACAGGGGCAACTGCGTATATGTTGACCTCGACGACGTCGACCCTTCCGACTACCGCACCGAGGGGCTCACCGTGCACGACATATGCCCCGACGCGTTCGACAGCGAAAAGGCGGTTAAACTCTTCACGCGCGAGGAGATGCGCGGCGACGTGCTGTTCTTCACCAAAAACGGCATGGTAAAGCGTACCCCTTGGGAGGAATACACCCTCAAAAAGAGCTACTACCAGGCTATCGTGCTCAAAGAGGGCGACGAGGTTATAAACGTCGAATCTTACGATACCGACGAATTCTCCACAATGTTCTTCGTAAGCCGCGCGGGCTTTGCGCTCAACGCGGTAAAGGACAATCTTCCCGTTCAGGGCAGAGTGGCGGGCGGCGTGCGCGGAATTGCGCTGGGCGACGGCGGTGAGTGTATCTTCGCCTCACAGATAAACGGCGAGGGGGAGATTGTGGTGGTGACCGCCGCGAACGGCTTCAAACGCGTAATATCGTCGCTTATCGACCCGATAGGCAGGGCGTGCAAGGGAGTTATAATCGCCGACGTAAAGGACTGCGGCAGCCTGCTGTTCGCCGACTATGTAACCATACCCTATACGCTTGCGGTTATAAACAAAGACGGCACGGTGGAGGAGCTGAGCACCGAGGAGATTTCTATCGAAAACAGGGTTACGAAGGGTAAAAAGCTCAAACGCAACCCTCCCCTCGACCCTGCAAAGATAGTGCCTTTAAAACAGAAGTCGGACTATTCCGACGGCAACGTGCAGATGCGCATATAGCCGGGTGTTAAAAGCTTGAACCTGATTTAAAGCGGGCAACACCGCAACATATAAAAATAAAAAGGCGGGCTGCCCCGCCTTTTTATTTTATAAAACAGCCGCGGCGCGCAAATTTTTGCGCGCCGCGGCATATTTTTCGTCAAATATATTTTATTTCTTTTCTGCGGAGGGAAGGGCGCTGTGCGCCGCCGACGGTGCGGCTGCTGCGGGCTGCGGTGCGGGCTTGGGCCTGGTCATGGCCTCGGTGTAGTGCTTGAACACGACGTTGATGTCGCCGTCCTCGCGCACCAACCCGCCGTCGAGCCAGATTGCGCGCTTGCAGTAGCGTTTAACGGCCTCGCCGTGCGAAACTATGAGGAACGTAAGCCCCTTTTTCTGCAATTCCGCGAGCTTTTCGTGGCACTTTTTGTTGAACGCTATATCGCCGACGGAGAGTATCTCGTCTATCAGCAGTATTTCCGACTCCATGTTAACGGCAATCGAAAAGCCCAGCCTCGCCATCATACCGGAGGAATAGGTCTTTATCGGCGAATAGATGAAGTCGCCCAGCTCCGAAAATTCGAGTATGTCGTTGAGCTTAGCGTCAATCTCTTTTTTGGTATATCCTAAAATCGCGGCGTTGAGGTATATGTTTTCAACGCCCGTCGCATTGCCGTCGAAGCCGGCGCCGAGGCGGAGGAGGGGAGTGATTCTGCCGTAGCGTTTTGCGTAACCCGTCGTCGGCTTTAATATGCCCGAAACTATCTTTAAAAGGGTAGATTTGCCCGCGCCGTTTCTGCCAATCAGCGCAACCGCCTCGCCGCGGTGCACGTCGAAACTCACGCCCTTTAAACATTCAAATTTTTTCTTCTTTAAATTTTTCTTGAAGGCGCGCACGACGAGCTCTTTGAGCGAGTTTACGCCCACTTCGTATTTGTTGAACTTCATCGTAACGTCGCGCACTTCCAGCACAACGTCCTTTCTGCCGTCGTCCATATTTCACCTCACAGATTTGCGGCGATTTTGTTCTTCATCGCCTGCAAAAACAGCCCGCCTATTATGAGCGAAATCGCGGCGAAGCCGTACATCGCCACAAACGACACTGCCGAAGGCATCGTGCCCATGAGCAGGTCTCTGAATCCGTCGACGTAGTGGAACATCGGATTGAATACCATGACCTTTTGCACGAGCTCGCTTTTGAGCGCGTCAACAGAGTAGAAGAGGGGGGTAAGGTATGTCCACAGCGTTAAAAGCACGCTGTATATGTGCTTGATATCGCGGAAAAATACGTAGAGCGCGCTTAAAAAATAGGATATGCCGAGCGAGAATATCGTAACCGCCGGTATTATCAGCACGACGAGGACTATCTGCCAGTGGAACACGTAGTGAGGGCCGCCGAGTATGGGCAGCGCGCGGAATCCCGCGACGAGCAGAAGCGCTATAAACGAAAACCCGAACGTGACGAGCGAGGAAAATACGTTCGCCGTGGGGAAAATTTCGATGGATACCTTGGTTTTCTGCAACATGTCGTTATGCGCTACGAGCGTGGTGAGGGAGGATGAGGTGGAGCTGCGCATTATGCCGAAGATTATGTTGCCCGAGAGGATATATATGGGATAGTCGAGCCCGTCGGTGTACCTTCCGAATATGGCGGAGAAAACGAACGCCATTACTATCATGTTTAAAAGAGGGTTTAAAACCGTCCAAAGAACGCCTATAAACGAGCGGTAGTATTGGTTTTTTATGTTGCGCCGCACCAGAAGGCGCATGAGATACATTCTCTGGCCGAGTGCTCCCGACTTTTTACTCATTTAATACTTCTCCATATCGCGTGCTTCGGGAAAAAGTATTTCCCCTTTCGCGGCAAATTAACCGTAAATAATCGGGGCTTGCCGCAAAGCTTGTATTCTTTCGTTAATAAAATATTTATCCGTATCAAAAATGCCCGTATCAGTTTCGCTTATAATTATAGAACATTTTTTGTTTTTTGTAAAGCATTGAATTTTATACCGTGTGGAATATGGGCGCATTGCGACGGAATTTGTCGCAAAATTCAGCGGCAACCCCGCATTTTAAGCGCCTCGCGGTAAAAGTCGGTAAGGCGGTGCGCCTCGTGCGCCACGTCGTATCCCGACATGCGGATAAGTTCGCCGCAGTCGTAAAAATGTTCGGCGGGCTTTTTCAGCTCTTCCGCCCACATTTTTTCGTCGTCGGGCAAAAATACGCACCTTCCCGTAACGTCGGTCTCGCGGGGCACTGCCTGTGACAGCAGGCACTTCACTCCCGCCGTCTGCGCCTCTATCGCCGCCATTCCCAGCCCCTCGTAGCGCGAAGGCAGGCAGAACACGTCGGCCGCCTTATACCACGGCACGGGGTCGGACGGGGGAACCAGCCGCACCTTGTTTTTTATTCCGAGTTCATCTGCGAGCTTTAATATTTCGTGCCGCTCCTCGCCGTCGCCGACGAGCGCGAGCGTCATGTCGTCGTCTTTCGCCGCGGCGGCAAAGGCGCGCACTAAAAGCGGCAGGTTCTTCTGGTAGACGAATCTGCCGACGAACAGCACCACCTTTCCCGAAAGGCCGAGCATTTTTCTCGATTCGGCATAGTCGGCGCCGTTTGAATAAAATCTTTCAGCTTCTATGGCGTCGGGCAGAATAAACGCCTCGGCGGCGCGTTTGCCGAATATGTTTTCGGCGGCGTGTTTGCTGCACGCCATAAGGTGTGTGGCGTGTTCGGCTGCAAAGGGGCGCAAAAAGCTCTTTGCCAGATAGTGTTCGGAATTTTTGTTGAACGCGCTGTGAACGTGGCATATCCGCACGGGAATGCCCGTATGCGCCGCCGCCGTGAGCGAAAATGCAGAGAGCGTTGTAAGGTGCGAATGCATTACCGAATAGTCGTTTCTGTCGCAAATCTTTTCCAGCTCGAATATGCCCTTCAAAAAATTTTTCTGGAAGGGCGAGATGTAAAAGATGCGCGCCTCCTTGTCGACTTCTTTCACCTTCTCGTCGAAGGGGGAGGGGGCGTACGTCACAAAATCGAATTTAAAATTGGTAAGGTCTGCGTGTCTGTAATAGTTTAATAAACAAGAGGCAACGCCGCCGAGGCGTGCGTTGCCTACAATCTGCAAAACGTTTGTCCTGTTGCCTTGCATGCCGTTCGCTTCCTCCACGCGCCGAGGGGGCGCGATATAAAAGTTATTAAAATCGGGTCACAGCACAGTTTTTTCTTCGCGGAAATTTTTCCGCCCCGCAGAAAGTTTCAGTTCTCCTGCGGAGGGGTGAGTCCGAAGTTTATATAGGTCTGTTTGCTTATCTTCATCCGCTTTCCCACTTCCTGTTTCGCCTTTTCGTAGCACTCGGGCGGGACGCGCTTTAAAAACCTGCGTTCGCCCACTATAAGCACGGCGACCGTTTTGAATATAATCTTTAAATCGAGAATGGGAGAGGCGTGCATTACGTAATACGCGTCGTAATACTTCCTCGCCTTTATCGAGAGGTGCCCGTTTCCGCGCACCTGCGAAAGGCCCGTGAGCCCCGGGCGCATTTCAAACTTTACAAGTTCCCATTCCTGATACTCGCAGTCGTAGTCGGGCAGCAGGGGGCGGGGGCCGATAAAGCACATGTCGCCCTTCAAAATGTTCACAATCTGCGGCAGCTCGTCAATTTTAAGCTTGCGTATAACCTTGCCCACCTTTGTAAGATTGGCGTTGTTGTCTTTTATAACGGGCCTGTGCTTGTCGAAAGGGACATGGTCGCTCTTCATGGAGCGGAACTTGTAGCAGGTGAATTTTTTGCCGTACTTTCCCGTGCGCTCCTGCCTTAAAAGCACTTTGCCGCCGTCCTCTATCTTTATGGCTATCGCAACCGCCGCCATAACGGGCGAGGCGACGATTACCGCTATCAGCGAGAGGAAGAAGTCGATTATGTATTTTACCTGTAAATAAAACCTTACCATTGCCCTTTTTCCGTAAGTAAAAGTTGCTGAGCGTTTTTTTGCTCGGTGCCGCAAAAGCGACTTTAAGAAGCGACTTTAGATTTCTATTATATTTATTATATAATATACAACAGTATAAATCTACTGTTTGTTCCAAAAAATTGACGGTATGGGGGAAAATTCTGCAAAAAATTACGGGTTTTTTTGTAACAGTGTCGGATTCTGTCACTCCTTTCCGGCAAAGAACATTCTCTCCCAGTTTTCGCGCGAGCACATCTCCGCGCGGTGCTTTATAAGTTCTTTTTTAATCTTGCCGTAGCCGAACAGCATTCCGAAGAACACTTTAAAGCTCTTTCTCCTTAAGTTTCGCCTGCGCTTTTTGTCGAAGTGCAGTATAATCCCCTTGCCGCTCTTTTTGTCGTAGTGCACGACCGTCTTTTTCATAAAGCAGTCGGCGGCGCTCGGATTGCCTATGTCGGTCACGCCCACGCGCTCCGAAAAGGCGAACGACGGCATATACAGCTCTACCGCAAGGAACAGGCAGCGGAAAAATTCGCTCTTTTTGTTCGGGTCGCGCTCGCGCACCTTCGGTTTGCCGCCGCAAAGTTTTTCAATCTCTTCGGCGTCGCTCAGCGCCTGCGCAAGCCTGCGTACGCGCGCGTTTACTTCCTCGGGGTCGTTTTCGAGGAAGAAACGGTATCCCTTTTTAAAGTCCTCGTACGCCTCGTAGAGCACCTGCGCGCAGTCGTAATTTTTAAGCAGCAGGTTTTTGAACATAAAGTACGCAAACCTCACCGCGGGTCTGAACCCGCCCGAGGGGCACCACAGCGCCGAAACCACCGCAAGGTTGCGCTTTATGTAGTATTCGAGCACGCCCGTGTATTTCCCTGCAAAGTCCTGGTGCCACACGGCTATGCCGCTGGTTAAAATAAACTCCTCCGCGGAGCGCATTCCGTACTCCACGTCGTCGCCCTTTATAAAAAACGGCATGGGCAGTCCGTATTTTTTAATCGAGGAGGCGGGCATGCAGCAATACCACCATGCGTTGTAGCCCGGGCGCTTTGCGCTCTGGTTTTTTAAAAGCGACGGTATTTCGCGCATATCCAGCCCCGAATTTATAAGCCTGAACCTCAGCCCGTCGAACCTTCCGCCGAATTCGTACTGTATTACCGGCTTTTCCAGGACGAGCATCGCGCCTCCGACAGAGGCGTTTTCGTGTTCCTTTGTAAGCGCGCGCAGCAGATGATATGTGCGCTCTATAACGGAAAAGTCAAAGCTTATGTCGTCGTCCATCAGCAAAAAGTGGGTGTAGGAGGGGTCTTTGTCCAGCTCGTACATTCCGCGCGCAAACCCGCCGGAGCCGCCGAGGTTTCTGTTGGGCACGGTATGGTAAAAATCGCCGCGCATATCCCCCAACGACTTTGCGTTGTCCACTATATAAACGTGCAGGCGCTCTTTCCATTCGGGCTCGCGCGCGATTGCCTCGGCCATGCGCGCAATGTTTGCCCGCACGAACTCTTCGCGGCGGTAGGTGCATATCACTATGGCAATCTTAACGCGTTTGGCGCTTTCGCCCTGCGCCGACCACTGCCCGCCGTAAAAGGTGCAGCCGCTCATCGCCTCTGCGGTAAAAAAGGTGTAGCCGCCGTCCTCCGCGCCGCAAAATTCCGCTTCGCAGTCGCCCTCGGCCTCCCGCGATAAAATGAGCTTTTTCCCGCCGCCTGTCTGCGCGTATATGCTCAGCTTATATCGTCCGTCCGCCCTTAAAGAGAGTGCAAATTTTTCCGCGCCGCAGTATTTTTTGTACTGCGGGTGGGGGAGCAGGTTGAAATACGTGCCGAAGTCGGCGCGTTCGCCCTCTTTAAGACGCAGGGTATTGCCTGCCGCGTCGTACGCGCCGCCCTTTACGAACAGCTCTTTCGTGCCGCTTATATTGTTGCCGAATGTAATGTCGAATAATTTCACGTTAATATTATATCACGCCTTTGCACATAAATCAACGTCTGATTTACCGGCTTTTTTTCATCCTGTAAAATGCTATATGTTTGCAATTTTGTGAAATACAGCCTTTAAAACGGCTATATATGCGGGGCAATTTAATATTTATTATGTAACATTTTAATTTTTTATTGTGTGGCGCAAAAAAAACCGTTGAAAAATTTTTGTGATAATTTCACCTGATTGTGAAAATTTGGTGAAAACGCATAAAATGCGGCCGCGTTCAGCCCGCGCTTGCGGCGGAGCGCTCCCCGCGCGGGAGGAGGATTCAAAAAATGCCGCGGGGTAAAAATAAGGAGTAAAACGCGAGCGGATAAAAAGCGTAAAAAGGGGGCGCGGGCACACGTTGCGTGCCCGCGCCCCCAAAGTTTTATGCGCAGAAACTTAAAGATTTTCTTCGGCGCACTTCAATGCCGCCGCGATAACCTTGTCCATATCGTAGTATTTATACTGCCCCAGCCTGCCGCCGAAAATAACGTTTTTCTCTTTGTCGGCAAGTTCCCTGTATTTTGCATACAGCGCGTTGTTCTTTTCGTCGTTCACGGGGTAATAGGGTTCGTCGCCCTTGTGCCATTCGGCGGGATATTCGCGCGTGACGTACGTCACGGGGCTCTGCGCCTTTTCAAAATGCTTGTGCTCGATTATGCGGGTGTAGGGCACCTCGCGCTCGGTGTAGTTTACTACGGCGTTGCCCTGGTGGTTCTCCTCTTCCAGCCTCTCGGTTTCAAAGCGGAGGGAGCGGTATTCCAGCTCGCCGAACTTATAGCCGTAGTATTCGTCAATCATGCCGGTGTAAAGCACCTTTTCGGCAATGTCGGGGTTCTTTTTTATAAAGTCGGAATACTCCGTCCCGAGCAATACCTCCGTGCCCTCCAAAAGTTTTTCGGCAAGCTTGGTGTATCCGCCTTCGGCGATGCCCTGGTAGCGGTCGTTGAAATAATTGTTGTCGTAAACAAAGCGCAGGGGCAGCCTCTTTATAATAAACGCGGGCAAGTCTTTGCAGCTCTTTCCCCACTGTTTTTCGGTATACCCCTTTATCAGCTTTTCAAAAACGTCCTTTCCGACGAGTTTAAGCCCCTGTTCTTCCAGATTTTTGGGTTCGCCTATATCAAGCTCGGCAATCTGCTCCTCAATCTTCGCCTTTGCCTCGGCGGGGGTAACCACGCCCCACATCTTTGAAAAGGTGTTCATGTTGAAGGGCAGGTTGTAAAGTTCGTTTTTATAGCGCGCTATCGGCGAGTTTACGAAGTTGTTGAAGGTAACGAATTGGTTAACGTATTTCCAAACTCGCTCGTCGGAGGTGTGGAAAATGTGCGCGCCGTAAACGTGAATGTTGATTCCGTCTCTGTTCTCGGTGTAAATGTTGCCGCCTATGTGCTCTCTCTTGTCAATCACAAGGCACTTTTTGCCCGCCTTTTTCGCCTCGTGCGCAAACACGCAGCCAAAAAGTCCCGCGCCAGCAATAAGATAATCATACTTTTTCATCTTTAAATCTCCTCGAAAGCGCGCCGCGCGCGGCGCTTAACAAAAATAATAACCTTTTAAATTATATCACTTATAATATCTGCGGTCAAGAGTGTTTCCGAAAATGCCGGTTTATTCGGAAAATTATTTTTCGGTTTTGCCTTGACACGCGCCTTTTCGCCGTATATAATATTAAGGACGCCCCAATCCCGTCGGCGCAAAAAAAGAGAGGGAGGAAAACTGCGTTGCGCATATGAGTTTCTGCATAAAACTATTCACTTGCCGTACGCGCGTAACAAAGCCGCGCGCTTTCGGCTATGCAGAAAATTGCCTCATATCGCGGTACAACGCCCGTTAAAAACAGGTTTTGCGTATAAGCGCATACTATGCGCGCGCATGCCGTATTTTCCGTTGTAAAAAAGTCCGCAGGAATTTTCTGCGGGCTTCTTTTGCGCCCTTAAAGGGCAGGGAGGAAAATATTTGTGTCACTGATAAAGGCCGAAAATATAAATTTTTCATACTATTCGTCGCTTGCGCCCGTTTTTTCGGGCCTCACGTTCACAGCCGATTGCTCGTGGAAAACTGCGCTCGTCGGCGGCAACGGCAGCGGCAAAACCACGCTTTTCAAAATTTTGTGCGGGGAGGAGAGGGCAGGCGGCAGGCTCGTCGCCGACGTGCGCTTTTCGCGCTTTCCGTTCGACGTTTCCGACGACGAAACCGTATCAGACCTCTCCGCAACGTGCGGCGAAGGAGGCGGATGGAAGTTTTTGCGCGAACTTACCCTTTTAGGGCTGGACGAAGATATTCTGTACCGCCCGTTCGGCACGCTCTCGGGCGGCGAGAGGACTAAGGCAATGCTCGCGGCGCTCTTCTGCTCGGAAAACTTTCCGCTTATCGACGAGCCTACCGACAGTCTCGATATCGTCGGCAGGAGGCGGCTGGCGGAGTACTTAAAAACCAAACGCGGCTATATCGTCGCCTCGCACGACCGCGCATTTTTAAACGCGTGCACCGACCACACCCTGCATCTCTCGGACGGAAAAGCCGAGCTGATATGCGGCAGCTATTCGGTGTGGAAGGAGGAATCCGACCGCCGCGCCGCATATAACGCGCAGAAGAAACAGAGGCTGGAGACAGAGGCCGAAAGAATGTTTGCCGCCGCCGACCGCACAAAGGTTTGGGCGAACAGGGCGGAACGCGAAAAGTTCGGCGTGCAGAAGAGCGGACTCAAAGCCGACAGGGGCTTCGTCTCCGCGAGCGCCGCGCGCGTCATGAAGCGCTCGAAGACTGCCGCGCAGCGTCGCACGGAGGCGGCGGAAGAGGCAAAAAGGCTCGCCTCGCTCATTCCCTCCGGGGCGGCAAAACTTTCATTTCCCCCGCTTATATGCCGCAAACAATGCGTTTTATCGCTCACAAACTGCAACGTGTTTGCGGGCGGGGTGAGGGTGATTGAAGCGTTCAGCCTTAATGCCCTGCGCGGGGAGAGGATAGCGCTCACGGGCGCAAACGGCTGCGGCAAGAGCACGCTTTTAAAGGCAATCGCCCGCGCCGCGGGCGGGTTTCCCGAAAACGCGTTCGATTTTTCCTGCGCCGCGGCTGACCCTGCCCCGGATATGGGCGGCGTAGTCGTTTCCTACGTGTCGCAGGCCTGCGAGGACGTGCGCGGAACGCCCGCGGAGTATGCGGCGGAGTGGAAGATAGAAGAGCCCGCATTTAAAAGCATGCTCGCAAAGCTCGGCTTTGCAAATACCGATTGGAACAGGGATATGTCGCTTTTAAGCACGGGACAGCGCAAAAAGGCGGCGCTTGCGCGCAGTCTGCTCACGCCCGCGCACCTGTATGTGTGGGACGAACCGTTCAACTATCTCGACGTAACCGCGCGCGAGGCGGTGGAAGAGGCTGTTTTAAGCTCTTCACCCGCGATAATTTTCGTCGAGCACGACGAAGAGTTCGCCTCGCGCGCGGCAACCAAAGTTATAAAACTTTAAAATTTTTGCAATAAAAAATGCAGGCGGCGCAGTTTTGCGCCGCCTGCATTTTTACGTTGGTTAAGGCATATATGCCGTTCAATCTTCGCTTATAGGGGTGTGCCTGCGGGTGATGAGCACCTTTGCAAGCTCGGCTGCCGCCTCTTTCGGCGTGATGTGCGCCGTGTTTATGCACAGGTCGAAGTTCAGCCTGTCGCCCCACTTTCTGCCCGTGTAAAACGAGTAGTATTTCGCGCGTTCCTTGTCGATTTTAAGTATGTGGCGTTTAAGCGCCGAGTCCGACATGTGCTCGTGTTCGGGCGCCTTTTCGCGGCACCTTTTAAGGCGGGAGGGCATATCGGAATACACAAATATGCGCAGCGGGTGCATATCTTTAAGTATCCTGTCGGCGCACCTGCCCACAATCACGCAGTCCGATTTTTCAGCCATTTCGCGTATTATGTTCTGCTGTTCGTTGTATACGGAGAGCGTCTGTTCAATCACGGGGTCGGTCAGCGGGTAAAAGGTTCTGCCCGTAGTTATGGGGAAGGGAATGTAGGGCTTGCGCTCCACAATCTGGTGCACGTACTCCTCCGAAAGCGAGGTGCGCTTTGCAATTTCGGCGATGATTTCGCGGTCGTAATAGGCAATCTGCAAGTCGTCGGAAAGCCGCCTGCCGAATTCCCTGCCGCCGCTGCCGAACTCTCGTCCTACCGTTATAACAAGGTTATCCATTATATTTCTCCCGAAAAACGCCGCAAAGCCGCGGTTTTTTATATACTGTATAATACCACTTTCTGCCCGTTCAGTCAATACCCAAAATAGCCGGCGCTTAGGATTTTGTTGTTTTTGTACGCGCTCTGCGCCGTTTTTTGCCTGCGGAAAGCTCGGTGAAAGAGTATTTTTTGTAAACTTTACACAAAATTCACATACCTCACGCGTCAGATTAATAAATTTGGTTTATATTATAACTGTAAACAGGGAGCAAAGCAGTTACCCTGTATGATAAGGAGTAAATTGAATATAATGTTTGCCGCAAATAACAGCGCATGCAGCGAGACGACTCCGCTTATAGGAGGCAGCTACATGGTAACCTACTACAGAAACGCTTCGGGCGCGTGCCGCAAGGAGGACGCTACGGAGGCGATAGTGCACTATCACAAAACAGACGGCACTCTGGTGCACTGCGAATACCACAAGATAGAGAGTGCGGTAAAGCATTAAAAATTATCATTCAGCCCACACGCGGAAAAACCGCAAGCAAAATACATAAAATTTCCCCTCCAAAAAAATGGCTGCCGCAGACCCACAAAAGGTCTGCGGCAGCCATTTTTGCCGAAAAAACTGTTTACAATTCCGCCGTACGGTTGTATAATAAAATTCAGATTATTTTCTTTTTCGCGGTTTTAAGGTAAAAGGATTGGCAAAAGTCAGGCTTTCTAAAAAGACGGTCGCGGCGATAGTTTCTATCGCATGCGCGGCGGTGCTCATCTGCGCGCTGCTCATAGTCAACGTATTCTATCCGCTCAGATATTTCACTGCGTTCATCGCCCAGCGCGAAGAGTATCCCGAAGGCGAGCTGAACATGTGCGTGCTCGACGTCGGTCAGGCCGACTGCGCGATTGTCACCCTTCCCAACGGCAAAACGCTGCTTATCGACGGCGGCGACGGCACCTACCGCAACAACCTCAAAATTTTAACCGAACTCAACCGCCGCTGTTCGCTCCGCATAGATTACATCGTGTGCACTTCCGTAAAGGACGAGCACTGCGGCGGGCTGGGCGAAATTATCCGCAACAGCTCGGTCGGCGCGATATTTTATCCCTACTGCACGAACAGGTACATAACCGAATCGTTCGGCGATTTTATATCCGCCGCAAACGAGAGCGGCGCGCGCATGATTGTCGCCGAGTACGGCGCGGGCGTATCTTCGGAAGATTTTTATTTCACGTTTCTCTCACCGTCGGTGCACACAAATCCCGACTCGGAGTATGCGCAGCTGAATTCCGACCCGAACGACGGCACGATAGCCGCGGCTTCGGCAGTTTTATGGATAGAGCACAAGGGCACGGGCATTGTGTACGCGGGCGACGTAACGGGCTCAAAACTCGACGAGATTGCCGCGACGTATAATCTCATGCAGCAGCTCGGCGACCCCGACGGGTATTTCACCTTTTCGGGGCACGGGATAAACTTTTCGTCGTGCGCGGCGTATAAAGCGGCGGCTCACGCCGCCGAAAGTTCGCTCTCCACAAGTTTTACCGACCTGATATCTCCAGATATCTCTGTAATATCCGTCGGCGAAAACAATTCGGAGGGCTGCCCGTCCGTTTCGGTGCTCGCCGACCTGCTCGCGCACGGCACGACGGACGACAACATTTTTATGACGTGCTACGACGGCGACGTCACTTTGAACATAGACGGCAGCGGCAGGCTTACGGCCTCTGCCGCAGACTGATTTTTTATAAAGCAACGGCAGGCTGATTTTTTTAATAAAGCCGAATTAAGTGACAGGAGGTCGCTTGAAGTTATGAAACTCACCACCGCAGGCGAATCGCACGGCAAGGCGCTCGTCGGAATAATAGAGGGGCTGCCCTCCAACCTCACCATAGACTGCGCGCTCATAAACGCCGACCTCGCCCTCCGCCAGGGCGGCTACGGCAGGGGCGGCAGGCAGAAGATTGAAAGGGACAGGATAGAAATTTTAAGCGGCGTGCGCAACATGCTCACGCTGGGAAGTCCGCTCGCATTCCAGATAGTCAACGCCGACTACAAAAACTGGGAGAGCTGCATGAGCGCCGACGCGTGCGACGTAACGCAGCGCACTCTCACAAAGGTGCGCCCCGGCCACGCCGATTTGACGGGGCTTATAAAGTTCGGCCAGACCGACGCGCGCAACATACTCGAGCGCGCCAGCGCGAGGGAGACGGCGGTGCGCGTTGCCGCAGGTTCTGTGGCAAAACAGTACCTTTCCGCCCTCGGCGTGCAGGTCGGCGGGTACGTAAAGGGCGTGTGCGGCATAGAGGACGATTCCGAATATAAATTCTCCGACCTCGCGGCGGCAAAATCTTCCCCTCTCTTTATGCTGAGTAAAGAGAAGGAGGAGGCGGCCATGCGCCTTATCGACGAGCTCAGGGAGAAGGGCGACACGGCAGGCGGCGTGGTCGAAATACGCGTGCACGGCTTAAAGAGCGGTTTCGGCAGTTGTATGACCTACGGCGAAAAGCTCGACGGGCGCCTTGCGGGCGCCCTGATGGGCGTGCAGGCGATAAAGGGGGTAGAAGTCGGCATGGGCTTCAAGGCGGCGGCTCTTCCCGGAAGCAAGGTTCACGACGAAATTTACCGCAAAAACGGCGCGTTCGCCCGCATGACCAACAACGCGGGCGGCATAGAGGGCGGAATGAGCAACGGCGAGGACATTATTCTCCGCGCGGCGATGAAGCCCATTCCCACGCTGATGAAGGGGCTCAACACCGTCGATTTTGTCACGGGAGAGCCGTGCATGGCGGCCGGAGAGAGGAGCGACGTGGCGGCGATATGCGCCTGCGAAATCATTCTCGAAAGCGTTGCCGCATTTACGCTCGCGCAGGCCGTTTCCGAGCGGCTGGGCGGCGACAATATGGCGCAGGTACTCGAAAGGTACGAAAAATTATACTGATATGAAGAAGATTGAAATAAAAACGCCCTCGTGCGAAAGCGATATATACTGCGGCGAAGGCGCGATTAAAAAGGTGCTGCCCGAGGTTCTGGGCGGCAGAAATATCTTTACCGTTACCGACAGCAACGTTTATAAACTGTACGGCGGTTTTATCGCGCAAAATTTTGCCCCGCTCGGCGAAGTGCACGTAATTCCCGCAGGCGAAAAGAGCAAAAACTACTCCTGCCTTCTCGGCATACTCAAACACATGCTCTCCGCGGGGCTCAAACGCGGCGGCACGGTGGTCGCGCTCGGCGGCGGCGTTGTGGGCGATATCGCGGGGCTCGCCGCTTCGCTCTATATGCGCGGCGTGCGCCTCGTGCAGATTCCGACCACTCTTTTATCCCAGGTCGACAGTTCCGTCGGCGGCAAAACGGCCATCGACCTGTGCGGCGTGAAGAACATCGTCGGCACGTTCTATCAGCCCGGAACGGTCATTGTCGACCCGCTGTTTTTAAAAACTCTGCCCGCGCGTGAGATAAGGTGCGGGCTGGGCGAAATAATAAAGTACGGCGCGCTCGACAAGGAAATATACGTAAAGCTGATAGAGAACAAAAACCATTTGAAAAGCGACGAGTTTTTAAGGGACATAACGTACGACTGCATAGCGCACAAGGCGGAGGTCGTCCGCAAGGACGAGAGGGAGAGCGGACTTAGAAAAACGCTCAACTTAGGTCACACCACGGGGCACGCCTTCGAGCTCTTTTACAAGCGCAAGTCGCACGGCGAATTCGTGCTTATAGGAATGTATTACGAACTGTATATAGCCGTTAAAAAGGGTATATGCGGGCGCGAATACGCCGATTCGCTGATTGAGCTCATAAAAAAAGTGATAACCGTGCCCGCGTATGAAAACGCCGCCGGGGCGTGCCGCGGAGCGGCTTACGATAAAAAGAACTTAAAGGCCGGAGAAATTTCGATGGTCGTTCCCGCCGAGGCGGGAAGAGCGGAGGAAATCCGCATGGACATGGAGGAGTACGCCTCGTATATCTCGGCGTGCGCACAAAGTTTAAAGGAGAAATTATGAAAAAATTAAAGCTTGCCGTCGTCGGCAAAGACGTTTCCAAATCTTCCAGCCCGCAGATGCACAGGTTTATCGCGGAAAATCTGGGCGCGGAGATTGAATACGGCAAAATTTCCGTCCCGCCCGAAGAGTTTCCCGCGCGTGCGGAGGAGTTTTTTAAGGAGTACGACGGCTTCAACGTGACCATTCCCTTCAAACTCGACGTCCTGCCCTATCTCACCTCGCTCGAAGGCGACGCAAAAACGTTCGGGGCGGTGAACACCGTCGTCAGCGCCACGCGCACGGGCTACAATACCGACGGGCTGGGTTTTATGCTCATGCTCCGCAACGCGGGCGTGGAACCTGCGGGCAAAGAGGTGCTGCTTTTGGGCGCGGGCGGTGCGGGACGCAGCGCGGCAAAGGAACTTTCGGACTGCGGCGCGGCCGTATATGTGTACGATAAGCGCGCCGAATCTGCGCAAAAGCTTGCAGAAGAGTTCGGCGTTACCGCCGTGGCGGAGATAATAAACAGGCGTTACGACGTAATCATAAACGCGACGGGCGTGGGAATGCACAAAACCGAGGGGATATCCCCCGTCGGGGAGGAGCTTTTAAGCCTTTGCGATACGGCGGTAGACCTCATATACGTGCCGCCCAAATCAAAATTTCTGGAGATTGCCGAATCGCTCGGCAAAAAGATAATAAACGGCGAGGCCATGCTCTTTTACCAGGCGTACTATGCCGAATGTATCTACCTCGGAATATCTCCCGACGAAAAGCTGGCAAAGGAACTCTTCGTAAACTACCAAAAGTTTTGCAAAGAGGCTTAAATCGCATATATCAAGGGGTTAATTATGAAACTTTTATTTATAAACGGCGTAAATTTAAACATGACGGGCGTAAGGGAGAAGGGAGTTTACGGCTCTCAGACTCTCGACGAAATCAATGCCGAAATTGCAAAGCATTTCAAGGGCGCAGAGTGCGAGTTTTACCAGAGCAACATAGAGGGCGAGATTTGCACGAAGCTCCACACCGCCGACTGCGACGGCATAATTTTAAACGCGGGCGCGTTCACCCATTACAGCTACGCCATACGCGACGCAATCGCGTCGATTAAAATCCCCGTAGTGGAAGTGCACATGTCGAACGTGTTCAAACGCGAGGAGTTCCGCCACAAGTCGGTCATATCCGAAGTGTGCGCGGGCAGTATAGTCGGCTTCGGCAAAAACAGCTATATTCTGGCAGGCGGAAGCTTTCTTCTCAAATAAAAAACGTCTATATAAAACCGCATTGTTTGCGGCATATTCAGGGGTAAATTTATGAATATAGTGCTCTGCGGCATGATGGGCTGCGGCAAGACGACGGTGGCGGAGGCGCTTTTTCGTCTTACGGGAATGGAGCAGGTCGATACCGATGCCGAAATCGTAAAAGCCCACGGCAGAATTGCCGATATATTTGAAAAATTCGGCGAGGCGCGCTTCCGCGAGATTGAAACTCAGACGGTAAAGCAGATTGCCTTGCGCGACAATCTTATTATCGCCACGGGCGGCGGCTGCGTGTTAAGTGGCGAAAACGTGCGCGCTCTCAGACAAAACGGCAAAATAATCTTTTTGCGCACCCGTCCCGAAACGCTGATAAAGCGCGTGGAGGGCGACACCGAAAGGCCGCTTCTTGCGGGCGGCGCGGCAAAGCGTATAAACGAAATTCTGCCCGCGCGCACGCCGAAATATACTGCTGCGGCAGACGAAATTATCGATACCGACGAACTTTCGCCCGAGGAGATAGCGTTTCTCATTGCACAAAAATTCGGACTTATAAAAAACGGTTAATTGCGGCATATATGCCGTTGAATTATATTAAACGCGGCATATGTGCCGTTGAATTGCATTTAAATGCGGCATGCGTGTCGCCCATTTCTATTTTAAACTGCGGAGAGACTGATGAAAACGGTACTTATCACCGGCGGAACGCGCGGAATAGGCAGGGATATCGCCTTTGAATTTTTGCAGCGCGGCTACGAAGTTATCATAAATTACAGCTCCAACGAGAGCGCGGCGATAGCTACGCAGGCTGAGTTCAACATGCTCGGCTATTGCCCCGTGCTCATGCGCGCCGACGTCTCCGACGAGGCGCAGGTGCGCGACATGTTCTCCGAAATTTTTCGCCTCTACAATAAGATAGACGTCCTCGTAAACAATGCTGGCATATCGTACGTCGGCGTCATTCAGGACACCACTCCCGCCGAGTGGGACAGGGTGTTCGGCGTAAACGTAAAGGGTGCGTACCTGTGCAGCCGCGCCGTCGCCGACAGGATGATAGGCATGGGAGGCGGCTCGATAATAAACGTCTCCTCCATTTGGGGCGAAGTGGGCGCAAGCTGCGAGGTTGCGTATTCTGCCTCCAAGGCGGCGCTTATCGGCTTTACAAAAGCGCTTTCGAAGGAGCTCGCCCCCTCGGGCGTGCGCGTAAACTGCGTAAGCCCCGGCGTGATTGATACCACCATGAATTCCCACCTCACGCCCGACGAGATTGAGGAGCTGATAGAGCAGATTCCCATGGGAAGATTAGGCACCGGCGAAGACGTGGCTAAGGCGTGCATATATCTTGCCGAATCGGGCTACGTCACGGGCGAGGTGCTCTCCGTGGGCGGCGGCTTCGGCAAATAATTTTGCCGCCTGTAACATAAAAGTCGGCAACACAATAAATCTTTTGTTAAATGCGCGCCGCGCGCGGAAAATTTTTCCGCGCGCGGCGCTTTATCCTCGTATGATTCTATAATCGTCATAAAAAAATTTTGTTACTTTTGCGCTTGCGGGCCGGTTTACGCGCGCCCGCTGAGGGGTATTTATAATATGCACATAAAAATTTGCTCTTTTTAAAAAAATTTTTCGTGCAAAAAAAGGTTTTTAAAATTTTTTTGCGTATATTAAGGCGTGAAAGAAAATATGCCCGTTTTAAAAGAGCGTACTTATGCGATAGAGGAGCAGTTTTTCTCTCCGTACGCGACCAAATCCAAGGATACGAAGGGGCGCAGCCGCGAGGAACAGCCTTGCGAGATGCGCACCGATTTTCAGCGCGACCGCGACAGGATAATATACTGCAAGGCGTTCAGACGGCTGAAAAACAAGACGCAGGTGTTCTTCTCGCCCGAAGGCGACCACTACATAACACGCCTTACGCACACGCTCGACGTTGCGCAGATAGCGAGAAGTCTGGCGCGCGCCCTCGCGCTCAACGAGGACCTCGCCGAGGCTACCGCGCTCGGGCACGATTTGGGGCACACGCCGTTCGGGCACAGCGGCGAACGCATTTTAAACAAACTCGCTCCGTGCGGCTTCAAACATAACGTCCAGTCGGTGCGCGTCGTCGACGTACTCGAAAAGGACGGCATGGGGCTCAACCTCACGTGGGAGGTGCGCGACGGCATTTTAAACCACCAGAAGAGCGGCAGCCCCGCAACGCTGGAGGGCAGGTGCGTGCGCATTGCCGATAAGGTTGCATACATAAACCACGACCTCGACGACGCCGTGCGCGCGGGCGTTTTAAAGCCCTCCGACGTGCCTAATGATATAACCGACGTTCTGGGGAAGAGCTCCAAGGAGCGCATAAACACCGCCATAACCTCCGTCTGGCGCGAAAGTTACGGCAAAAACTCCGTCGCGATGGGCAAGGAGGTGGAGCAGGCGAGCGAAGCTCTCCGCGCCTTCATGTTCGAGAGGGTGTATCTCACCGAATACGCGCGCGGCGAGGAGGAGAAGGCGGAGAGGATGCTCTCCTGCATGTACGAATATTTTATGAAGAATGCAGACAAGCTGCCCGAAATGTTTGTAAAACTTTTAAACAGCTGTCCCGTGGAGCAGGTCGTCTGCGACTACATATCCTCCATGACCGACAGGTACGCAATTTACACTTTCAACAAAATTTTCGTTCCCCGCGGCTGGACTTTCGTCGACGAAACCAGCTTTAAATAACGCAGTTTTTTGCGTTAATTGCGGCATATGTGCGGGTCAATTGCCGCCACACAGATAATTTCGTGAGTAAATATGTGGATGTATGGCTGGTTACGACAGAGATTTTTTAAGGCTTTTAACCGAAAAACTTAATATCGTCGACGTTGCCTCGTCGTATATGCACCTCGAAAAGAAGGGCGGCACCTTTTGGGCGTGCTGTCCCTTTCACCACGAAAAAACGGCTTCCTTCCACGTCGACGAAAACAGGCAGTTCTATCACTGCTTCGGGTGCGGCGTTTCGGGCAACGTTATAACGCTTGTAAAGGAGATGGAGAACGTCGACTTCGGCGATGCGGTAAAAATTCTCGCCGAGCGCGCCAACATACCCCTTCCGCAGAACTCGTTCGACAGCGAGCGCACCGCCGAGATAAAGAAAAAGCGCGACACGCTCTTGAAAATCATGAACGACTGCGCGCACTTTTACCTCGACAATCTCAATTCCGGCAAGGCTGACGCGCACATTTCATACATACTTTCGCGCGGGATACCCGCGGGCGTAGTCCGTTCGTTCGGGCTGGGCGCGAGTCTGAACTACACCGACCTGCCCAAATTTCTGCTCTCGAAGGGCTATTCAAAGCAGGACATTGTCGACAGCGGCGCCGTAAACGAGGTTGAAGGCCGCCTCACCGATTCGCAGGGCGGCAGGCTGATATTCCCCATCATCAACCAGTTCGACGAGGTGGTGGCGTTCGGCGGCAGGGCACTTAAAAAGACCGACTTTGCTAAGTATAAAAACACCAAAGAAACGCTTATATTCAACAAGAGCAAGATGCTCTATAATATAAACAGGCTCAAAAAACTGCGCCGCTCGGGCGGGCTCAAAGAGGTCATAATGGTTGAGGGGTATATGGACGCCATTTCCCTCCACCAGGGCGGATTTAAAAACGTCGTCGCCAGCATGGGCACCTCGCTCACGCAGGAACAGGCGCGGCTGATAAAGCGGTATACCGATACCGTCCTCATAAGTTACGACGGCGACGGCGCGGGTCAGAAGGCGAATATGCGCGGGCTCGAAATTTTAAAGAGCGAGGGCATAGACGTGCGCGTCGTTCCCCTTCCCGAGGGGCTCGACCCCGACGACGTTATAAAAAAACTTGGCGCGGACGAGTATAAAAAATGTTTGGAGAGCGCCATGCCGCTGATTGACTACAAAATGTCGGTCACGCGGCGCGGGTACGACATATCCAAACCCGAAGAAAAGGTAAAATACGTAAACGACGCGCTCAAAGTCGTACGCTCTGCCGAGAGCGCCGCCGAGCGCGAACTGCTCCTTAAAAACCTGCGCGACGAAACGGGCATAAGCTTCGAGGCGCTCAATCGCGATTTGCAGCAGGTGCCCGCCGAGAGGCAGGAGAGGAGCGAAGAAAAACCCAAAATCGCGGCCGATTCAGCCGACGTGCACAAAAAGGCGTCGCGCTTCGTCGCGGCGGCGCTGCTTTTCGGCGCGCCCTACGCCGAAGGCGTTAATATCGACGATATACCGTTTGCCGACGACGTGCACAGGCTGCTCGCAAACTACGTAAAGAGCAAGGCTCTCCTCGGCGAAAGGATAACGCTGAGCGAGATATTCGACTTTTTCGAGGAGGGCACGCCCGAATACGAGGAGTTGTGCCGCGTGCTCGATTTGAACGACGGCGAGAATTTAAACGGCGAAGTGCAGCAGCGCTATTTCAGCGACTGTATGCGCCGCCTGCAGGCGGACAGAATTACAAAGGCGATTGACGAGGTCAAGCGGCGCTATGCCGCCACCGACGACGTCGCCGAAAAGAGGCGTGCCGCAGAAGTATTGCAGCAGCTTATAGAGCAAAAGGAAAAATTAAAAAGCGGAGATATACGATGAGCTTATCCGAACAGAAATTAAACGACATATTAAAAAAGATTATCGATGACTACGGCCCCAAGGGTTCAATCACCACGAACAACCTCTGCGACATCATGGAGAAGTACGACACTACTCCCAACCAGATGGACTACGTGTATAAATCGGTTGCCGACGCGGGCATTCAGATAATCGACGAGGCGGAGCGCGACAAGGAGCTCTACGAGCAGGCGCTCTCCGATATAGGGCTCGACGACCCCGTAAAGATGTATTTGAAAGACATCGGCCGTGTGCCCCTTCTTTCCGCCGACGATGAGATTGAGCTCGCCCGCAAGATGCAGGAGGGTGACGAGGAGGCTAAAAAGAAGCTCTCCGAAGCCAATTTAAGGCTGGTAGTATCCATTGCAAAGCGCTACGTAGGACGCGGCATGCTCTTTCTCGACCTCATTCAGGAGGGCAACTTAGGTCTTATGAAGGCGGTCGAAAAGTTCGACTACCAGAAGGGCTTCAAATTTTCGACTTACGCCACGTGGTGGATAAGGCAGGCGATAACGCGCGCCATTGCCGACCAGGCGCGCACCATACGTATTCCCGTGCACATGGTCGAAACGATAAACAAACTCACGCGCGTTTCGCGCCTTCTCACGCAGAAATACGGGCGCGAGCCGACCCCTGCCGAGATTGCCAAGGAGATGAACGTCTCCGAAGAGCGCGTGCGCGAAATTCAGAAGATAGCGCAGGACCCCGTCTCCCTCGAAACGCCCATAGGCGAGGAGGAAGATTCCCACCTCGGCGACTTCATCGAGGACGAAACGACCGTCACCCCTTCCGACAGCGTCTCCACGACCATGCTCAAAGAAACTCTTCTCTCCGTGCTCAACAGCCTCACCCCGCGCGAGGAGAAGGTTTTAAGGCTCAGATACGGCGTAGATGACGGCAGACCCCGCACTCTCGAGGAGGTCGGCAAGGAGTTCAACGTAACGCGTGAGCGCATACGCCAGATAGAGGCTAAGGCTTTGAGAAAGCTGCGCCACCCTTCGCGCTCCAAACATCTCAAAGACTTCCTCGATACCTGATATGACCGAACGGCTCAAAAAGCTGTGCGCCCTTCTGGAGCGGTGCGAACGGTTCGTCGACGTCGGCTGCGACCACGGCTACTGCACGAAGTATATGCTTGACCGTGGTCTGTGCAAAAGCGCCGTGATTTCCGACGTGAGCGAAAAGAGCCTTTCCAAGGCGGAACGCCTTTTAAAGGGGTATATCGCCTCGGGCGCGTGCGTTCCCGTCTGCTGCGACGGGCTGGAAAAGGTGGAGCGCGGCGACGATTTGGTTTTAATTGCCGGAATGGGCGGCGAGGAAATTTTAAAGATACTTAAAAATTCGTATATCCCGAAGGCGTTCGTGTTCCAGCCGATGAAAAACGCGCGGCAGCTGAGAGAGTACCTGCTTGAACGCGGCTGCGCACTTGAATACGACGGACTGTTCACCGAAACGCGCGCGGGTATAACCAAACATTACTTTGCCATAAAGGGCAGGGCGGAAGGCGGTACTCTTTGCCCCTATACGGAGGAGGAGCTTGCGTTCGGGCGCGACAGCATAGGCACGCCCGAGCTGAAAGAACTTTTAAATTGCGAGCTCGAAAAAAATCTTGCCTACGCGCAGGGCGACCTCTCGCCCGACTCGCGCGAAGGCGTCGAAAAACGCATTGCATTCATACAGGGGGTGCTTGAAAAATGAAACCGAGCGACGTTCTCGCCATACTCGGGCGCGAAGTTGCGCCCGTCGCGCTCAGCGACGAGTTGTGCGCAAAATACGGCGCCTACGACAACAGCGGAATAATTCTCGATTGCGGCAGCGACGTTACAGGCGCGCTCTTCTGCCTCGATTTGACGGCGGGCGCCGTAAGGGAAGCGGAAAGCCGCGGCTATAACCTGATAGTCACGCACCACCCGGCAATTTACAGCCCGGTAAAATCCCTCGGCGTGCAGCCCCATTCGCCCACGGCGCCCCTTTTATCGTGCGCGATGAAAGGCATTTCGGTCATCTCCATGCACCTCAATTTCGACTCCGCTTTAAAGGGCATCGACTACTATCTCATGAGGGGTCTCGGCGGGGAGAGGGAGGAGTGTTTTTTAAATCCGCTCTCTTCGGGCGGCTACGGCAGGGTGTACGCCGTTCCCGCGCAGAGTTTTGCAGACTTTTCTTCAAATGCCTCGCGCGAGTTCGAAAGCGATAAAATACGCTTTTACGACGCAAACGGAGAGGTTAAAAAAATAGCCTCGTTCTGCGGCGCGGGCTGCGACGAGGAGGCGATTGAATTTGCCCTGTCGCACGGCGCCGACACGTTCGTTTCGGCGGATATGAAACACCACCACGTCGCCGCGCTCGTCGGGGCGGGACTGAACGTTGCAGAGATGACGCATTACTGCTCCGAAGTTTACGGATTCGCCCGCATATATGCCTCATTGAACGGGCTTTCGGGTATTCCTTCGGCGTTTTACAAAGAAAAGATTCTGCTTTAAAACAGGGGCGCGCACGGCGCCGCTTAAAAACATAATAATTGCGGCGTAAAGCCGTTTTTACTTGCACCCGCGTACGCCTTTTTCGCGCGGGAATAAATATAATAAGGAGAGAAAAATGTCACAGATAGAACAGCTTTTAAAGTACCAGCAGGAAGACGAAAAGCTTATAAAGATAGAGCAGGAGGCGGCGTCGTCCGAGGAGCGCAAAAAGTACGTTCAGGCAAAGAACTTTATGACCAAAGCTCCAGAAAAGCTCGACCAGATAGACGCAAAGGCCGCCGAACTCGAGCGCATGGCAACCCGCCTGAATTCGGCTTACGAAGAGCTTTCGGAGGCGCTCAAAGATTTCGACGCGCTCGACGAGATGGTCGAAGAGGGCGCAAACGTAGCCTTCTATAAAAAGTCGGCGCTTTCCCTCCAGGAAAAGATTAAAAACCTCAAAAACGAAATCAATTCGCTCACCGCAAACGTAAAGTCGGTCGACGAGGAGTATAAGGCTCTCAAAAAGAAGGTCATAGCCATGCAGAAGCAGTACAAGGAGAGCCACGCCGTTTACAACGCATACAAGGAGGAGAAGAAGAAGGAGATGTCGGTCATAGAGACCGAGCTCAAAAAGCTCGAAAAGGCGATTGACCCCGCAATATTCGCCAAATACCAGACAAAACGCTCCGAAAGAATCTTCCCCATAATCTGCGAAGTCAAGGCCGACAGGTGCTCCAAGTGCGGCATAGAGCTCTCGCTTGCGGGCAAGGAGGCGCTCTCCTCGGGCGGCGTGGTCGAGTGTGAAAACTGCCACAGATTCTTATATAAAAAATAATTTTTAGTTGAAATCGCCGCGCAAAATCAGCGCGGCGATTTTGTTACGGCGGAGATTTGCCGGCAGTTATGCGCTGTTTTTAGTTAAAGCCGCAGACCGCAGTAATTGTGCACTCTGCACAGAAATTTTGATTTTATATTGACAACGCGCAAAATAAGCGTTATTATAAAAGAACCCAAACGGGCTATACTGTTATTCGATGCGGCAGGAAAGCTGCAATTCAATAGCAACGCAAAAGGAACGGCTGCTCATGGCGGTTAACGCTATCGCTCCCGTTCTTTTTTTGTGACTTTTTGCGTTTTACCGTTGACAACGCCGTCTGCGCGGAGTAAAATTTAGCCGAGTGTTAAAAGCCTAAACCTGATTTAAAGCAGGCAATATCGCAACATCTGCTGCGTTAAAGCCCTTGCCTCGTCGATACTTTGCGCATTTTTGCACAACGCCGCATAAATGCGCCGTTGTGCCTTAAACGCAAGTATCTCCTCTTCCCGCAAAAACCTTTTTTTGCGGGAGCCCTTAA
>DVFR01000043.1 GCA_018713165.1 Candidatus Coproplasma stercoravium | reverse complement strand
CGCAGAAAGTTCGCCTCGTGCCTCGTTGGTCGGCTACGCAACGCCTCACGCTAACGCTCGGCATGTTGCGTTCTCTCCGCAGAACACGAATAGCGGGTATCCGCTATTCTATGAATGTTCTGCTCGTCCCTATTTGCTGCGTTCAGCACGTTTTGCCGTTTCCCGCAAGCGGGAGCCCCTCGGCAAAGCAGCGCTTCGCTCGCACACCAAAGGGGGAATTACCCCGATTATATAAGGGGGAATTACCCCGATTATATAAAATGAGAGCCCCAGAAATCGGGGGTAAGGGGGAGCAGGCTCCCCAAAATTCACGGAATTTGTCGTGTGTCACCAACACGAGAAATTCGTGAGAATATTTGATTGAGGTGTATCTATGAAAAATTTTGAAAAGTATTCAAAACAGTATTTTCTCCCCAAGGAGAGGTGCATGGACTGGGCGGAAAAAGACGCCGTCGAAAAGGCGCCCGTATGGTGCTCGGTCGACCTGCGCGACGGCAACCAGAGCTTAATCGAGCCCATGTCGCTCGAAACCAAGGTCGAGTTTTTTAAACTGCTTTTAGAGATAGGCTTCAAGGAGATAGAGGTCGGCTTCCCCGCCGCCTCCGAAACGGAATACGATTTTCTTCGCAAGCTCATAGACGACGACCTCATTCCCGACGACGTCACCATTCAGGTGCTTACGCAGGCGCGCGAGCACATAATCCGCAAAACTTTCGATGCGGTGCGCGGCGCGAAGAACGTTATAGTGCACGTCTACAATTCCACGTCCGTCGCCCAGCGCGAGCAGGTGTTCAAAAAGGATAAAGAGGCTATAAAGAAGATAGCCGTCGACGGCGCGCGCCTTTTAAAGGAACTCACCGAGCGCGACGGGGCAAACTACCGCTTCGAGTATTCCCCCGAATCTTTCACGGGTACCGAGCCCGAGTATGCGCTCGAAGTAGTCAACGCCGTTCTCGACGTATGGCAGCCCACGCCCGACAGGAAGGCGGTTATAAATCTGCCCGCCACGGTTGAAAACGCAATGCCGCACGTCTACGCGCAGCAGATAGAGTATATGCACAAGAATATGAAGTACCGCGAAAACACGGTAATTTCCCTTCACCCGCACAACGACCGCGGTTGCGGCGTTGCGGCGGCGGAGATGGGGCTTCTTGCGGGCGCCGACAGGATAGAGGGCACGCTATTCGGCAACGGCGAGAGGACGGGCAACGTCGATATCGTAACGCTGGCGATGAATATGTTCTCCCAGGGCGTAGACCCGAAGCTCAATTTCGAAAATATGCCCTACATATGCTCGCTCTACCGCACGTTCACGGGCATGGCGATAAATCCCCGCCAGCCCTATGCGGGCGAACTCGTGTTTGCCGCCTTCTCCGGTTCCCACCAGGACGCCATTGCCAAGGGAATGGAGTGGAGGGAGAAAAAGCACCTCGACAAATGGACGGTGCCCTATCTTCCCATCGACCCGCACGACGTGGGCAGGCAGTACGACGCCGACGTGATACGCATAAACTCGCAGTCGGGCAAGGGCGGCGTAGGCTATATTTTGCAGACCAACTACGGCATAAACATGCCTTCCAGAATGAAGGAGGTCATGGGCTATGCCGCAAAAGACGTCTCCGACAAGCTCCACAAGGAGCTTCACCCCGACGAGGTATACAAAATTTTCTGCGAACATTTCGTCGACGGCAGGCGCGCCTTCGACGTGGTGGAGTGCCACTATAAGCAGATAAACGGCATAACGGCAACCGTCACCGTTTTAAAGGACGGAAAGATGACCGACGTCACAGCCGAGGGCAACGGCAGGCTGAACGCCGTGTCGAACGCGCTCAAAAGTTTCCTCGGCGTGCCCTATAAGCTCACCGACTACGAAGAGCACGCATTAACCGAGCGTTCCAGCTCCAAGGCAATCTCGTATGTGGGGATTGAATACGGGGATAAGCCCTATTGGGGCGCGGGCGTCGACGAGGATATAATCACGAGTTCGGTAAAGGCGCTCGTCGCGGCCATAAACAACCTGCTTGCAGCAAAGTGAGCGGCCATTTACGGGTGCAAAAACATAATTGACCCGCATATATGCCGCAACTAACGCAGAAAATAATAAAAAAGCGGCGCAACTTTCCGCCGCTTTTGCATTGTGAAAAATGCGCGCGGTGTAATAAAAGTTGTTACAAAACATTTGACTTATCCGCGCCCGCGGCGTTATAATATCTGCGGATGCGGAGAAATTCCCGCCAAAATCTGAAATTAAAGGACGAAAGATGTATCCTTACCCTCTGTTCAGCATAGGCAGCGTCGATATATACGCCTACGGCGTGTGCATGGCGGTGGGCATTATCGCGTGCTTCGTTTTCCTTTTGTGGACGTTCTGGTATAAGAACTTCAACGAGGAATGCACCGATAAAATGCTCCTCGTCGGCATTGTCGCAACGGCCATCGGCATACTGTTTGCAATGCTCTTCCAGTCGCTCTACAACTATATCGACACGGGCGAATTCTCGTTCGGCAGCATGACGTTCATCGGCGGACTCATAGGCGGCGTGGGCAGCTATCTGCTGTTCTACAACCTGTACGTTTACGTCGTTGCGCCGCGCGCAAAGCATAAGTGGCTGCAAAACCACATGAACGCGAGCCTGACCGACGCGCTGCCCTTCATTCCCATAGGCATAACAATCGCCCACGCCTTCGGAAGATTAGGCTGCACCTTTGCCGGCTGCTGCTACGGCGCGGCGGCAGACTGGGGCATAAAGTTCGAAACTACCCCCGGCCCCGTAATACCCACGCAGCTCTTCGAGTGCATATTCCTCGTGCTTCTTTCGGTCGTGATGGCTGTGCTGTATTTCAGGTTCAGGTTCAACTGCAACTTCGGCTTATACAGCATTTCCTACGGTATATGGCGCTTTGTTATAGAGTTCTTCCGCGACGACAACCGCGGCGGCTTTATCCCCGGGCTCACCCCTTCGCAGTTCTGGTGCATAATAATGGTGATACTCGGCATAGGCTATTTCTTCCTCTATAAATACGTCCTCAAAAAGAAGATGAAGCACCCCGAGCTCCAGCCCTATGTAGACCCCAAGAGGGCCAAAAGAGCGGCTGAGAAAAACGGCGGGTCGGAAGGCGGCGAGGAGTAACGTATGCTCACCGTAACGCCGAAGAAGAGCGGCGAATCTGCCAAGGAATACGCCCTGCGCGTATTGCTCGAAAATATAGTTTCGGTAAATCTCGCCCCGGGCGACAAGATAGTCGAGCACGACATATGCTCGGCTCTCGGCCTCAGCCGCACACCCTGCCGCGAAGCCGAGCTCGAACTTGCCCGCCGCAAGCTCATAACCATTCAGCCCAAACGCGGCACGTTCGTGTCGTACATCGACCCGGCCCTCGTCGAGGAGGTGCGCGCTTTGAGGAGCGTGCTCGAAAAGGAGGTCTCCCGTCTCGCGTGCAAGCGGCTCACCGCTTCGCACGTCGACTCGCTGTGGGAGAACGTGACGATATGGGAGATGTACATAAGGCGGGGCGACGAAAAAAAGATTTTTTCCCTCGATAAAAAGTTTCATAAAATGCTGTATGCGGGATGCGGCTGTAACTATTGGTACGAGCTGATAGAGAGCGTTGCGCCCCACTTCGACCGCACCACCGTATTAAGCTTCAAATGCCGCCTCACCGAGCACGTCGAGCGTGACCATATCGACCTTTTAAAGGCGATAGAGCGCGGGGACGAGGAGGGGGCCGTCGCAGTCACCGCAAGGCATATGGACAGGTATATCCAGAACGCCGCAACTATCCGTTCGGCTTTTCCCGATTATTTTTTAAAGTAAAAATAAGAAAAGACCGCGCTTTCCCGCGCGGCCTTTGTTTTGTGCGGAATTTTCACCGAGGTTTGCCGTTGACGGCTTTTTTTAACAATGCTCTGAATCGGCGGCTTTTTATTGACAATCCGCGCGGATTGTTATATATTACATTAGCTGTTATATATAAATAATTGCAAGGCGCCGCAATTGCAAGGCGCCGCAAAGCGCGCCGCCCGCAACGAACGGCGCGGGCAAAACAATTTATACGGAGACAAAATTTTATGGATAGCCTGCTGTTTACGCTGAACGCAATTCTGCCGCTCATTCTGCCCATAGTCCTGGGCTATGCGCTCAGGCGGATAAAGCTGTTCGGCAAAGTGTTCCTCGCCTACGGCAACAAACTCGTATTTACGGTGTTCATTCCCATTCTGATTTTCAACAACCTGTACATGACAAACTTTTCCGATATCAACTGGAAAATCGCGCTCTTCGTGTTCGTCGCGACGGTGGTGATGTTCGGTATTGGCTGGCTGCAGGCGCTGTTTTTTAAAAAGGAGCCCATGCGCCGCAGCATAGTGCACCAGTCGGCGTTCAACACCAACTATGCGGTCATCGGCTTTTCGCTCTCGGTTATGCTCGCGGGCGAGGCGGCGGGCACGCAGGCAAGCGTTGCGGCGGCGGTAATCGTGCCCACGGTAAACATTCTCGCGGTAATCGCGCTCAGCATGTACGGCGGCGCGGGCGAGGCGCGCCCTTCGGCAAAGGACGTCTGCATAAAAATAATAACCAACCCGCTCATTGTTTCCGTCATTATAAGCCTCGCATTCATGCTCGTCCGCTGGGGCATAATGCAGGCGGGCGTAGATTTCACCCTCTCCGACGACAATTTTATCGCCAAAACGCTCGATAATCTCGCCGCGGTCGCAATGCCGCTCGCTCTCATTGTGCTCGGCGGCCAGTTCCGCTTCGGCGCGGCGGGGCGCCTGTGGAAGGAGATTGCCGTATCTTCCGTAACAAGGCTTCTGATAATTCCCGTGCTCTGCATTGTGGCCGCGTACTTCGTCGGCATGCGTTCCGCGGCGGAAATGGCGGTGCTCATCTCGGTGTGCGGCACGCCCGTGGCGGTTTCCAGCTCGCCCATGGCGGTGCAGATGAAGCAGGACGGAGAGCTCGCGGGTCAGCTCGTCGTATGGACGACTCTCTTTTCGGCGTTCAGCCTGTTCCTCATAATTTTCACCTGTTCGTCGATAGGCATTTTGTAAATCGCAAATGAACCGACGGTTGTCGGATTGAATCCCTCCGTCTTGCCTGCGGCAAGCCACCTCCCCTTAAAAGAGGAGGCGTAATACCCCGATAAGCTCCCCTTTTTAAAGGAATGCCCCCCGATAAGCTCCCCTTTTTAAAGGGGAGAATTAAAGAGGGGATTGAGATGGACAAAGGGCAAATCCCTCTGTTGTGCATATTTATACATTTATGCACGGCGTATGGCCGGTGCGCGCGCGATACATGGTTCGTGTTAACGCGCGGGGAAAACGGGCGCCGCGCGGCAAAAGAGACGGCGGATACGGCGCGGGGGCTAAAAAATTGCAAATGATTTATACCGATTTATAATGTATATGTAGGGAGCGCGAAAAATATTTGAAATACTTAAGGTATTTATAAACAATTCTTAACGCAAAATTGAAAATTTGGTGTAATCGGGCTTGACATTCGCTCTTTTTGTAGCTATACTTATTGTATATTTTTAAGGCGGAGAGCGCCTGAAACTCCGCCCGCAATTGTCCGATTTATCAATTATCGATGTGTACGGACGTGTGCGGCGCGGCTAAAAAATTGTACCGTTTGCTTGCCGCGGTAATAATTTGTTGCTTCGGTTTTATTGCTTTACTGCGCCAAGCTAAAAATTTTATGGAGGACAAAACTTTGAAAAGATGGAAAAAGGTTGCCATGACGGCAACCGCAGCGGCACTTGCTAGTTCTATGGTGCTGGGAATGGCGGCTTGCGGTCCCGACGATGGCGGGGATGATAACGCTGCCCACAACGCAATCAGCCAGGCCGTTTACGACGAAGTGTTCGGTGAGTTCTACGACCTCTACATGGAAGCGAGGGCTATAGTCGGCTCGACCGATGAAGATCAGGCCGAAAGGTATGCAAAAATGGCTGTCGCAGAGGCCAAGCTCCTCAACTCCGCCACATTCTCGCCGCTCACTTCCAACGGCGGACAGTATGCTATCGGCAGGCTCGTTCCCCACACCTACACATACGTACTCTGGGGCAACGATATGTACAGGTATCACCAGGCGCTCGTAACGCAGGAACTGCTCGCCGTTAAAGACAGGGAGCACGTCACCGAGATGTTCGCAACGGCGCAGGCAGGCGGCGACACCGCTGCCGAATACAGCGCAGCCGTAAGGGCATACCTCACCGGTCAGGGCTACCACATTAAAGACACCTTTACCAGAGCATACAATCAGGACCCTTCAAACTACGACGTTCTTGCAACTTCGATGTCGGTCGATTCCGAAGCTCTCGTAAACACCTACGACGGCCTCATGGAGTACGATGAGATGAGCGTTCTCCAGCCCGCCCTTGCCGACAGCTACACCGTATCCGAGGACAACCTCACCTATACCTTCCACATCCGCGACGGCGCAAGCTGGTATAACCAGTCCGGCGACAGGTATGCAGACGTAACCGCCGACGACTTCGTGGCAGGCTTCCAGCACATGCTCGACGCTGCGGGCGGTCTTGAATATCTCGTTCAGGGCGTTGTTGCAGGCGCCAGCGAATATATTGCCGGCACTGCAGACTTCGACCAGGTAGGCGTTAAGCAGGTAAACGAAAACGGTGAGCCCGATGAAAACGGCGAATATGTTCAGTACACGCTCGAGCAGGAAACTCCTTACTTCATGACCATGCTCAGCTACAGCGTGTTCGCTCCCATGAACAGGGCATACTTCCTTTCGCAGGGAGGCGGCTTTGGCGCTGATTACGACGAAACTGCAGAGGACTACGATTACGGCAAATCGGCCTCCAATATTCTCTACTGCGGTCCCTATCGCATAACCAATTCAACAAACAGAAGCACTATTGTATTCAGCTCTTACGAAGGTTACTGGAATTACGATAACATTAACCTTAAAACCATAACCTGGCTCTTCAACGACGGGCAGGACGTGACGAAGGCGTACACCGACGTCAAAGCGGGCACCATCGACAATAGCGGTCTCAGCGAGAGCAACATTACCAGTGCAAAGAGCGAGACGACGACGGATATTCACGGAAATTCCGGCACCTATTTCGACCTCTATCATTATGTAGGTCAGAACGACGCCGCCACCGGTATGGGCTTCTATAACCTCAACCGCGAGGCGTTCGCCAACTTCAACGACGCGACCGTTGCGGTATCCCCCAAGGCCGACGACGTAGTTGCCCAGAACGTTACCCGCATGGCAATGCAGAACGTTCACTTCAGAAGGGCGCTCACATTCGCGTTTGACAGGGTAAGCTGGAACACCGCCCGTTCGGGTGCCGAGCTTGCGGCAAACAACCTTATAAACAGCTTCACGCCCGGCACATACGTTCAGCTGCCCGTAGCCGTAACCGTAGACATCAACGGCACCGCAACCAGCTTCCCTGCCGGCACATACTACGGTGAGATTGTTCAGGCTCAGCTCGACGCCGATAACAGCCCTATCGTTGCATGGAATCCCGAAGCCGACGGCGGCATAGGCAGCTCCTTCGGATTCGACGGCTGGTACCATCCCGAAGAAGCCAAGGCAGAGATGGCTCTCGCTCTTGAAGAGCTCAACGGTCAGACCGTTGTCGACGCGGAGGGTAATCCCGTGCTCGTAGACGGCGAGGAAGTTACCATCAACATTTCCGCTTCGAACCCCGTGCAGATTGACTACGTTAACGTTTCTACCGTAACCGTTTGGAACAACATGGCAAGCGCTTACGAGAAGAGCATCGAAGGCGTGCTTGACGAAATCAACGTAAATCTCGTGGCGGTAAACAACGAATCGCAGTGGTATTACAGCGGCTACTATGGCCAGACCGGCTCGGACAAGAACTTCGATATCGATACCACTTCGCTCTGGGCTCCCGACTACGGCGACCCTTCGACTTACCTCGATACCGTAACCCCCACCGGCTTCATGATAACCTCGTTCGGCCTGTGGTAATAACCAAAAACTTTTGGCTTTAATATAAGTCGTTCGTGAAGAGAATGACCTGTTTTAGGTCATTCTCTTCATTGCTAAAAGGGCAAAGTTGTGCATATTGCTCGCAAAAACGCAGCTTGCCTATAAAAACAGGAGAAAACAATGGGTAAATACCTCGTTAAGCGCCTCATACACGGCGTCATATCTATAATAGTGGTAATATTCATAGTTATGCTGCTCGTGTACGGCCTTATGGACAGGCAGCTGATATTTGCCAGCGACCCGAACTACACACGCCTTTCGGGCAACAGCCGCACGGTATATATGTATCAGCAGTGGGAGAGGTACGGCTATCTCGATTACGTCCCGTATTCCGACTACCTCGACAATCTCGTATCCGACGGCGAACTCGATTCCGCAACGCGCAACGAAGCCGCCGTTCTCGGCAGAACTCCCTCGGGCGATTCCGATACGACGCAGACGTACGTTGCAATGTTTACCGACTATTACGAGTCGCAGGGCTACGACGTTACCCGCCTCGACGCGGGGCGCACGGCAAGAGACGGAAGCCAGCTCTTCGCCTCAAAAGATTACAATATATTCAACAGGTTGTGGACGTATATAACGAGCCTTATCCGCATAGACAACATTCACTATGCTTCAGGCATTCCGGATGATGAGAGAGGGCTCTCATTTACGTGGTACGACCCCGTTTACGGCGGCGATACATTCTCGCCCGCTATAATGGGCAACGGCACTCATCACAAATATCTGCTGTATTTCGACGACCAGTTTCCCTTTATTCATCAGAATATTATAACGCTGCGGCTCGGCACCTCGTATTCGGTAAACAGAAACGTCGACGTGTGGAACACGATGACCGACGAACAGGGCAACATAGTTTCGTCGTCGGTTATTTATCCCACGGGCTACACGGCAAACACCGCCGACGACCTTCATTCGGCAACCTATTCCGCGGGCTCTCTTGCTGCCGGCGGCGAATATACGCAGATGCGCTTCGAGGACGACTATACCGTCGTAACCACCAATCTCGACGGCATGTCGCGAATGGCGTATTCGTTCATAATCGGCATTATTTCGGTAATTGTCGCCTACTGCCTCGGCATACCGCTGGGCATAGTCATGGCACGCCGTAAAGGCGGCGTGATAGACAAGATAGGCACGGTATATATCATATTCATTATGGCGGTGCCCTCGCTTGCGTATATATTCATGTTCCAGACGATAGGCGGAGCCATAGGACTGCCGACTACGTTCAGTCTTGTCAACCCGACCACGCTGATGTGGATATTGCCCATAATTTCGCTGGCGCTGCCGTCTATCGCAAACCTCATGAAGTGGATGAGGCGCTACATGATTGACCAGCGCAACTCCGACTACGTAAAGTTTGCCCGTGCGGGAGGACTTTCGGAGGGCGAAATTTCGCGCAAGCATATCATGAAGAACGCGGCGATACCGCTCGTGCACAATATCCCCGCGAGCGTGCTCGGCGCTCTTACCGGCGCAATTATTACCGAATCCGTATACGTCGTTCCGGGCGTCGGCAATCTGCTTACGAGGGCGATTACCATGTACGATAACTCGGTAATAATCGGCGTAACGCTGTTCTATGCGGTGCTTTCGGTAGTGGCAATCATTCTGGGCGATATACTGATGGCGCTGATGGACCCGAGGATATCATTCTCATCGAAAGGGAGGTAAAAAATGAACGAAAACGTAGTAGATTTATCGGAATTCAATCTCTCAGACGAGGATTTGTTTGCCCACTACGATATCTCGCAGATAGAAACCGAAAAGATAACCGCGCCCCGTTATTCCTACTGGAAGTCGGTGGCAAGGGTGTTCTTTAAAAACAAGCTCAACATAATAATGCTTGCGCTTCTTGCGCTGATAGTCGTGTTTGCATATCTCTATCCCTTAATTACGCAGTACGAGTATGTTTACAATACCGACGCGGCCTCGCACCACCTCAGTCCTTCGGACGCATTCGACTACTTCGGCGGTTTTTCGCTCAAGTGGATATTCGGTACGGGCGCCGGCGGCGAAAGCACGTTCGACGCGGTATGGTACGGCTCGAGCATATCGATATCGCTCGCGTTCGTATGCGCGCTCATCAACCTTACGATAGGCGTGGCGATAGGCGCCATATGGGGCTTCTCCAAAAAAGTCGACGTTATCATGAACGAAGTTTACAACATTCTGGGCAATATCCCCTACGTGTTGTTTATCTCGGTCATGGTGCTCGTTATGTCGGCGTCGTTCTGGACGATGGTATTTGCGCTCACCGTAACGGGCTGGCTTGCCATTGCCTACTTTATACGAACGCAGGTCATCATAATACGCGACAGGGAGTATAACCTCGCGTCGCGCTGCCTCGGCACGAATATTTTCAGAATTGCGCAGAGAAATATTCTGCCGTTCATGACGTCGGTAATAGTTACCCTCGCCGCAACGGAGATACCCTCGTATATCTCGTACGAAGTATTCCTTTCGTTTATAGGAATGGGTTTATCGGACATGTCTCTCGGCCGCCTTATAGAGGAGGCGCAGGCTTCGATGCTCACTCCCGGCTGGCAGTGGGAGTTCTGGGCGCCGGTTGCGGTAGCGTCAATCATCACGATAGTGCTCTACGTAGTCGGCCAGAACCTCGGCGACGCTTCCGACCCCAGAACGCATATGTGACGGGGGGATTGAGATGGAAGAGAAAAAAGTTTTACTTTCGGTAAACGATTTGCACGTGCAGTTCCACGTGCGCGGCAGAACGCTTACCGCAATACGCGGAATATCCCTCGACATATACGAAAACGAATCGATTGCGATAGTCGGCGAGAGCGGTTCGGGTAAATCGGTATTTACCAAAACTTTTGCCGGCATGCTCGATTCAAACGGCTTCATTTCCGGCGGCGACCTTATCTTCAACGACGAGGAGCTCGACGACACCGTCGTCAAAAAGGGCAGGATTGCGAAATTTGCCGTAAAAATAGCCAATAAACTGCTCGACCGCTTTTCGAAACTCGAGTTCGGCGCGGAAACTTATAAGCAGCTTTGCGAGGAAAAAAAGCAGTATAAAGACCGTTTCAGGCTGACGAGCGAACAGGCAGCGGCTTTGCAGGAGAAGATAGACGACCTCATGTATAAGCGCACGGAGGCCTACAACCTCAAACAAACGCTCGACTCCCGCAAGGAACAGGAGAAGTATAAGCAGGTTACGGAAGAAATTTCCGGCTACACGAAAGAGCTCAAAGAGCTGGAAAAGAAGAAGAAAGAGGCAATAAAAGCGCGCAGGGCGCAGGCGCTCAGCGAAACGGAGTATAACGCCGAATACAAGCGCAAGATTGAAACTTTGAAGGCAAAATACGCCGAAGAGACTGCTAAGGAAATTTCCGCGCAGACGCGTGAAAGAAACGAAGTCATCGCCAAGGAAATTTACCTCTCCATAGGCAGATATTTCAATATCTTTCAGAGATTCTGGCTGCTGTTCAGGTTGGTCCGCGCGCTGAAAAAGGCTATGCGGTTCGGCGTAGACCTTACCGACGAGAAAGAGCTCAACGCTGTATTCGATAACGTCGTGTTCAGGGTAAAGTATCTCGACGAAACGGAAAACAGCTTGCACGGCGTGTGCGTTCTGAACCTTGCCAAGGTAAAATACACCAAGGACTGGCAGCAGATTCGCGGCGGCAAGATTGCAACCGTATTCCAGGACCCGATGACGTCGCTCAACCCTATCATAACGATAGGCAAGCAGATATCTTCGATAATAATCAAGCATCAGCACGTTTCCGAAGTAGAGGCGCGTTCGCGCGCGATTAAACTGATGAAGATGGTAGGCATTCCCAATGCGGAAAACCGCTACGACGACTACCCCTTCCAGTATTCGGGCGGCATGAGGCAGAGGATAGTTATAGCCATAGCGCTCTCCTGCCAGCCGAAGATACTCATCTGCGACGAGCCGACTACGGCGCTCGACGTAACCATCCAGGCGCAGATACTTCAGCTTATAAAGGATTTGCAGAAGGAATTCAACTACACGATAGTTTTCATCACGCACGATTTGGGCGTGGTGGCAAACATTGCAGACAGGGTAGCCGTGCTCTATGCAGGGCAGATAGTCGAACTCGGAACGGTGGACGAGGTGTTCCACGACCCCCGTCATCCCTATACGTGGGCGCTGCTCTCGTCGCTTCCCCAGCTCGCACAGCGCAACACCGAACTTTATTCGATATCCGGCACGCCGCCTTCGCTCTACAATAAAATCGTCGGCGACCCGTTTGCCCCGAGAAATCCTTACTGCCTTAAAGTAGATACCCTCAAAGACCCTCCCATGTTCAAAATTTCCGAAACCCACTATGCAAAGACGTGGTTGCTCGACCCCCGTGCACCCAAAATCGCCAAACCCGAGATTATTACGGGTATACACGACAAGCTCATAAAAGCGTTCAACATAGAGGAGGTGACGGAATGAATTCGGATAAAATCAGGAATTTTTTCAGGTTTGATAAAGTCAGGAATTTTTTCAGGGAAAAATTCGGCAAAAAATCAAACGCGGCCTCCCCGGAAGAACAGTCTGAAAAACAGAAGCTGAGCGATACTGCTGTGCATCTGCCCGAAAAGGGGCCTGTCGACGAAAAGGGAAGGGAGATTCTCCTCTCCGTTAAAAACGTCGATATCACCTTCGGTAAGGGCGACAAGGCCGTAAAAGCCGTAAAGAACGCCACGTTCAACATATATAAGGGCGAAACGTTCTCTCTCGTAGGCGAGAGCGGCTCGGGTAAAACCACCATCGGCCGCGCTGTAATAAGGGTAAATCCCTGCGCGGCAGGCGAAATACTCTATAAGGGCGTGAGAATATCCGGCAAAATTCCCCACTCGCTCGACAGGGAAGTAATACGAAACGTGCAGATGGTTTTCCAGGACCCCGCGGCCTCTCTTAACGAGCGCGCCACCGTCGAATATATAGTTTCCGAAGGCCTTTATAATTTCCATCTGTATGAAGACGACGCGGACAGGATAAAAAAGGTTGAAACGATAATAAACGAAGTAGGCCTTCTGCCCGAACACCTCACGAGATATCCCCACGAATTTTCAGGCGGACAGCGCCAGAGGATAGGACTTGCCAGGGCTATGGTAATGGACCCCGAACTCGTAGTTGCGGACGAACCTATCTCCGCGCTCGACGTGTCTATCCGCGCGCAGGTGCTCAACCTTTTAAAGAAGTTCCAAAGGGAAAAGGGCATAACCTATCTTTTCATCGCGCACGACCTCTCCATAGTCCGCTTCATCTCCGACAGGATTGGCGTAATCTACAAGGGCGACATCGTGGAAGTGGCGGAGGCAGAGGAACTGTTCAACTTTCCCATGCATCCGTATACCCGTTCGCTCATATCCGCAATACCCATCCCCGACCCTACGCTTGAAAAGCACAAAGTGCTGTTTACTTACGACCCTTCCGTTCACGATTATTCGGAGGATAAGCCCGAAATGGTGGATATCGGTCATGACCACTACGTCTACGGCAACAGCAAGGAGATTGCGGAATATAAGGCGCTGCGCGAAAAAGACGAGCCCTTGAAGACTATAAAAGTACTCAAGCCTGAAAAAGACCCCGTAAAGAGAAAACAAAAAGAGGAAGAGAGGAAAAGACAGAGAAAAGAGGAGCGCGAAACATCTGTTTCCAACGAACCCATACTCGATTCGCCCATTCACGATACGGGCAGCGTGTGGTATGCGGTGTTGTGCTTCTTCCTACCCCTGCTCGGACTCATTCTCTTCCCGATATTCAAGGTGAAGAGGTATTACAGGAACTACAAATCCTGCAAAAAGGGTACGATTATCGGTTGGTCGGTCATCGGCGCAATAGTCGTTCTGTTCTGTATTTTCCTGCTTCTTACACTTGTCTGAACTAATAGGGCGACCGCTTTATTGCGGTCACCCTAAAATATTTATCGAAAAAACGCTTATATTTAATTTATTGTATGAAATCGAGAAGAGCACCCGAACAGGGCGGCAATCTGAAGCCCGTAAAGAAGATAGAACTCTCTGAACGGCACGTAAAGCTGAGAATCGTGCTGGTCGTTTTATTCATAGTCATTGCCCTTGCCGCGTTTGCGATGGGTATAGTATTCTGGCTGTCTACCGACGCCGGCTGGACGCAGGTCGAAGCAAACGCGTCAGACACAAATTGCAGCGGCGACTTCGTGTTTTACTACGAAGTCAGCACCGGCGGGCTTGACGGTACTGAGGAACTCAACGGCGTTGCCTCGGCTTACGGCCGGGCGACGGTAAACGCCTACCGTATCTTCAACGATATCGAAGAGTTCGATGGCGTGAACAACCTCGCATATTTAAACGCCAATATAAACACCGAGGTCGAGGTGGACGAGCATCTCTACTCCGCTCTGCAGCTCATGCAGAGCAGCGGCAGCAACCTTTTGTATTACGCCCCGGTATACAGCTATTATAACAGCCTTTTCTTTGCAAATTCAGATACCGGCGCCGCATTTTACGACCCCTATAAAAACGAGGATGCGGCGGCATACGTCGCCGCCGTGGCGAAGTATATAAACGACGGCGATGTCAGTCTCGAACTTCTCGGCAACAACCGCGTTATACTGCACGTCTCCGATGAATACGCGCAGTTTGCGGAGGAAAACGAAATCACCTCGTATCTCGATTTCTTCGTGCTTAAAAATGCATTCATCATCGACTATATTGCCGAATACCTTCAACAGGCGGGCGTAGCTTCGGGTCTGTTGACCAGCTACGACGGCTATACGTCGGCTTTCGGCGACGGAGTTTCAAGCACGGCGAGCATCTTTAATAAAGAGGGAGATTCGGTATATATTGCAGGCTCGGTGACGGCGGAGGGAGCCGTCAGCGCGGTTCAGTTCCGCGATTATGCGCTCAACAGCTCTGATTACGGCTGCAAATACGGCTATTCCGACGGTACTACGGCGCACCGCTATATAGACGATAAAGACGGGCTTTACAAGAGCAGCATAAGCGACCTCTTGGTATATTCAACCGACGCAGGTTGCGCCGAACTTATGCTCAGGGTATTGCCGCTGTATGCCGCCGATGAGTTTGACGAGGAAGGGTTGCTCGCCCTAAAATCTGACGGTATATATTCGGTATATTGCGTCGGCACCGAAATCGTTTACAGCTACAGCGGGCTTGATATAACCGCATACACTTACGATGGAAGAGCTTACACAAAGCGCTACGAAGAGTGACGCTCTGCATTTTTCGGTAAATCTGGAGTAAATATATTTTTTTATAAAGAATATTTTGCAACAAAATTTTAATATTGAACGGCGGCGCGGAGCTTTGTAGCTCCGCGCCGCCTTCTTTGTATGGTCCGGGCGCGGTTTTAAGTAGATTTTTTATTGTATATTCTGAATAAACAATTTTTGCTTTCACATACTTTTCTTGTAAATTAATTTGCCGCATTAAGCCAAGGCGGCAACCAAAAATTTTTAATTCGTGCGGCAATATGCCGCAACGAACAGAGGAGAAGATATGAAAGCAACGGGAATAGTAAGAAGAATTGACGAGCTCGGGAGGGTGGTTATACCAAAGGAAATACGTTCCACGCTCCGTTTGAAATCGGGCGACCCGCTCGAAATTTTTACCGAGCGCGACGAGCTGATGCTCAAAAAATATTCGCCGATAGCCTCACTCGAAAAATTTTCGGAGGGTACGGCAAAGAGCCTCAACGACCTTTCTGGTCACCTCGCGGTTATATGCGACACCGACGAGGTGCTGTACGCCGCAGGCACGGGCAAGCGCGAACTTTCGGGCAAAAGCCTCTCTTCGGCAATGGAAAAGATACTCGAAGGCAGGCGCAGCTACCTTGCAAACCTCTCCGAGGGTGGCGATATCGTTCCGATAACCGATGACGGCGCGTCTGCCGTTACGGCGCAGATTATAGTGCCCATCGTGTCGGGCGGGGATTGCCTCGGCGCCGTGGCGCTCGTTTCCACCGAGCAGGGCGCAAAGATTGAAGCGGGCGCGGCCAAGCTCGCCCAGCTCTCGGCAACCATTCTCGCCTCGCAGTTTGAGTGAAAATGATTTTCACGAATTTTTCGTTCGGGCCGCGCCCGAAAAATTCCGTGATTTGAGAAACTAAGTTTCTCTTTGCGCGGCTTTAAGGGTTCCCGAAGCGTAAATTCGCGCAAATTCACTTCCGGTGAGCCCTTGCCTCCCTTAACACTTTGTTTTAAGGGAGGTGGCACGCGCAGCGTGACGGAGGGATTTTCGCGGCAAATTGGGGCGCGCCGGCGCAGGCGTAACCTGCTTGCGCAGAGTGATTATTTGAAAATAATAATTGTCATTCTGACCGAAGCCGCAGGCGGAGCGGAAAAATCTGTTCCGCATATAGCTTGCAATATTTCTACCAAAAATTTATGCCTACCATAATAAAAAAGATTTTTTCCGAAAAACAGTCGTTCATAGTCGGGGCGGCTATAATTTCCGCGGGCGGATTCATCTCCAAACTCCTCGGCGCGGCGTACCGCATTCCGCTCACGAACATACTCGGCAGCGAGGGAATGGGGATATACCAGATGGTGTATCCGCTGTACTGTATTCTGCTCACGGTGTCGGCGTCGGGCATCCCGGCGGGCGTGGCGCGGCTGATATCCTCGGGCAAGGCTCAGGGGGCGGAGCGCGCGGCGTTCCGCCTCTACGGCTATATTGGCGCCGTCGGCGCAATTTTAATGTATTTGCTTGCAAAGCCGCTCGCGGCGGCCCAGGGCGAACCTGCGGTGGAGCTGTGCTGTAAAATGCTCTCGCCCGCGGTTCTCTTCACCTCGGTGATATCCGTCGTGCGCGGCTATTTTCAGGGCAGGCACAACATGATTCCCACGGCGTTCACCGAAATATGCGAACAGCTCATAAAGGTGCTCGCGGGCGTTGCCTTTGCGTGGCATTTCCGCGCAAACATGCCGCTCGCTGTTGCGTTCACCCTGCTTGCCGTGACGATAAGCGAGGGCGTCTCCGCACTCTTTGCCGCCGTTTTATATCGAAGCGAAAGCGTGGGAAAAAAGCCGCTCTTTTGTACGGGAGATGCGGGCTATAAAGAAATTCTGCGCTACACCGTGCCCATAACTTTCGCGGCGATAGCCATGCCGCTTTCCCAGCTTGCCGAAAGCATAGTAGCGGTAAACCTTCTGCGCGGCGTCTCCGACGGGGCGACTGCGCTCTACGGCGTTTTTTCGGGTTGCGCAGTTACAATAATCAACCTTCCCGTTTCGGTAACGTACGGGCTTGCCGCGGCAAGCGTACCCAAAATATCTCCCAAGGCGGCCGCGGGCGACGAAAGGGGCGCGAGGGCGGAGGCGGTGCGCGTGCTTTTAATAACCCTCGCCGTATCCGTTCCGTTTGCCGCAGCGCTGTTCGCGTTTGCCCCGCTCGCGGCGAAAATAATATTTTCCTCTCTCTCCGCCGAACACTCCGCGCTGCTTGTAAGGCTTGTGCGCATAATGGCGGTAAACGCCGTAACGCTCTCGCTCGTCCAGTCGTCGTCCGCCTGCCTCACCGCGCTCGGCACGCCGCTCAAATCTACCGCAGTGCAATGGATAACATGCCTTCTCCGCGTCGCGCTCGTCGCCGTGTTCATAAAATACCTCTCTTTCTCGGTAGAGGGTGCGGCAGTTGCGGCAAATATCGCGTATTTTGTTGCGGCGGCGCTCAATGTGTGGTATATTATGAGGGGAGGAAGAGCATATGAAGATAACGTTGATAGGCTTAGGCGCAGAAGAGGGAGATTTAAGCCTGAAGGCTGACGAGGCCTTAAAAAATGCCGCGAAGATATTTGCGCGCAGTGCGCATATGTGCGCCTATAGCTCGGTCGAAAAATACGGTGCCGAGCCGCTCGACAATCTCTTCGGGTCGAGCCGCAATTTCGATACGCTCAACAAAAAACTTGCCTCGGCCGTTCTCTCCGCGGCTAAGGAGTGCGACGTCGTCTACTGCGTCGACGGCGCGGTGAGCGAGGACAACGCGTGCAAAATAATTTTGTCGCGGCATAAAGATACCGTCGTGTACGAGGGTGTGTCGAAGGCGGCGAGGGCGGTATCCCTTGCAAGGCTCAAAAGCACGCAGTACGCGGCTATATCTGGTTACGATATCAAAAATTTAAAGAGCGCGCCCGCCGCGGCCGTATACGACATAGACTGCGACTTTATAGCGGGCGAGGTCAAGCTTAAACTTTCCGAAATTTTCGGAGAGGAGCTCGACTGCGCGTTCGTGCGCGGAAACACGGTTAAGAAAATAAAGGTCTATGAGATTGACAGGCAAAAGGAGTACGACTGCACCTGCGCGGTCGCCGTGGAGGAGCCCGACTTTTTACATAAAGAGCGTTACAACTACTCCGACCTTCTTGAGCTCGTGCGCCTGCTCCGCGCGCCCGGCGGCTGCCCGTGGGACAGGGTGCAGACCAACGACACTATAAAACAGAACATGATAGAGGAGGCGTACGAGCTCGTAGACGCCATAAACAGAAAGGATGACGACGGCATAGAGGAGGAGTGCGGCGACGTGCTTCTCCAGGCCGCGTTCCACACCGTTTTAAAGGAGGAGCAGGGCGCGTTCACGAGCGGCGACGTTTTATCGCGCGTGGTGAAAAAACTGATTTTCCGCCATTCGCACATCTTCGGCAAAGACAAGGCCTCCGACGAAGATTCGGCCCTGAACGTGTGGGAGAAGAACAAGATGGAGGAAAAGCACCAGACAACTTTTACCGAAAGTTTAAAGGCTGTTCCCGTCAACTTCCCCGCGTGCATGCGCGCGCAGAAGGTGGGAAAGAGAGCCGCAAAGAGCGGTATGGACTTTTTATCTTCGCTCTCGGCCTCCGAAAAGATGGGCGAAGAGGTTGTTGAGCTGTTAAAGGCGATGCAGGCGGAGGATAAGGACGCCGTGTTCGAGGAGGCGGGCGATTTGCTGCTTGCCGCCGTAAACACCTGCCGCCTTGCAGGAGTGGACTGCGAACAGGCCCTCGCCGCCGCGACCGACAAGTTTATAAAGCGGTTCGAAGCGTTTGAACAGATTGCAACAAACGACGGCAAATCTCTTCCCGACATGTGCGACGCCGAATACGATTACTACTGGTTTTTAGCTAAAAATGCAACTAAAACAAATTGATATAGGCGGGCTTAGAACGCCGAACAACGTATTTTTGGCTCCGCTTGCGGGCTATACCAACGCCGTATTCCGCGAAATGTGTTTTTCGCTCGGCGCGGGGCTCACCTTTACCGAAATGGTGAGCGCCAAGGGATTGTGCTACAACAGTAAAAATACCGAAGAACTTTTGTATGTTACGCCAAGTTATAATGGCATAAAGGCGGTTCAGCTTTTCGGCGGCGACCCCGAATATATGCGCCGCGCGGCGGAGAGCGAATTTATCGCGCCGTTCGAGCTTATCGATATAAACATGGGCTGTCCCGTGCCAAAAATTTTTAACAACGGCGACGGCAGCGCACTAATGGCAGATTTTTCGCGCGCATCGGCCGTGATTGCCGCCTGCAAAAAGAGCGAAAAGCCCGTTTCGGTAAAGTTCCGCATAGGACTTTCGGCTGATAAAATAGTGGCGGAAGACTTTGCAAAGATGTGCGAAGATAGTGGCGCTGACATGATAACTGTGCACGGACGCACGCGCGATAAAATTTATGCAGGTGAGGTTAACTTTGCAGAAATTGAGCGCGTGAAGCGCGCCGTAAAGATTCCCGTCATTGCAAACGGCGGCGTGTTCTCCGTGTCCGATGCCGATAATTTGATGCAAAAGACGGGGGCCGACGGCGTGATGGTTGCGCGCGGCGCCATGTATTCCCCGTGGATATTTGCAGAGCTCACGGGCGCTCCTCTGCCGGATAAGCGCGCGCTTGTTTTAAAACAGCTCGAAGATACGCTGGTGCTGTTCGGCGGGCGGTTCGCGCTCGTGTTCATGCGCAAAATGGCTGCGTTCTACACAAAGGGCAAGCCCGGTTCGGCGTCGCTCCGCGAAAAGCTCTTCACATGTGACAGCATAGAAAAATTACGCGGCATGATATCCGAAACCGAGTTTTAATTTGATTCCTGCCTCCCCTTGCATAGGGGAGGTGACTTAACCGGGCATTGTGAGATTAAGTCGGAAAGGTAGACTTTTTAAATGGATTTTTACGGCATTACTTAAAGCCGCAGGCGGCGCAAAAATTGCGCCGCCTGCGGCTTATTTTATAAAAATATAAATACCGTCATAAAAGCGCAAAATTCGTATCTTTCGCCGCCTTATACTTGCCGTATGCAGGTTTACGTAGAGTTCGCCCTCGCCGAAAATTTTTGCATGGATTTCACGCTCCTCGCCTGCTCAAAATATATAACAAAAAATTTGTGCTCCTACCGCCGCATAGCTTTGGGCAGCGCGCTCGGCGCAATTTTCGCCGTCGTATTTCCGCTGTTTGCTCTCACCGGGTTCTGGTCTGTGGCGGTAAAAATTCTCTCGGGGCTCGCCCTCGCCGCGCTCTCGGGCAGGTTCGCCTCCTTCAGGGGATACATAAAGTTCGCCGCGGCGTTCCTCGGCATATCATTCCTGCTCGGCGGCGCGCTCATTGCAGTGTTTTCGCTCGCGGGGATAGAGTATTCGGCGGCGGAGGGCTATATCCTCTCGTCGGTACCCGTCGGGATTCCGCTCTTTTTTGCGCTTGTTCTCACGCTTGCAAGCAGGTTCATTGCAAAAAAGTTTATCTCGCGCCGCGTTAAAAACAGCGTGCGCTGTGTGATTTACTTAGGCGAAAAAAAGGTGGAGCAGTTCGGCTTTTTCGACAGCGGCAACCGCGTTTACAGTTCGGGCGTGCCCGTAAGCGTAATTTCGCGCGCCGCCGCAAGCTGCCTCGTCGACGAAAATACGCTCAAAGAGAGCGTAAAGGTGCGCACGGTGGCGGGGGAGAGGAAGATGAAAATTTTTACGGCGGACAAAATCGAGATATATAACGGCGACGAGGCGCATACAATAAAGTGCGTGAAAATCGGGATAAGCCCCCGCGGGATAAGCCGTGCAGTCCTTCACCCCGACCTTGCGGAACACGAATGATATATTCTGGCGGAATTGCGCCGCGCGCCGCGCTTTTTGTGCGGACGGATGAGCCGCGTGCTCTTTTAAAAGCCTTCTGGGGCTTTTGCGCCGCGGCTTAAGGAGGATAAGATGTTTGAAAAATTAAAAAGACTGCTCTCCCTGTTTTTCAAAGGCAACTCGCTCGACTACATCTGCGGCACGGAGGCGCTTCCCATGCCCTTTTCGCAGGAGGAGGAGAGCGATAAGATAAGCCGCCTCGAAAACGGCGACGAAAAGGCGAAAGCCGCGCTCGTGGAGCACAACCTGCGCCTCGTGGTGTATATCGCCAAAAAGTTCGAAAGTTCGGGCGTGGACGGCGACGACCTCGTGTCGGTCGGCACGATAGGGCTGATTAAGGCGATAAATTCCTTCCGTTCGGATAAAAACATAAAGCTGGCAACTTACGCCTCCCGCTGTATCGAAAACGAAATTCTCATGTATTTAAGGCGCATGTCGCGCGTAAAGCAGGAGATAAGCTTCGACGAGCCGCTCAACACCGACTGGGAGGGGAACGAGCTCCTTCTTTCCGACGTGATGGGCACCGACGCCGACGCCGTTTATTCCGACATAGAGGGAGGGGTGGAGCGCGAACTTTTAAAAAACTCGCTCAAAAAGCTCCCCCAGCGCGAACAGAACATAATGCGCATGCGCTTCGGGCTCGACGGCGGCGAGGAGATGACCCAAAAGGACGTCGCCGATGCGCTCGGCATATCCCAGAGCTACATATCCCGCCTCGAAAAGAAGATAATCGGCAAATTAAAAAAGGATATTTCCAGGCAGATTTAAAAAGGTGCCGCTATCGGCGCTTCTGTCGTCCGCAGTTTTTTCTTGTGTGAAATATATCTGCTCTGCGGGAAAGTTTTTTATAAATATATGGCAAATAAATTTAGACGGGCGCGGCGAATTTCGCCGCGCCCGTCCCTTATATTATTCGCTGTAAATTTTCGTTCATTGCGGCATATGTGCCGCCCAATTTAAATTTGCCGTAAATTTTACGGATGTTTTTCAGTCGTCGTAGCCGTGCCTTTCGCCACGGCCTACAGCTTTGTCGCCGCTGTAATAAACGTACTGCGAATTTCCGTTTTCGTCCTGCTCTATGCGCACGATATAGCTCTGCGCGCCGCCGTTTCCGCCCACGGTGAGTTTGATTATCTCCCTGCCGCGCTCGGTCTCCTTTTCAAATTCAAACGTGCGGTTGGTGCCGTTTACCCTGTCGGATATCGTCATGGTAATCTCCGTTTCGTCGCGCTCGTTTTCGTATTCAAAGGTGGTGCGCTCGGCAAGTTTTCCGCCGCGGTAGGTGGAGTAAACGTATTCCGTTTCGCTCTCGCCGTCCTCGTTCTCGCTCTCCTGCGTAACGAGCAGATAGTCGTCCGCCTGCGTATCCAGCGCGACGCGGAGGGTATGAGTGTTCTCGCTCTCGCGCCCCTCGGTTTCGTTTACAAACCTGCCCTCCATGGCGTGCGCCGTGCCGTCAATCAGCATAACTCCTTCGATGATGTAAACGCTCGTCACTTCTTCGTCGTCGAACATGTCGTCGTCGCGCTCGGTGTGCGTTCCTTTCAGCGTCTGGTTGTAGTAGCTCTCGTACTGCAACTTGTTTCCGTTCAAATCGTAGTAGCTCGCCGTCATTTTAAACTCGTACTGCGCGTAGTCGGCGTTGTCGTTCGCTCCGCTCACAATCTCGAAGTTGCCGTCGGATATTAAACTTTCGACCAGCATCATATACTCGTTTAGCGAGGCGATTGTCTCCTCGTCGGTCACCTGTCCGCCCGTCCTTGCCGAAGCCGCCTGTGCACTCTGCGCAAGCGCCGCCGCGGAGCCTTCGTCCATTCCCGATATCACCATGCCCGCAGTCGCCGCCGAAAAACCGTAAACTTCCTCGGTCGTGGTAAGGTCTGCAACTTTGTTTCCGTTGTCCGCGCCCGCACACCCCGCGAGCGCCGCGCCCGTCGATATTGCCGCCAATACGGCAATTCCTGCAAATAATTTAGTCGTCTTTTTCATGATAAAATCTCCTTTAGGGTGTAGCCGAATGTTAAAAGCCTGAACCTGATTTAAAGTGGGTATATCGCAACAGCTATTAGCACCCGGCTAAATTTTGCTCGCCTCTTTCGGGAGCCTTCACTTATATAACAGTCAGTTTGCGTAATTTGTTGGTAAAATTCTAAAATTTTTTAAATAAAAAAAGCGGCGCTTTTGTGCCGCTTTTTGATGTATGAAGAAAATCCTCGGAGTCAGGACAGAAATAGGCTATTGCAGATGAGTATAAAATAAAGGTTTTATGAACAATCGGCTGACAAGCCCCCTTTGTGTAAAGGGGGGAAGTAAAGGGGGGATTGTAAGAGTTAAGGTAGCTGCGGCGCGTTCAGAATTATAGGCGGCATTTGACGACGGCAAACAATCCCTCAGTCTGAACCTTGCGGTTCAGTCAGCTCCCTTTACACAAGGGAGCCTAAAATGCGGAATGAAAAATCCCGCAAGGCGGGTTTGATGGGAATAAAAACAATAACCCGGCAGTGGTTTTAAAAGGCGGCGATGACGCCGCCTTTTAATTAATGTTTAAGTTTTCAATCCCTGTCGCCGCGCCCCGTCTCTCTTCCGCCGCGGAAGTAAACGTATTGCCCGCCGATTATCTTAACGTTGTAAACGACGTCGCCCGCCGCCCCGCCGAGGTGTATGGTAATTTCGCCGTCCTCGTTTTCGAAGGCGAAAATTTCGGGCTGTTTGCCGCTCTCCTTAACGGTCATTATAAGCTCTGTCTCGCCGCCGTTTTCCTGTTCGTATTCAAAGGTGGTGCGCGATACTTGCACACCTTTGCTGAAAAGGGTGTAGCTGTATTCAATCTCGTTTTCGCCCTCTTCGCTCTCGACGGACTGCTCCACGAGTATGTAGCCGTCGTCGAGGTACACAAACATCTCGTATTCGTTTTCGCTGTCGCCCTCTTCGCTCTCGGAGACGTGCGTGCCGCTCAGCCTGTATTCCTCCCCGCCGAGCACCATAACGCCCTCGAGGGAGTAGGTGGTTTCGCTCTCATCGTCGTCGCGCTCCGTGCTTTCGTGTGTGCGGTTGTAGTAAATCGTGCCGCTGTCGCGCTGCTGTCCGAGCATGTCGGTGTAGCTCACGCGCATAACGTATTCGTATTGCGAATACTTTTCCTGCGGGTTTTTGCCGCCCTCAACGGTGAAATTGTTGCCCGAAATCAGCCCTTCCACAAGTTCCATATAGTCGTTCAGCTTGGCAATCGTCTGCTCGTCGTCTATCTGGCCGCCGTCGGTTTTGTTTGCGCTCTTTTCGCTCTTACCTGTTGCAACTGCCGTTTTTGCGCGGGTGACTGCATTTGCCGCCGCGGCGACCGCATCGTCCATTCCCGAAATTACCATTCCCGCCGTCGCGGCGGAGAACCCGTAAACTTCCTCCGCCGACGAAAGTTCGCCGAACCCTATGTTGCCGGGGTTGTTAGGATTGGTGGAGGAGTTGCCGCCGGGCATGAGAGGAATGAACGCACACACGATTATCGCTGCGGCGAGCACGCAGGCTGCCGCCGCCACAAGTTTTTTGTTGTTCTTTATCTTAGCCTTAATGCCGCCAAGTTCGGCTTCGCGCTCGTCGCCCTCAATGCCGACGCGCTGTTTAATATCTTCCTTAATCTTTTCGTCGGGCAGAACGTCTTTCGCGCCGCTTTTAAGCAATTTTTTAATGTTCATAGTCCGCCCTCCTTTTTTAGTACCTCTTTCAGTTTTTTAAGCGCCTCGTTGTTCTTCCACGTAACCGTGCCTATCGGCAGCGAAAGCATCCCGGCAACTTCCCGCCGCTTGTAGCCCGCAACGTGGCACAGCATCACAATTTCGTACTGCTGTTCGTCGAGCACTTTCGCCGCCACGTCGAAGATGAACGGAAGTTCGGTCTCTTTCGTGCCGTACCTGCGTATTTCCGCCTCGTCGGTAAAGTCGCTCGCCGTCTCTCTCGCGCCCTTTTTAACGTGGTTCAACGCAAGGTTTTTGGCTATGCGCGCAAGCCATGCCGTAAAATTGGTGCCGCGGCTGTAACTTTCAAGCGCGCCGAGCGCGCGCATATAAGTCTCCTGCATTATGTCCTCGGCATACGCCTTGTCGCACACGATATACAGCGCCGAAAAGTACACGGCGCGGTTGGTGCATTCGTATATGTAGTCGAACGCCCGCCTGTCGCCCGCCATGTATTCGGCAACTTTTTTGTCGAGTTTTGCGCTGTTCATATTCCCCGCATCTCCGCCCCGCGCGCCTTTCCTTGTATATATAACAATCCGGCGGCGCGTTTTGTTGGCGGAATCAAAAAATTTTGTATAAAAATAATACCATCTGCGCGCGGCGTTGTCAATATGCCTTGTGTGCGGTATAAGTTTTGCTTATCCGTCCGTTAAAATATATAAATAGCAGTATTTGCCGCATGCGCCCGCATTTTATTTTGAAAAAATGTGTGCGCGGTGCTATTATATATACCGTTATAAAAGGCGGCAGCGGCCTTAAAATGGCAGCGGCGGAGGTGCTGAAATTTCAATTAACCCGTATATATGCCGCAACCAACGCTGTTTTTTATGGGGCTGCCATAATACTTTTTTTCACATTTATTGTTTTTCGCCGTATTTGACAAGAGCGCCCGTTTATGGTATCATATAATATCATAAAAATAATTTTTGCATGATATATCGTTTTTTATATAATGCGTAGCGCCGTGGAGCCTGAATGAAAACTGCTTTTATCGATAAACTTAAAGAGTCGGTGTCGTCAATTCTGCCGATTGCCGTAATAATATTAATTCTCGCCGTAATTCTCGGCGTGGAAACCTATCAGTTCGTGCTCTTTCTCATAGGCGCGTTCCTGCTTGTCGTAGGGCTTTCGGGCTTCAATATGGGCGCGGACATGTCTATGCTCGTCATAGGCGAAAAGATAGGTTCGGTAGTCACCCATTCGCGCAAGATATGGCTGATTGCCTTCGTTTCGTTTATAATAGGCATAATCGTAACCATTGCCGAACCCGATTTGAATATACTCGCCGACTACGTGTCGGGCGCGATAGATAAGTGGACGCTCATCCTCACCGTTGCGGTTGGCGTGGGAATATTCCTCACTATAGCCATGCTCAGAATAGTGTTCAAAGTAAGGCTTTCAATACTTCTCATAATCTTTTACGTAACAGCATTTCTGCTGGCGTTCATATTCGTCGATTCGAGCTTCTGGGCAATCGCGTTCGATTCGGGCGGCGTTACCACCGGCCCCATGACCGTTCCGTTTATAATGGCTCTCGGCGTCGGCGTCGCCTCCATCCGAAGCGACAAAGAGGGCAAGGACGACTCCTTCGGTCTCGTCGCGCTCTCATCGATAGGCCCCATAATCGCCGTGCTCGTGCTCGGCATAATAACGGGCGCCGAAAATTTCAGCTACCCGATTGATACTTCCGACCCCGCCGCGGGCAACACAGCCGACGCGTTTTATCAGTTCCTCGCAGGGCTGGGTTCGTACGCGGAGGAGGTGGGCATAGCGCTCGCGCCCATAGTCGCCTTCTTTATTCTGTTCCAGATAATAACGCGCTCCTTCCACAAGCGCCAGATTGTGCGCATAGCGCTCGGCATAATAATAACCTTCGTCGGCCTCACGCTCTTTTTAACGGGCGCAAACGTCGGCTTTGCACCCATGGGCACGCTGATAGGCAAGGGGCTCGGCGGCTTCCTCGGCGGCTGGTTTCTGATTCCCGTCGGCATGATAATAGGTTACTTCGTCGTTGCGGCAGAGCCTGCCGTGCACGTTTTGAACAAGCAGGTAGAGCGCATGAGCGCGGGCGCCATAAAGGCGCGCTCCATGAAGATTGCGCTCGGCATATCTGTCTGCTGCGCAATCGGGCTTGCAATGCTCAGGGTGATAACGGATATAAATATAATGTACGTCCTCGTGCCCGGTTATGTGGCGGCGCTCGTTTTAACGTTCTTCTCGCCCAAACTTTTCACCGGTATAGCGTTCGACTCGGGCGGCGTCGCCTCGGGCGCAATGGTTTCGGCTTTCGTCCTTCCCATGGCGATAGGCGCGTGCCAGGTGATTGCGGGCGACTCTGCGGCAACCGCCATAATGACGGACGCGTTCGGCTGCGTGGCGTTCGTCGCGCTCATGCCGCTCATCACCATTCAGGTGTTCGGCATACTCTATAAGCGCAAGACGTCTAAAATCAAGCGCACCTTCCTCACCGTGGACGACAGAATAATTCAATACGAGGTGGACTGATATGGCAAAGAGTTTTCAGGGCGCGAGACCTTTAAAACAGCCCCCGTTCGCTCAGAACCGTGCGGCGCGCTCCGTCCGCCCCAACCGTGCAAAACTTCTCATAAGCATAGTCAACCGCGGCGACGACGAGCGGCTGTGCGAACTTTTAAACGACTTTTCCTTCGCCCTCACCTTTTCATGCATGGGTATGGGTACGGCGCGCAGCGCCGTGCTCAACTATCTGGGAATAGGCACCAGCGAAAAGGCAGTAATGCTCTCTCTCGTGCCCGAAAGCGACGAGGAGGCAATTCTCAGCGAAATAAGCAACAAAATGTCGCTCTATCTCGTCGGGCGCGGAATTTCGTTCACCGTGCCGCTCTCGGCGGTTTCGGAGATTGTGGCAAACGGCATAACGGGCGCCGCGGCGGCAAAAACAGTTGACGGGAGAAAGGTTATGAAAGATAAAGACAGAAACTACGATTTGATAGTCGCGATAGTGGCGGAGGGCTACGTCGACGAGGCCATGGAGGCCGCGCGCGAAGCGGGCGCCGCAGGCGGCACGATAATCCGCGCCCGTTCGCTCGCCAACGCCAAGGCCGAGCAGTTCATAGGCATATCCGTGCACGAAGAGTCGGAGGTGCTCCTCATTCTCGCGCGCAGGGAGGGCAAGCTGGCCATAATGGACGCAATCTCCCGTTCTGCGGGGCTCAAAACAGAGGCGGGCGGCATGCTCTTTTCCCTCCCCGTAGACAAAACCGTGGGCGTAGGCGCGGTGGGCGCGGCATACGCGCAGAAGCAGGCGCAGGAAAGCGCCGCGGCGGAAGGGGAAGAGGCTGCAAATAAAGGCGGCCTTCCCGAACTGTCCGACGATAAAAAAGAAGGGTGAAATTTTGGCCGAAAAAAAAGAGCGACATATATGCCGCGATTAACCTGTAAAACAAAAGCTGCGTGCGCGCGGGATGGTTCCTGCGCGCACGCAGCTTTTTACTTTATTTGTTAAATTTTTTATTGTAATTTTCGATGCTCTTCTGTATGGTCGCCATGGCGCTGTCGTGCCCCATAATTTTTTCGACGGCAGTCTGTTTCAGTTCGAGTGCCTTATATACGTCGAAAAAGTGCATCATCTCGTCGAAGATATGCTTAGGCAGCGCGGAAATATCTTTGTAACCGTTATACGTCGGCTCTTTGAAGGGTATGGCGATAATCTTTTCGTCGTTTGCTCCCTCGTCGGTCATGCTAATCACTCCAATCGGGTAGCAGCGCACCATCGTCGCGGGCATTATCGGTTCGCTGCACAGCACGAGCGCGTCGAGCGGGTCGCCGTCGTCGGCAAGCGTGCGCGGTATAAACCCGTAACTTGCGGGATATACGGTGGAGGTGTACAGCACTCTGTCGAGGCATAAAACGCCCGTCTCCTTGTCGAGTTCGTACTTGGATTTAGAGCCCTTCGTAATCTCTATGTAGCACATAAAGTCGTCTTTTTTGATGCGTTCGGCAGAGATGTCGTGCCAGATATTCATAAATTCCTCCGTATCGCAGGGGGATATTCCCTTAACGTTCCACTTATTTTAACATAAATAACCCGCGGTTGCAATATATAAGTTAATTTTCTTTTGTCTAAAATTTTCCTTGTCGTTAATCTGCGGTTTCCGCAAAATAAAGCCGTCGGCAGAGCTTCGTCGGCTTCGCTCATCTGCCGTTTCCCTTAGGGAGCCTCGGCAGTGCAGCGCTAACGCTCCCACGCGCAAACTTCGGGTTCAATTCCGAGGCAAGCAAAAAAATGCAGCATCCTCAAAGGGTGCTGCATTTTTTGGTGACCCCTTTGAGGTTAAAGGCGAACTATTCAATTCTTCAAAAGTTACTGTCTTACTCTGTCCTTTGTAGTTGTATGTAATCACAAAATGGTCGTCGTATAAGTAAATGCTGTTTACAAAGCCGTCAATCAGCCGCTGCTTTCCTTCCCGTGTGGAGATGTCTATCTTGCGGAAGTTATATAGCGCAAACAGTATCTGTTCCTTTGTCAGTACAGGGTTGCGCGTCTGTGCTTCGAAAAGTTCAATTTCAAGGTTCCGCTTGCGTTCCTCCAACTCGTCCAGCACCTTCTTCGTCGTGGAAGAATAAATGCCCTGTGTGATTGCCGCCACAAGATTGTTCAGCTTGGTTTCAACTCCCGTGAGCTGTGCCTGTATAGAAGTTGCTGTGTTATCTTCCTGTAACTGCAATTCATAGATGCGGTCGGCAAGCTCTTCAATCACTTCGTCGCTTGAAAGCAATTCCTTTATTTCGTCCAACACAAGCTCTTCCAGCCATTCCTTTTTGACGGTCTTTTTATCGCATTTGCCTTGTTTGGAATGATTGCA
>DVFR01000042.1 GCA_018713165.1 Candidatus Coproplasma stercoravium | reverse complement strand
GCGAGGACGGTAAAGACGGAGCCGACGGCGAAACGCCCTACATAGGTGATAACGGAAACTGGTGGATAGGCACTACCGATACCGGAGTAAAAGCTGAAGGACAGGACGGCGCCGACGGAGCGACAGGCCCTGCAGGCCCTGCAGGTGAAAACGGCGAGGACGGTAAAGACGGAGCCGACGGCAAAACACCCTACATAGGTGATAACGGAAACTGGTGGATAGGCACTACCGATACCGGAGTGAAAGCTGAAGGGCAGGACGGCGCCGACGGAGCGACAGGCCCTGCTGGCCCCGCAGGTGAAAACGGCGAGGATGGCAAGGGTATAGCCGATATAGAGATAAGCTATACTATCGATAACGACGGCAAAGAGTGCATTGTATTTGTAATAACTTATACCGACCAAACCTTTGATACAATAACCGTTCCCGTACCCAAACGCGTAATTGATTTTAACCTTCAGGAGACCAGTTTTGCCATGTGCGAAGAGGGCAAAGAGCCTGAGCTTACAATCTGGGTGAATTACGACGACGGGACGGGCGAAAACATCGTGGTAACCGAAGATATGTTCAGCCCTGAGTTTGACACGATAGACTTCCAGACGGCGGGAGATTATCATATAGGAATTACTTATCAGGGTATAACACAAAAGTATGACGTGACCGTTTACGACCCGAACGACACGACTGTTACAAATATCTCGGTTAATAATTCGGGAATGATATGGCTGGTCGACGGAGAAGGCAACCTTGTATCCAACTATACGGGACTTTCGCTTGTTCTTCACAGGGCTAACGGAACAAATGACAGTATACCCCTTGAAACGAGCGGGGCAGTTTTTGTTTTGCCAGAAGATTTTACGGTTGGGAAGGAAGCTGAAGTTCGCGTAACCTACGATGGCTTTGAAACGGTCTTTTATGTTTTCCCCGTAAATGAAAGTGAGTTTAATAGCGACAATTCCACTCTCAATAACGCATTCATTACATCATATAGCGGAGATGGCGCATGGAATATTTCCTGTCCTCTCAACGGAGAGCCGTTCAACGGCGAATATTTCCTCTTTTTAGAGGTGTATTTAAAAAGTTCAGAAAGTACTGAGCATAGAGCATATTATATGCCTCTTACCTCAGATATGCTTCTGAATACTAACGATGATTCTCCCTTCGATTCTGCTCTTGAGGGCATAAATAATTACTATATAGATTCTTCGCATACCTTCGGTTTTAATATGCATGACCATATGGGTGAGATTACGATAAACGTTTACGACACGTCAAATCTTGAAATCGGCTCTATAAGCATTTATGGCAATAACGAAATATTGGCGGGCAGTGTATCCGAACTTGAGTTTGAGGTACAGTATGTTTCGAACGGTCATTTCGTATATAGCGAAACAATTTCTGCCTCCGACTCCGAAGTCGTTATCAATGGCGAATATAGCTTCACCGAAATCGGTGAATACAATATAGAAGTTGAATACAACGGCTTTACGACAAGAGTTTATTTCACGGTTTACGACCCCGATATCTGTAACATAAGAGATATGCACATAAACGGGGATTTTTCACATGAACTTTATGTCGGCAGCGATATTGAGGTGTATTTAACCGAAAATATTATCGGCAAAGAGCTGTGGGTGAATTATTACGAGCCTGTAGACGGTATGGGTGAAGCCCAGATTACGATAACCCGCGATATGATTGACGCAAGCGGAGTTGATGTTTCCGCACCGGGCAGCGGAGAAATTGTTATTTCCTACGCTCTTCCCGGTCAGCAGGCAAAGACGTATACGTTTAATATAACCGTCAATATAGATATGTCGACTGCTGTAGTTGTTGATGAATATAAGATGGGCGGAGCTGCTGCAAATATTTATACCGGGTTAACCTGCTACGATAACGGATACGCATACCTCAGGTCTGCATACGGTTCTGAATCCGATATGTTTGTTGAATACGAAACGGACGGGCAGACTGTCACGGTTTATTCCGAATATATGGGAACAATGTTGTTTTCCGTTTCCGTAGAGAGTGAGCTTACTGCATATATTCCCGCAGAGCCTATAGCAAACGACAACATTTATATCGAAAACACAAAATTTGCTTTCGGGATTGCGGAAAATTATGTGGTAATGTATATGCATATGGGTGACGTACAGTCGATAGGCGATTTGATGCCTGTACTCACTTTCCGTCTTGAAGCTGCACCCGAAATTCCGGGAACGCTTGAAATTGCCGGCGGTATATTTGAACTTACTCCGGGCGTAGACGGTGCCTTCGGCACCGCGACAATGCAGATGTAGTAATACTTCTCTGTTTCAGGTGAAATAGGCGGGCGGCTTTTTGCCGCCCGCCTTTAAAAATTTTTTATATTCGGGTTGACAATGCATTTATTTTTTGATAATATCTAAAAGAACAACAAATAAATTTTGCCGCCGGGTAAATTGAGCGTTGGCTTCCGTATCGTTAGGCCTTTTGCAGATACGGAGTTGCCTGCGCTTTATTTTTTTGCGGCTTAACGGAGATTTTATGAATGGTGCACTGCGCGACAAAACTGTTTTAAAGGAATTTTTAAGGTACGTTTCGTTCAGCGTGCTGGCGATGATAGCCATGTCGTGCTATATTCTCGCCGATACCTATTTCATATCGCAGGGGCTGGGCACGTACGGGCTTTCGGCGCTCAATCTCGCAATACCCGTCTATTATTTCATGCACGGTTTCGGACTTATGCTGGGCATGGGCGGGGCGACGAAATATTCGGTATGCCGCAGCCGCGGAGAGGACGGAAAGGCCAACGCCGTTTTCACAAATACAGTCTATCTGGCGGCAATCTTTTCTGTCGTGTTCGCGCTGCTCGGCGTCTTTTTATCGCCCGAAATAACAGGTCTCCTCGGCGCGGACGAAAATACTTTTGCGATGACCGAGATATACATCAGGGTTCTGCTCCTGTTTTCGCCCGCGTTCGTGTTCAATAACGTGCTCGTCTGCTTCGTGCGCAACGACGGCGCGCCGAGGCTCGCAATGCTTTCAACGGTTATCGGCAGCCTTTCAAACGTACTGCTCGACTATATCTTTATCTTCCCCTGCAATATGGGAATGTTCGGCGCCGTATTTGCCACGGGGCTTGCGCCCGTGATAGGAATATGCGTGTCGTCCGTGCACCTTATCCGCCGCCGCAACAATTTTAAACTGATAAAAGCCAAGCCCTCGGCAAAAATAATCGGTTCCGGCATAGCGCTCGGGCTTCCTTCGCTCGTAGAGCAGTTCTCTTCCGCCATAGTAATACTCGTCTTTAACTTTATAATATACGGTATAAGCGGAAATACGGGCGTGGCGGCATATGGTGTGGTGGCAAATATATCTCTCGTCGTAGCATCTGTATTCACGGGCATAGCGCAGGGCGTACAGCCGCTTATAAGCCGCGCGCACGGCGAGGGGGAGGGTGCAAAGGGGCGTTCGTGTTTTTGCCTCGCGCTCATTTTTGCCGCCGTATTTTCCGTGTTGGTATATTTAATCATATTTTTCTTTGCAGAGCCCGTGGCGGATATCTTCAACCGTGAACACGACCCTCAGCTTACGGCAATGGCGGCTGAGGGGATGCGGATATATTTTACGGCGATGCCGTTCCTCGGATTCAATATTATCGCCTGCACCTATTTCTCTTCAAACGAGAAACCTCTGCCCGCGCATATAATATCTTTTCTGCGCGGACTTCTGGTAATAATTCCCGCGGCGTTTTTATTATCATCTCTTTTAGCTCTTACGGGCGTGTGGCTCTCGTATCCCGTAACCGAATGCATAGTCTGTCTCGTTTCGGCAATAATTTATGTGGTTATGTGCAGGCGTGAAAACCGTTTGCAAAAAGGCGCAAATTTGGGTCAAAAATAACAAAAAAAGGTAGTTTTAAACATAATTATTGCCGTTTAAAAAATTTAAATTTTTTTGTGTTCTATACGCGACGCCGACAATATTCTGTTTATGGAAAACGGCAATATAATCGAGCAGGGCAATCACACTGAACTGCTCAAAAAAGGCGGCGCCTATGCCGCGCTGTACAACAGCCAGTTCGCTTAAAGCATACTGTAAGAGAATAAAGGGCGCGCCCGCAGGGTGCGCCCTTTAATTTGCACAAACAAGTCTCCGATTTTTTTCACAATCATCATAAAATTATAATGCAGAGTCAATATAATACAGACAATAAAATTCCTTGAGGTTTAAAGGAGAATTTTGCAGCATGAAACATGCAAAAAAGATTGTAGCAGCAACCTTGTGTGCGGCGGTTATTGCGCTTGTGCCCGCCTTTGCGGGTTGCAGCCAGAGTCAGGCTTACGTCACTTCGATTGCAAAGTCAGGCTCGGAAGGGAACGACGATATTTACACTATTTATTATTCCGACGGCACGACGAGCACTTTTACCGTGACGAACGGTTCCGACGGCGTCACTGCCGACGACCTCTATCAGAAGTATATAGAGGAAACGGGCGACAATACAAGTTATTCGGAATTTCTCTCAAAATATTTAACGGTGGAGGGCGACAACAGCGCCTCGGCAATCAACTATTGCCTGCAATCGTCACTTAAAATATATTCGGAATTTGTGGCGGCACAATATAACGACTTCAATATGTTTACCGGATACAACACTTCCGTATATACGGGTGCGGCGGTAATCTATGACATAGACAATATAACCGACGGCTACACGTATATCGTTACCAACTACCACGTCGTATATCTCAATTCCGCACAGCCCGCTTTGAACGGCGGGACGAAGGTGGCGCGCTCAATTTACGGCTATTTATACGGTAGCGAGGGTACGCCTTCGGCATCGGGACAGGATTCGAACGGCTACACGGCATACGACTACGGCGACTATGGCATAGAGCTTGAATACGTCGGCGGCTCAGTAGAAAACGACATTGCCGTTCTGCGCGTCGAAACCGACAAAATCAAGGCGGTTAACGAAAATATCCGTGCGGTAGATATTGCCGACGATTATTATGTGGGAGAAACTGCGATTGCCATAGGAAATCCCGAGGGCAACGGACTGAGCGTTACCAAGGGTATTATCAGTACCGAAAACGAACTTATATCCCTGAATATCGACGGCACTTCGCGAACATACCGTTCGCTCAGAATAGATACACCGCTTTACAGCGGAAATTCGGGCGGCGGGCTCTTCAATTCGTCGGGCGAACTCATAGGCATAACAAATGCGGGCAACACGGAGGACCAGAATATAAATTATGCGATACCGCTCGAAATAGTAACGGGCACGGTCGATAACATTATCTGTTACGCCAACGACGGCGACAACCAGACGAACGGCGCATATACGGTAAAGTTCGGCATAACGGTATCCTCGAGCGGCTCCAAATACGTGTATGACAGCGACAAAGGATACGGCGAAATTACCGAAAACGTAAATGTGGAATCTGTAACGACGGATACGATTGCCGCGGGGCTCGGGCTTCAGAACGGCGACGTGATTAAAAAAATAGATGTGAACGGCACAGAGAAGGAGATTAACCGCACGTTTACTCTCGGCGACGTCGCGCTTACGCTCCGCAGCGGCGATAAGATAAGGTTCGTGCTCGAACGGGACGGCGAAACTGTGACTACGTCTATATACACGATTTCAACTTCCGACCTCGTGCAGGTAGAGTAAAGCGTTAACGTTTATCGCCGCGTTAGAATATAATATTAATTGTGCGCACATTGCGCTTGATATATTTCCTGCGCCGCGGGTGGCACTTTTTGCTCCTGCGGCGCTCAATTTTGCAATTATTAAACAAATATTAAGTACTATGTGTAACATAATCAACTTATTTTAGGGATGATTGTATTGCAAAACGGATAAAAGGCAGACCGTAAATCCCGCTAATTTACAATATCATTACCAAAAAGAGAGACAAGCATTTCTGCTTGCCTCTATTTTTGGAGCTGTTAGCGGGATTTGCGCCTTTAGCGGACGCGCCCCGGTGAAAGGCGGGTGTCCGCCTTTCAGTTTGCGTAAAAAGCGTCGCTGACTGCGGTGTCCTCACGCAAACCGCTCGCTCCCGCTCGCGCCTCCGCCCTCAAATCCCGCTAATTTACAATACTTTTACCAAAAAATAGAGGCAAGCATTTCTGCTTGCCTCTATTTTTGGAGCTGTTAGCGGGATTTGAACCCGCGACCTCGTCCTTACCAAGGACGTGCTCTACCTGCTGAGCCATAACAGCATATATTGTTGTGTGACGGCTTGTTCCAAGCGGTTACTTTGATATTATATGTTAAACAATCGGCATTGTCAAACAAAAACGGGCGAAAAAACCTTAAAAAAGAAAAATTTTGCGGCTGACTTCTTGTGCATGGCAAAAGGCGGTATACGGAGGCGCGGGAGTTGCATTTATAAAGCGTGCGGGCTTTTTCGCCCGCACGCATATGTTTTAAAAATTATGTTATGTTCCGCAGTAAAAGGTTTCAGCCGCGGTATTTAAGCTTGCGGAAGCTAAGTCATGCTCTCTTGTAGTCTTCGATAAATTTTTTAAGGCACCTGCAGGGGTTGCCGTTTGCGTCGTAGCCCGTGTCGCCGCAGATTTTGCAGTTGTAGTGCGGCTCGAAGTCGGCTTTATCTATACCGAGTTCTTTAAGCCGCGCGTCTGCATTTTTCTCCGTATCGGCTATTTTCTGCGTTATTTCATCTTCCGTGCCGTCGGCACGGCTCTCGGCAAAGGCAAGCTGAATGTTGAGCGAGTTGAGCTCTTTGTGCAGCTTTGCATAGACCTTGTCGGCAAGCGCCTTTTCGAGCGTTTTTTCCGCCCTGTCCTCGGCAATCTGCCTTAGTTTTGAATAGTGGCGCTCAATCACCGACCTGTCGACAGTCTTTTCTCCGCGTGAGGTTACGGCGGGAGCGGCGCCCGTTATTTTATCGGGAGTAAACACGCCCGAGGACTTCCAGGAGGAGAGCACGCCGTTCATATACGCCATGGGGTTGTTTTTGCCAGCGGCGAGTTCCGCAGCTTTTAAAATCATCTCGTCGGAAAAATTCCATTCCCGCCATTTTGCGATAAATTCCCTGTCGAGCGAGATTATTCTGCGCGTAAGTCCGCAGGAGGAGAGCACTTTTTTAATAAACTCGTCCTCGGCGTTCGTCATTTCGATATACGAATTTATTGCCTTTTCGCTTATAATTCCCTTATCGTACAGCGTTTTTATGAAATCGTCCATCTCTTCGAACGACTTTCTGCCGTGCGTAAAGCAGTAGGAGGCGAGCGCTTTTAAGGCGGGGAGTTCATACCCTCTGTCGCACCATACGCTGACGTAGTTTTCTATATACGGCGCGGCGTTTTGCATATATACCCCGAGCGCCTTTGCGATTTCAACGGTCGCAGCGTGCACGGAATTTTTGTTCTTGCAATAGAATTCTATCTCTTTTACGTCAAATTTTTTGTTGCGGTAGAGTTCGCCCAGAGCTTCGTCAATCTTTTCGGTCGTCTTTGCCTTAAAGTATCTGGCGGCGGCGATAATCGCCTCGTCAGAAAAACCAAATTCGCCGCTCCATTTTTTATACAGGGCGTCGTCCTCAATCCCGGGTCTGCGCGAAATTCCCGCCGCGGAGAAGATCTTTAAAAGCGACGGCGTGGAGGAGGTGAACTGCGCGAGTTTTTCGTCCACTTTTTTTGCCGTAGTGGCGCCTTCGGCGGCAAAGCTCTTTGCAACCTTTTTTATGTACTGCACGCGTATGTCGTCGCCTTTCATGTTTACGCAGTAGTTGACAATCATCAAAAGCGCGCTCTGCTCGAACCCGTATTCGTCCATCAGATAAAAATATTCGCGGTATTCGTTGGTGGAAATCATTCTGCCCTTAATTATTGCCTGAACGCTCTTTGCAAAGTCGGCATACTTCTCGGGTTTGTATTTTTTAGGTGTGCCGCTCACGTTCTCCGCGTCGAGGTAGGTGACTTCAAAGGGCGAACGGCAGGTAATCTGCACCAGCTCGAACTCGTCGAGGTATTCAAAGCAGTTTACCGCCTGCTCCTCGGAGATGTTCAGGCTCTTTGCAAGGTCGTCTATGGTGAACGTCCCCGCATTTCCGCTCAGATACAGTCCGTACAGATAAACTTTAACCGCGAGCGGGTCGAGTATGGGCATGTATTTGGTTATAAACTTGTTTTCTACGCCCGTGAACGACTTTGCCGAAAGTTCGGGCGACAGGGAGATGAAAGCCATATCGTAAAATACCGTTTTATCGCTTGATTTATTTACTCAAAAGGAATATAATTGATATAAATTCCGCCTTATGCCGTATGAAAAAATTATAACCCAAATCGCCGCAAAATGCAACCGTTTGGCGGCAGGGCAGGCTAAATCGCATACGCTGCGGGCGGGGCAAATTTCAGGTTAAAGTTATTTAAAGGTATATGAGGATTGCGCACACTTCCGACTGGCACATCGGCAAAAAGCTGATGGGCAGAGACAGGGGAGAAGAATTCAAAGAGGTGCTCGCCGAAATTGCAGAGCTCTGCAGGGAGGAAAAAGTCGAGCTTCTGCTCGTCGCGGGCGACGTTTTCGATACGTACACGCCTTCGGCTGAGGCGGAGGAGATTTTTTATACTTCCGTCAAAAACATTGCCTCTACCTGCGCGGTGCTCATAATAAGCGGCAATCACGACGACTACGTCCGCCTGACTGCGGCGCAGGCGCTCTCGGAAGAGCTGAACATCTATACCGTAGGCAACAACTTAAAGGCGCTCGACTGCAAAAAGAGGGGCAGTTGCTACCCCGTAGAATCGGACGGCGGCTACGCCGTTTTTGCCAACGACGCGGGGGAGATGGTGTATATAAACACGCTGCCATATCCCAACGAGGCGCGCTTTAAAGAGGGGAAGAGTGACGAGAGCTTTGCCATAAAAATCAAACGCTGGATTGACTACGGCGAGCGCGGAAAGAAAGAAAAGATTCCGTCGGTATTTCTCTCCCACATATTTGCCGCCGGCGGCAAGGCGGGCGACAGCGAGAGGGAAATAGACCTCGGCGGCGCGCGCGCAGTCGGGCTAAACCTCTTTCCTGAATGTGATTACAGTGCGCTCGGTCACCTGCACAAGAGGCAGAAACTGGGCGAAAACATATATTACAGCGGCGCGATAATGCGTTTTACGTTTGACGAGGCCGGGCAGGAAAAGAGTATAAACGTGTTCGACCTCACAGACGGCGGCGTGAAAAACTTTAAAACCGTGCCGCTGAAATCGTGCAAAAAACTCGTCCGCCTGCAGGCAAACAGCGCGGCCGACGGCATTAAACTGCTCGGCGACAATGCGGTGGCGATAGCCGAACTTACGCTCAACTTAAAGTCGCCCCTGTCGCCCTCGGAGATGGCGGGGCTGCACTCGTGCGAAAATCTGTATTCGCTGAGAATGTCGGTAGATTCCGAGCTTTTGGCCGCGGGAGTCTCCGCAAACGAGGGCAAGAGCTCTTCGCAGTTGTTTTCGGAGTATTATTCGTCCCGCTTCGGCGCAGACGTTCCGTCCGACCTTCTCGCGCTCTTTCTTTCGCTGACGGAGGAAGAATGAAACCTGTAAGACTTGAATTCAAAGGGCTCAACAGCTTCTCCGAAAGGGCGGTTATAGATTTCGCGCCCCTTCTGCAGAGCGGAATCTTCGGAATCTTCGGCGAAACGGGCAGCGGCAAGAGCACGATACTCGACGCGATAAACTTTGCGCTGTACGGCGACATAGAGCGCAATCCCGATAAGCTCGACAAGATTAATTATAAGTGCGACGAACTCGACGTAAAGTTCACTTTCGACATATTCACGAACGGCGAGCGCAAGACCTATCTCGTCGAACGCAACATAAAGAGAAAGAGCGGGACGCACAAGGCGCTCCTGTATGAATTCGGCGCCGACGGCGAATCTCTCGCCATAGCCGACAACGTAAAAACGGTAAACGATAAAATTACCGAAATAATAGGAATAAACAAGGAAGACTTCCGCAAATGTATCGCTCTTCCGCAGGGTGAGTTCGCGCAGTTCGTAAACTCCGCCCCGTCGGAGAGAATAGAGCTGATAGAAAGGCTGTTCAACCTGCAAAAATACGGAAAGGCTTTAAAAGCTAAGCTCTCTGCGCGCGAAAATGCGGCGGAGGCAAAATATAACACCGTTCAGGGCACGTTAAAGGCCTACGAAAACGACACGAAGGAAAAGCTCGGAGAGCTTGAAAACAGCGTGCAAGCGCTTAAAGGCGCGTCGCAAGTCTTAAAACAGGCCGCCGAAAAGGCTGATTCGGAATATGCCGCGCAGAGCAGGCTGTTCGAGCAGAAAAAGGCCTATGTCGCCGCGGTGGAGCGGCTCTCCGCGCTTGAAAACCGCAAGGGCGCATTCGACGAACTTGCAAAATTTCTGCCCGTGCTTGCGCTGTGCGAACGCGCGTGCGAAAACGCCGATAAGGCTGATGACTGCGAACGCAGAATATTATCGCTCAGTGAGGAGAGCGCAAAACTCACCGACTGCGCGGGCGCGCTCAAAGAAAAGCTCGACGCCGCGTCTTTACAGCTTTCAGAGAGCGACTTCGACGGCGAGATTGAGAGGTTGCAGAGGCGCTGCGCGCTTATGGAGGGCATACAGCCGACCGTAAGAACGCTTTCCGAACGCGACGCGGAACTTAAAAGGTGCAGGATGCAATATAAAGACGAGAACGCAGTGTTTGCAAAAAATGGTGCGCTCGCAAAGAGCAAGGCGGAAGAGCTCGCAGCGGCGCAAAAGTCGCTTGCGGCATTTCCCGAGCTGAATATAGACGAATATTTCAAAAAAGAGTTCCGCGGCGGAATTTTAAAGGACGAATACGCGCGCACTTTGAACTATATAAAAGAATTACAGTCCGAAATAAGGCAGTACAAAGATAATTCCGCGCTCTATGAGTTTATCGACAGGGCGCTTACGAAAAGGGCAAACGAATATAAAGAGCTTATACTCACCTTAAAGGATGCCCGCATAGACGTGAACGAGGAACTTAAAAAGTTCCGCGAAAAGTTAGATGAGCGCAAAGCTCTCGAAATTGCAGTCAAAAGGCTGGAAGGGGAGCTTAAAACGGCGGAGCTTGCGGCAGGGATATCTTCCGAAAAGCTCTCCGAGCTCAAAGTGCGCGGGGAAAACCTGCGCGCCGAGTGCGACGAACTTTCGGCGAAGGTCAGGGAGGTATTCGGGGAACAGACCGACTACCGCGCCGCCGCAAAAGATGCTGCAAAGTCGCTTGAAGAAGTTCGTTTAAAGAAAAAACAACTCACCGACAGGGTTGAAAAGCTCAAATCGGATATAGCCGAAAACGACAAGAAGATTGCGGCAAACGCCGCCGAGCTCAAAACTGTTTCGGCGCAGAAACAGTCCGCGCTGAACGCTGCGGCCGAGAACGTTGCCGCCGCGGGTCTGAAAGACGCCGGCGAATGCCGCGCGCTCATAAAAAAGTACGGCGGCTACCGGGAGGCTGTAAGGGAGCTGAATGCTTTTACCGCCGAGTATTCCAAGGCGGAGGGCGAAGCCAAAAACGCAAAGCCGGCAGAGGGCGCCGAAAATATCACTGAAGATACGGTGCGCGCCGCGCTCGCCTTAAAGAAAGAGGCGGGGGACGCTTATTCCAAAAATCTTTCTGATACCGCCGTTGCCGAAAAAGCGGCGGAAAACCTCAAAGCGCGGCTCAAAGAAAAGGCTGCGCTCGAAAAGGACTTTTCGCTCGTTTTACACGAGCGCGACCTCATCGGCAAACTTAAAAGCCTGCTGCGCGACAACAAGTTTATGGAGTACATTGCCAACGAGCACCTCGTCAACATATCCCGCACGGCGTCACGCACTCTCATCGAGCTTACGGACGGAAGATACTATCTTTCCTATGTAGACAACAATTTCTGCGTGGGCGATAACTACAACGGAGGCGAGCTGAGGAAGGTAAAAACGCTCTCCGGCGGCGAAACCTTCCTGGTGTCGCTCTCGCTGGCGCTCGCGCTGAGTTCGACGATATGCAGCCGTTCGCTCAAATCGATAGAATTTTTCTTCCTCGACGAAGGATTCGGCACGCTCGACGGCGATTTGATTGACACAGTTCTCGGCGCGCTCGAAAAACTTAAAAACGAGAACTTTTCGATAGGGCTTATAAGCCACGTCGAAGAATTGAAACACAGAATAAGCAGTAAAATATTAGTAAGCAAGGCAACTGAGAGCCACGGCTCTACAATCAAGCTCAGTTGCTGACAGGAGATAATTTGTCAACTATTCTAACCCCCGTATCGCTCTGGAAAAATTTTGACGACAGCCTTCCCACCGAAGCCAAAATACTTTCGTCAAAGACCGACGACGGAATAAAAACCGAATATCTGAGCTTTTACGGCCGTGATACGGGCGCGGGCCGCGTAAAAATTTACGCGGCCTTCGGCAGCGACGTTTCCGCGCCGTCCGACGACGTCGTCATTCTTTTGCCCGACAGCGCTGAAACCGTCGACGAGGAGATGATGAAATTTTTCGTCAGGCGCGGATACAGCGTGCTCATGCCCGATTACAGGGGCGAATGGGAGAGCGCCGATTTTACCGTGTATCCCGAAAACGTCGCCTATGCCAACCTTAAAAGGTGCGGAAGATACAAAGATTTCGTCGATGAGGACGCGTCAAAAACAAGCTGGTACGAGTGGGTTGCTGTGGCAAGATATTGCTATAAATATCTCAAAGACCGCGGCGGCGTGGGCAAGATAGGCGTCGTCGGCATACGCGACGGCGGCGAGATTGCTTGGAAGCTCGCTTCGAGCGTGGAGCTTGCCTGCATGGTAACCGTGTGCGCGGCTGGCTGGAAAACATACTCGGGCTACTGCAAATTCGGCTCGCAGGAGCCCGTGCTCGACGACGAAAGATACCGCTTTATCGCGGGCATCGATTCGCAGGCGTACGCGCCGTTCGTAAAGTGCCCCGTGCTTATGCTCTGCTCGACAAACGACGAGAGATTCGATTACGACAGGGCGTACGACACCTTTTCCCGCATAAACGAAAACTATGCCGCGCTCAGTGTAATTTCATATTCGGTGCATTGCAACGGCTGTATCGACGTGCAGGGCACCAGGGATATGTTTTTGTTTCTCGACAGGTTCGTGCGCGAAAGGCAGGTGTTCCTTCCGAAGCCCGCCGTTATAACGGTGGTTGCCGACGAGCAGCAGAACCTCGTCGCCCGCGCCGAGTTCGACCCGCAGGGCGTGCCCGAAGAATTCGGAATGTATATGGCGGAGGACTGTACCGACCCCGTCATGCGCGAATGGACGCCCGCGCCGTATAAGGGCGGCAGCGGGCACGTGCACGATTTTTATCTGAATATTTACGAAAAGACGGCGGTAGTGTTTGCGTTCTGTTACGCGCGCTACACCAACGGATTCACCGTGTGGTCGCGTATGGCCGTGAGAAAAGTGAGCGGCAAGTTCAAAAATATGAGAAAGAAGTGCCGCGTGATATACACGGCAAAGAGCGGCGCCGACAGTTTTTCGATAGCCGACCGTTCGTTCGCGCTCGGCGGAGTGTTCCTCACCAGCGAGGCCGTGCTTCCGCAGGTGGTGGAAAAGTCAGACGGGCTCAAAGGCGTGTACTCGGTTTGCGGGCTTATGACCTTCCTTTTCAACAATGCGGGCTTTTCTCCGTCCGACGATTCGATACTGAAACTCGACGTGATATGCGACAATCCCGCCGAAGTGCGTTTTTCCATGCAGGACATGGAGAGCGGCGATATTTTTACGGCGGGCCGCAGTGTCGCCGGCGGGTTGTGGCAGGGCATACTTCTCGAAAGCAAGGACTTTAAAAATGCGCAGGGCATGCACCTGCAATCCTTCTGCAAAAAACTTAAATTCACCATAACCTGCGGCGAGCAGTACGCCGTAAACAACGTGATGTGGCTGTGACATGGGCGACAGGCTTCTCGGTAAAAAGCGGTATGCCTTTTATAAGGACCCGTTTGTAATCGTACTTATCATTCTCATATTTCTTCTGCTGTGCAGGGGGCTGTTTTCGGCGCGGTATATCGGCATATACGTCGTGGGGAACTCGATGTCGCCGACGCTTACCGGCGCGCCCGAAAGCTATCTTTCGGGAGGAGATTATCTGTACGCCGATACTTACGTGCTCCCCGAACGCGGCGACATTGTTGTGGTAGAAAGCCCTTCGGGCGGATATATAATAAAGCGCGTCATCGCGCTGGGCGGCGATTCGCTCTATATGGAGGACGGAATCGTATATATAATGTACGAAGGGGAAAACAGCTTTATCGCCCTCGAAGAGAGCTACGTCCTGCCTGAAAATAATGACCCGAATCTGAGCTACAATTCGTATCGTTCAGAGGATAATCCGCTCGTCGTGCCCGAAAACAGTATGTTTCTTCTCGGCGACAACAGGGGGTCGGTGCACGACGGACAGGAGATAGTGAGCAACGACAGCCGTCACTACGGCACGTTCGGTTACGATACGCTTATCGGCGTGATAACAGACTGGTCGCTCTCGTGCAAGAGCTTCTTTACAGGTTTTTATTCATTTTTTGCCTTCGGTAAGATAGTATAACCGTCGGCAAGTTAAACGATATATGCTCTGCGCGGCGCGCCGCGCGGGAAAAATTTATAATACAAAAGTTTCAGGAGATTTTTATGCGTGCGGTAGTAACTGTCGTAGGAAAAGACAAAACGGGCATAATAGCGAAAGTGAGCACCTTCCTCGCGGAAAAAGGCGTTAACATTCTCGATATCAGCCAGACTATTTTGCAGGACTATTTTACAATGATAATGCTCGTAGACCTTTCGGGCGCGAAAGAGGAGCTTTCGGTGCTCGCAACAGAGAGCGCGGAGATGGGCGAAAAGATAGGCATGAGCATACACATTCAGCACGAAGAAATTTTTAACGCCATGCACAGGATATAAGAGGCCGTTATGTTCAATAAATACGACGTAATCGAAACAGTCAACATGATAGAGAGGGAGCACCTCGATATCCGCACGATAACGATGGGAATTTCCCTCTTGCCCTGCATAGCAGGTTCTGCCGACGAAACGGCAAAGCGCGTGTACGACCGGGTATGTTCACAGGCGGAAAACCTTGTAAAAGTGGCGGAATCGCTCTCCAAGGAATACGGCATACCCATTGTAAACAAGCGCGTTTCGGTGACCCCCGCAAGCATTGTATGCGCGCCGTTCGCCGCGCAGTCGGCAAAGGTGGGCAAGGCGCTCGATAAGGCGGCTTCTGCTCTCGGAATAGACTTTTTGGGCGGCTATTCGGCGCTCGTGCACAAGGGTATGGCGGATTACGAAAAGACCTTTATCGAAACCATTCCCGAAGTGCTCGCAACTACCGAAAAGCTCTGTTCTTCTATAAATATCGGCTCGTCGAAGTCGGGCATCAATATGGACGCGGTGCGCCTTATGGGTGAAATCGTCAAAAAGACCGCCGAACTCACCAAAGACAGGGACGGCTTCGGTTGCGCAAGACTCGTGGTATTCTGCAACGCCGTCGAAGATAATCCCTTCATGGCGGGCGCATTCCACGGCGTAGGCGAAAGCGGCACGGTGGTTAACGTCGGGGTTTCGGGTCCCGGCGTCGTACAGCATGCGATAGAGAGCATTCCGGACGCCGATTTGACCGAGCTTGCCGAGATGATTAAGCGCACGGCGTTTAAAATCACGCGCGCGGGTCAGTTAGTTGCTCGCGAGGCCGCAAAACGCCTCGGTGCGGAGTTCGGCATCGTCGACCTGTCGCTCGCGCCCACGCCGGCAAGGGGCGATTCGGTCGCACAGATTCTCGAAGAGATGGGGCTTGAAAGCGTCGGCACGCACGGCACCACTGCATGCCTTGCAATGCTCAACGACGCAGTCAAAAAGGGCGGCGTAATGGCAAGCTCGCGCGTGGGCGGACTTTCGGGCGCGTTTATCCCCGTATCGGAGGATATCGGCATGATAGAGGCTGCCGAGAGGGGCGGACTCAATATCGACAAGCTCGAAGCGATGACCGCGGTCTGCTCGGTCGGGCTTGACATGATAGCCGTGCCTGGAGACACGCCCGCGTCTACGATAAGCGCTATAATCGCCGACGAAGCGGCGATAGGCATGATAAACAACAAGACGACGGCCGTGCGCATAATTCCCGCACCCGGAAAGGACGTCGGCGATTGCGTAAACTTCGGCGGTCTTCTGGGCAGGGCGCCCATAATGCCCGTACATAAGGAGTCGAGCAATAAATTCATCTCGAGGGGAGGGCTCATTCCAGCACCCATTCACTCCAACAAAAACTGAGTAAAATATTTAAGAGGATATATATTATGGAAAGAAACCAGGTTGAACAGCGCTACAAGTGGAAAATCGAGGATATCTTTACCTCCGACGAGGAGTGGGAAAAGGCGTATGCCGATACCGAAAAGAGCATAAACTTTTCCTCCTATGCCGGCAAACTCGGCGACAGGGACAAGCTTTTGCAGCTCCTCAAAGACAACGACGAATTTTCGAAGAAGCTTGAACGCGTATATGTTTATGCGTCGATGAAGCAGGACGAGGATACGCGCATATCCAGGTACAACGCATACAATGCCCGCTGCGCCGCGCTCATATCCAAATACAGTGCCGAAATGGCATTCTTTGAGCCCGAAATGGCGGCCCAGGACGAAAAATACCTCAATTCGCTCGTGACGGACAAGGACTTTTCCGACTACGACTATATGCTTAAACTGCTCATAAAGCGCAAGCCGCACGTAATTCCCGAGGCGGAAGAGAGGCTGGTCGCGCTTGCCGGCGAAACGTTCGGCTCATTCGACGACATCTTCTCCATGATTGACAATGCCGACCTTCCTTTCCCCGAGATTGAGCTCGACGGCGAAAAGACCAAGCTCACCCACGGCACATACGGCGTTGTTCTCCATTCTACCGACAGGGAAAAGAGAAGGGAGGCCTATGAAAAATACTACGGCGCATACGAAAGCCTGCTCAACACCATAACCGCGACCTATTACGGAAATGTAAAGAAGGACGTATTCCTCAGCAAGGCATACAGATACAATTCCTGCTTAGAGCGCGCTCTCTCGGGCGAGGACGTCGACGAGTCGGTTTACCGCAACCTGCTTGAAGCGGTAAACGGCAGCCTTCCTGCAATGCACCGCTACATCGCCGACAGGAAGAAGATTCTTGGCTACGACAAACTCTATTTCTACGACGTATATACTCCGCTCGTTTCCGACGTCGAAGTCAAGATGGACTACGACGACGCCTACGACTATGTCGTAAAGGGACTCGCTCCCCTCGGAAAGGAATATCAAGCGCTTTTGAAGCGCGGCCACGACGAGCGCTGGATTGACGTGGAGGAGACCGACGGCAAACGTAGCGGCGCATACAGCACGGGGTGCTACGGCGTTCATCCGTTCGTTCTTCTCAACTACAAGCCCACGATAAGCGAAATTTTTACCGTTGCGCACGAGATGGGACATTCGCTCCACACATATTTCTCCTCGCACAGCCAGCCTTATGCAAAGAGCGACTACAAAATTTTTGTGGCCGAGGTTGCCAGCACTGTCAACGAAGTCCTGCTTCTCAAATTCATGCTCGGCGACACAAACGACGTAAATCTTAAAAAGTACCTGCTCAATTACTATCTCGACACAATCCGCGGGACGCTCTTCCGCCAGACGATGTTTGCCGAGTTCGAGTATGAAGCTCACGACAGGGCGGAGAAGGGCGAACCCCTCACGAAGGAACTCCTCTGCGAAATTTACGGCAGAATCGGCAAAGCTTACTACGGCGACGCCGTTGAGCACGACTATCACATCTCCTGCGAGTGGGCGAGAATTCCCCATTTTTACAGGGCGTTCTACGTATATAAATATGCAACGGGCATAACCGCCGCAATGAATATCGCGCACAGGATTTTAACCGAAGGGGAACCTGCCGTAAAAGATTACTTCAAATTCCTTTCGGGCGGCTCCTCGACCGACCCCGTATCGCTTCTGCGCCTTGCGGGCATTGATTTGGAGAGCAAAGCGCCCTTCGAGTTTGCAATGAAAGAATTCGGCGATACGCTTGCTGAATTTGAGAAACTTATGAATATATAAAGTACTATGCCAGACAAAACTAATGTTTTACCTAACAATTTAGAGGCGGAGCAGTCGCTTATAGGCTGTATGCTGATAGATAACGACGTTTTATCGGAAGTCGCCGACAAGCTTACCGACAGGGATTTTTATCAGGAGTCGCACCAGCTAATCGTTTCGGCGATATTAAAGGTTTTCTATCAGCGCAAGCCCGCCGACATAATAACCATCTCCGACTGCCTCGAAAAGGACGGGAATCTTTCAAAGGTCGGCGGCATCGACTACATTACCGAACTTATGCAGTCGGTACCCTCGGCGGCAAATTATAAGCACTACTTCGATATCGTCAAGCGCGACAGCACCAACCGCGAGCTTATACGCGCGTCGCGCAACATTATCGAAAATTCGATGAACAGCACCGACGGCACGCAGAGCGTTCAGTATGCCGAAAAACTCATATACGATATCGCAAAGAAGGGCGATACCTCGTCTATGGACGACATACGCGAAAGCTCTATGGTCGGCGACGTTATCGACAGATTCCAGATGATAGCCGCCGACAAGGACGCGCTCCGCGGCATTCCCACGGGCTTTCCGTTCCTCAATAAGATTACCAACGGTTTTCAGCGTTCCGACCTCATAGTAATCGCCGCGCGCCCCGGCAGCGGTAAAACTTCGCTTGCGATGAACATAGTCGAAGCGGCGGCGTTCCAGGGCAACGTATGTGCCGTATTCTCGCTCGAAATGCCCAAAATTCAGATTGTGCAGAGGCTTCTTTGCGCAAGCGCGAAAGTGAGCATGTCGAACGCGCTCTCGGGCAAACTAACGCCCAACGACTGGAAGGCGCTCGTTAAAACGGGCGAGGACCTCAAAAAACTGAGCATTATAATCGACGATTCGTCGCGCGTTACGCCCGCCGAAATTCTTTCAAAGTGCAGGAGAATCAAGGCGAAAAACGGCGGCAGGCTCGACCTCGTAATGATAGACTACATACAGCTTATGTCGAGCGGATATAAGCAGGACGAAAACCGTACGCGTGAAATCGCGCACATAACGGGCGACCTCAAAATAATGGCGAAGGAACTCGACGTTCCCGTAATCGCGCTTTCGCAGCTTCGCCGTATGGTAGGCGAGCCTCAGCTCTCCGACCTGCGCGAATCGGGCGCGATAGAGCAGGATGCCGACATGGTTATCTTTATCAACCGTCCGGATATGACAGCTTCGCCCGAAGAGATTGAAAAGAATAAAATCGTGCGCGGAATGGCCGACCTTATAATCGCAAAACACCGAAACGGCGAAACGGGCAGAACGCAGCTGCGTTTCAAAGGCGAATATACAAAATTCGTCACGCCCGACCCGAGCGAACTGAGGGAACTCAACGCACAGGCGGGCAAAAAGTCCGACGACGGTCACGGCAAAAACGAACGCCGCGACGATTCCGCCGACGAAGGCGAAGAGGGCGGCGCGTATTCCGACGAGGAATTTCCCGATTTGCCTTTCAGCGACGACAGTTTCGGCGGTGAAGAATAAGTTTTGCCGCGTTCACGCGGTAAATTTATAACTTAAATTTTTGAGCGTAATTTTCCGCATTCCGGCGGAATCTGTGATGATGGAAACTCTCATACTTAAAACGGACGAAAATTCCCTTTCCTCCGCAAAAAAAATTCTCGAAGAGGGCGGGCTCGTCGCCTTTCCCACCGAAACGGTATACGGGCTGGGCGCCAATGCTTTCGACGGCGAAGCCGTTAAAAAAATATACGAAGTTAAGGGTCGTCCGCAGGACAACCCGCTGATTGTCCACGTACATAAGGACTACGACATAGAGCGCATAGTCTGCGACATTCCGCAGTACGCGCGCAGCCTTGCGCAGAAATTTATGCCCGGCCCGCTCACCATGGTGTTTAAAAGCCGCGGCGCCGTTTCGCCGATAGTTTCGTGCGGGCTGGATACGGTAGGCGTGCGCGTTCCGTCGCACCCCGACGCGCAGAAATTTTTAAAATACGTCGATTTGCCGATTGCGGCGCCTTCGGCAAATATTTCAAAGCACGTAAGTCCCGTTACCGCCGGACACGTCTATGCCGACTTTGCGGGCAGAATTCCGCTCATTCTCGACGGCGGTAAGTGCACCGGCGGCATAGAGAGCACCGTGCTCGACTGCACGGGGGAAATTCCGTGCGTTTTGAGGAGCGGGCTCGTAACGCGCGAGATGATAGCCGAAGTTGCCGGCGACTGCAACGTATTCGTCCCCAAAGCGGGCGAAAAAGTTCGTTCGCCCGGCATGAAATACAAGCATTATTCGCCAAACTGCCTCACAATGCTCTTTTCTTACGCCGAAAGGAGCAGGGCTGCCGAAGAATATGCAAGGCAGCGCGCGGAGGGCGTTAAGGCCTACGTTATGTGCGACGAAAGCCTCGCCGCTGCGCTTGAAAAGGACGTTCCGTCCGAACACATTCTCAATCTCGGCAGGAGCGGGGAGGAGATTGCGGCCAACCTGTATTATAAACTCCGCGAAGGCGAGTCTGTCGCCGATTTGATAATAGCCGTTGCGCCCGAAAAGCAGGACGGCGTAATGGTAGGCGTGATGAACAGGCTTACCAAGGCCTGCGGCGGGGATAAGGCGTAAAAAAGTCGGGGCGCACCTTTTTAAAGGGGTAAAAGATGAAACGCAAAAAAATACTGTTCGTATGCTCGGGCAATACCTGCCGCAGTCCCATGGCGGAAGCCATACTGCGCAGCAAAATAAAGGGGCGTAAAATAAAATGGTGGGACGTAGCCTCGTGCGGGCTCTTCGCCGAAGTGGGCGGGAGTATTTCCGCCAACAGCAGGCGCGCGCTCGAAGAGATAGGCGTCCGCGTGGAAAAGTTTACGCCTCGCCAGCTTACGCAGGGAATCATCGATAAGTCCGTCGCCGTAATCTGCATGACAGAAAAACAGAAACAGATTCTCGAGGGCTGCGGAAAGGTGTATTGCATAAAGGAATTCTGCGGGAGCGACGTTCCCGACCCCTACGGTTGCGATATAGAGGTGTACCGCACCACGCGCGACTATTTGTTGCGCGCGTGCGACATAATAATAGAAAAGATTGTTCTCGCCGACGGCGAATGAATACGCGGAAATTCGGCGGAACCGATTATAATTACAATACAAAAGGAGATCATACAATGAAAATTGCGCTTGCCTGCGACCACGGCGGACTTAATTTAAAACGCGAAATTATAGGCTATCTCAAAGAACACGGCTACGAGTATGAAGATTTCGGAACGGATTCGTACGACAGTTGCGACTATCCCGATTATGCGCTTCCCGCGGCGGAAGCCGTGGCGGCGGGAAAATGCGACAGGGGAATCGTGGTATGCTCGACGGGTATCGGCGTTTCAATCGTCGCAAACAAAGTTCCCGGCATTCGCTGCGCGCATTGCCACGACACTTACTGTGCCGAATTCACGAGGCTGCACAACGATTCAAATATGCTCGCCCTCGGCGAAAAGGTTGTCGGGGTGGGATATGCGCTCAAAATAGTCGAAAAATTCCTCACCACCGAATTTGAAGGCGGCAGACACCAGCGCAGGGTCGACAAGATTTCCGATATCGAAAAGAAATACTGCAAATAATTCTGCAATAATAAAAAAGGCGCACACTGTGCGCCTTTTCCCGTGGCGGCAAATTAATTTGCCGCCACGGTTCTTCTTATATGTATTATTTTGCGTCGGGATTGAGCCAGCCGAGTTCAAGCCGGACTTCGTTCCGCTCCATGTCGGTGTTTGTATAGTCGTAGGCAAGCACTCCCGCGAGGGTAAAACCTTCGTGCAGATAAAAGCCTATGGCATCAGTGTTGCACGACTGCGTTTCTAAAATCACCATTCTGCAGCCGCGCTCCGTCGCCTTGCGCTTTGCTATATTCATGAGATATTTGCCGAGACCGATTTTGCGGTAGTTTTCGTCTGTCCAGAGTTCGGTCACGCGTATGCGGTTTGTCCAGTTCTCGGGGCAATATTCTATCGCGCCGACGAGTTTTTCGCCGTCAAACGCGCCGTAGGCACACGCCCCGACCCAGTGGGGTGCGTACAGCCTGTCGGGGAAGTCATTTTCGTCTGGGGTGTGAGTGACGGGAGAGGGAAAGCGCTCCATTCTCAGGCTGACAGTAAAATTTCCGCCAACGTTTTTAATTTCGGTCTTGTAATGGCAGTCGGTTGTGTATCCTATGGGGAGTATAAATCCCTGCCATTGCTTTTTAGTAAGCCGTTTTATGTGTAAGTTTTTATATTGCATAGTTATTTACCTTTGTTTCTGTTTTAATGTCTCTTGCATATCACGGTATTGCTGAATGTCGGCGAAATTAATGCGGATAACAGGAGTTGCGCCTTGAGCGGCGCGCTAAACATACACTTGCTTGCCTCTTGTGCGTTACTATGTCTGCGGCGCAAAGTTATGCGGATAACAGGAGTTGCCGCTTGAGCGCGGCGCACGGTTGACAGCCCAAGCCGAGGGCTGTCAAGTCGTCGGTCGAAACCTCCGACCTGCGCAAGCATAGCTTGCTTGCCTCCCCTCAGCTCCTGTATAATCTGCAAGAATCAAAAAGCAGAGGAGCATATACTTGCTCCTCTGCTTTTTGGTGCCCCGCGTGAAAACAAGGTTGAACTTTCGAGTTCTGCAAGGCTGACTGTTTCTTCTTTGCTGTTGGCATTGTATATGATTTTCAAGTGGTCGTCGTACAGGTAAATTGAGTTGATAAACGTAT
>DVFR01000041.1 GCA_018713165.1 Candidatus Coproplasma stercoravium | reverse complement strand
CCTTTTAAGGGTTGAGGCAACAGGAGCGCGGTCGTTAGCTTTAGCGTACCGGTGACCGCTTGAGCGGTTGCCGGTATAGTGCCCTTATAGGGCTAAAATAAAGCCCCCACTTTAGTGGGGGATCTTTACTGCATGTTTCAGTTTTCAAAACGCGTTAAAATTCCATTCTCATCTGGTGCCACACCGCACCGCCGTGGGAGGAGGAGCACACGCCCTCGTCCTTAAAGCCGAACTTTGAATAAAAGGGTACAAGATGCGGCTTGCAGGTTAAAACTACGCCGCGCCGCCCTTCGCTTTCAGCAACGGCGCAAAATTCTTTTATAAGCATCGCGGCGTACCCTCTGCCGCGGAAATTCTCTTTCACGCCCAGCCCGAATATCATCTGCCACGCTCCTTTCTCGTCGTGCAGTTTCTCGTTTTCGAACATCTCGTCTGCAAGGTCGCGCCCATCCGTCACCGCGCCGTCTATGTAGGCGGCAAGCCTGCCGCGCTCAAATAAAAGCAAAAAGTGGTTTGCAAAAGTTTTAAGCCTCTTCTCAATGCTCGTCCTTTCGGCGCGCTCCGCGGGGTTGAAGCACTCTGCCTCCGCTTCGCACAGCTTATCCAAATCGTAAATTGTTGCCTGTCTTATTTCCATGGCGGCATGATAACATATTTTTTAAAATAAAGCAAGCCGCGGCGGCGCGCAAAATTCTGCGCGCCGCCGCGGCTTTTTTCATTTGTCGTCCTTGAACTTTATCTCTCTCGGTTTCGAGTACGTAGCCTTGCTCCGCGCCCGTTTCTTTTCCACAATATAATATACGGGTTGGGGCTCCTTCTTCTTTTCGGGCTCGGGCTGCGGTTTTTCCTCGGGTTTTTTGCGCACGCTCTTAAAGCCTATAACGGCAAGTTTCACCATATGCACGAACACGAAACACGCCACGAAGAGGATGGCAAGGTACAAAATTCCTATCGCTTCCATACATAAATTTTAGCTCCTTCCGCGCGGTATATTTTGCCTTATAACGGGGTATAATGGAATAAAAGGTAAAATATGGATAATCAGACCACTCAGACTGAACAACAGGTAATCTCGCCGCAGGAGCGGCAGGAATTCGACGAATTCAAACGCCAGAAGAGGGTGGCGGAGGCGCGCCTTTTAATCGGCAAGATAGAGCTTTCGCTCACTCAGGCATCGTGCGAACGCGCGGCGCTCCGCCGCGCTTTAAAGGACGCCGAAAAGCTCGGCATAGGCGGGGTATGCGTTCTGCCCTATCTCGTAAAGCCCGCGCACGACTACCTCGGCGCCGCGTCGGAAGTTTCGGTCGCCGCGCTTATATCCCCTCTCGGCGGCACAGATACGACCGACATAAAGGTGCGGCAGATAAAGCGCGCCCTGCGCGACGGTGCCGACGTTGCGGAGGTTACGGTAAACGTTCCCGCCGTAAAGGAGGGCAGCTGGGGCTATGTAAAGCGCGAATTCAAAAAACTCAAATCGGCGGCGAAAAAGGCGCAGCTCAGAATCAATCTCGAAGCTCCGCTTTTAACCTCGCAGGAGCTCTCGCGGCTGTGCGCGCTCGTGTGCGACTGCGGCATAACCTGCGTGCGCACGGCGGGCGATTTTTTCGGCAGCGGTGCCGACGAGGAAGATTTAAAGATAATAAAGGTCGCCTTAAAAGACAGGGCGGCAATCAAGGCGGACGGAGCCGACGCCCCGGGGCGCATCGCAACACTTCTGGAGCTCGGCGCAACGGTAATAGGCAGCGCGGCGGCAATTCCCGTGGCGCAGGCAATACTTTCCGCCGCGGAGAAATAGTTTTTCCCGCCTTAAATCCTGCCGCCTTAAATTATGTCGCCATAAAAGTTTTTCGCCCTTTTCAGCGCGGCGTAAATGCAATGGCAATGCGGCGGTGCAATACGGGCATATAAAGTATTTTTTGTATAATGAACCGCCGCCGCGCAATTTTGCGCGGCGGCGGTCCAAGTTTTTTTATTTAGGAGTTGTGTAAACAAAGTTCAGTATACGGCGGCGTGCCGCATAAATTTATTGCCGTAAATTCTTTCGGTTTTTATAACAGCGGCGGAGCGCCGTAAAACGATATCGCGCTGCCGCGCTTTATAACTTATTTCTTTATATCTTACCTTCGGCGCGCATTGTTTTGCCCGCAGCTTTTTTTGCCTCTTCGGCCTGTTCGCCGCGTCTGTCTTTACCCATAAAGAACAATGCAATCGTGCCGGGCCCTACGTGCGCGCCGCTCACTATATCGTAATACTCCACGGTCACGTCCTTCGCGCCGAGCTGCCTTATCATATCGGCGAGCGCGTTTGCCTCGTCCTCGCAGTCGCAGTGGCAGATGGCCGCGGTCTGTCCCTCGGGGAACACCGCATAATTTTTGTAGTAGTCGGCGAGCTCGGCTACCGATTTTCTCCTGCCCTTAACCCTGCCGCACATAACGATTCTGCCGTTTCCGTCGGCCTTGAGAATGGGCTTTATGTTTAAAAGCGTACCCGCAAGCGCCGTCACGCCCGAAATTCTGCCGCCCTTTCTCAGATATTTGAGGTCGGATACGGTGAAGTAGGAATTCATCTTCCACTTGTTGTTTTCAATCCACTTCGCGCAGGTGTCGAGCGTTTCGCCCATATCGCGCAGGTTTGCCGCCTTAACGGCAAGCAGTCCCTCGCCGAGGGAGGAGTTCACCGAGTCGGCAACGTAAATCTTCCTCGCGGGATACTTCTTCATGAGCGCCTCGGCCGCGAGGTTTGCCTGATGGTTGGTGCCGCTCACCTGCGAAGAGATGGTAAACATAAGCACGTCTCTGCCCTCTTTCAGCGAGGGTTCCCATTCAGCCTCAAACCTCTCCTGCGTTATAAGGGAGGTGGAGACGTCGGCTCCCGCGCTCATCGCCGCATAAAAATCTTTTGCAGACTGCGCAAAAGTATTTCCGTCTTTATAGCAGATAACCTCCTTGCCGTCGCAGGTGCATACATACGATATAACTCTGATTCCGCAATCTTCAATCATCTTTTCGGTGAGGTTGGCGGATGAATCTACGAAGATATCGAATTTCATTGTAATATTTCTCCTGTAATAAAATAAAACTTTATGCGCTCTTTTGCGCCGCGTAATCGCAATGTTGTAATCTTTTTATTCCGCTAAAAATTCAAAAGTTCAAAGCGCCAAACGTGTTTTGCGCTTTTTACATAAATAATTATATACGATTGTACTGCGTAATACACCCTATTGTTCGGCGTTTTGCTCTACGATTAAAAAATCGCGCTATACCGCGCGAAATACCGACTCTACTGCAAAAATTTCACATTCTACTCACAGTAGAATGGGGCAAATAGCCTTGATTTTATAACAAATATATGGTAAAATTGCATTATGAACGAACAAGAAGATATAAAAGATATAATTGCAGAAAATCTTTTGCGCTTCCGCACCAAGGCAAATCTCACGCAGGCGCAGCTTGCAGAGCTTTTGAATTATTCCGATAAGGCGGTATCCAAGTGGGAGAGGGGCGAGTCCGTTCCCGATATCCGCGTTTTAATGCAGATAGCGGGCATATATAACATTACGCTCGACGACCTTGTAAGCCGCCCTAAGGAAAAGGAAGTAAAACCCGTGCTCCACAAGCGCAAAAAGCAGATTTTAATAACTCTGCTGTCGTTCGCGCTCGTGTGGTTTATTGCAACGGGTATCTTTGTAATACTCTGCTATATTCCCGATTTGGAGTACGAATATTTAAGTTTCGTCGCTGCGGCGTTCGTCTCTTCGATAGTTTTAACGGTATTTTCGGCAGTATGGGGCAACAGAATCACCAACGCGATAACCTGTTCGCTGATTGTGTGGTCGCTCGCCGCCATGATTTTCACGTTTATGTACCTCTTTACAGAGATTGGCAATCTCTGGCTTCTGTTCGTCGCGGCGTGTCCGTTCGAGGTGCTTATAATTTTGTGGTTTGTTTTTCGTAAAGTAAAATAAAAATATTTTCGTGCGGCGGTATTTTAACTATATTGCCGCACCTTTTAAATAAAAAATAAAATTTAAATTAAAAATTAATTTTATTTTAATTAAAAATCTAACTTTAATTTTTTAATTTTTTATTTTAATTCTGCATAAACGCAATTTTTCCGTATAGTATAACGTATGGAAAATTTATGCGAAAAACATGAAGGCTATAAATTCGGGCGCGAATTTGCCGAAAGGGTTGCGAATCTTTCGTTAAATCTCTGTGCGGCGCTCGTATCGGCGGGCGCCTCTGTGGGGCTCTCCGAAAGTTTTGCCGCGCGCATGTGCGCGGCGTATTCGCTGTGCGGCGCCGAGGTTGCCGCGCTTCCCTCCCACGTGCAGATATCCGTGCGCGCCTGCGGCGTCACCATAACGCAATTAAAGCGCATATATGGCGCAAATAACGACCTTTCGCTCCTCGAGGACTGTTCCCGCGTGCTCCGCCTTGCCGAGGGCGGCGCGGAGCTCGGAGAGGTTGAGGAGGAGCTCGGCAGGGCTCTTATGTTAAAGCCTTCCCGTTTTACGCATTTCGGCGGCGGGCTCGCCTGCGGCTCGTTCTGCGCCTTTTTCGGCGGAAGTATTTCCGACGCGCTCATATGTTTCATCGTCGGGCTTGTTACGGCCGTTCTATCCTCCGCGCTTTCAAAGCGCGGTTCGGGCGGCGCGGCAAGAACTCTTCTTCTCTCTGCGGCGGGCGGAGCTCTGTCGCTTATTTTATGCCACGCCGCAGGCCTTTTGGGCATAGGCACAAGCCCTTCGCTCGTAATTCTCGGCAGTATAATGACGGTTATACCCGGTTTGCAGCTATGCAACGCCCTGCGCGACTTGCTGTCGGGCGACCTTCTTTCGGGCGCATACCGCATTCTGGGCGGACTTGCGGCAACGGCGGCGATAGTGGCGGGCTATGCCTTTTCACGCGTGGCGTTCGGTTTTCTCGGTACGGAGGAGGTGTTTCACCCGCGTTCGGGCGTCGGTGCCGTGGTCGTTTCATACATAACATGCGCCGTCGGTTCGGCGGGCTTCTGCCTGATGTTCAACGCTCGCGCAAAGCGCGTGCTCTCGGGTGCGTTTGCGGCGCTTTTAACCTATTCGCTATATCTTCTCGCGCTCCCCGCGGGCGCTTTTATTTGCACTTTCATATCGGCGTTTGCTGCATATGTGCAGGCGTATGCCTTTGCGCAGGTTTATAAAATACCCTCGGGCGTCTTTTTAACGCCCGCAGTCGTGCCACTGCTTCCCGGTGCGTCGCTCTATTATGCGGCTGAATATTCAGCTGCGGGCGACTTCGAGCGCGCGGCCTTTTACGGCGCCGATTGCGCCGCGTATCTCGCCGCGATTGCGGCTGGGCTTTCGGCGGCGGCAGTCGTGCTCCGTATTTTATCGTATGCGCGTTCGCGCGTGGTTGCCGTTTTTTTGCGTAAAAATACAAGATTGCACGGCAAATAAAATGACTAACAGCGCCCGCGCGTGGTATAATGTATCCGGGTTTCCGTTCTGCATTTTTTAAACCTGCAAACCGCGCAAAGCCGCAACTCAATTTAAAAATTCAAATAATACGGCGCCCCGCGCCGCAAAATACAATGGAAAACTTTAAAAAGGTGAGAATATGGACTTGAAAAAACTTGCCGCAAGGCTCATTCCCGACGAAAATTTACCCTCTCTTTCCGACTGCGAAAAGGCTTACCCTCCCCGCGTTTTAAAGGAGGGGGCGGAAGTTACCCGCCTTGCGCCCTCGCCCACGGGCTTTATACACCTCGGCAACTTATACAGCGCGCTTGCCGACGAGCGCGCCGCGCATACCACGGGCGGCGTGTTCTACCTCAGAATCGAGGATACCGACGAAAAGCGCAAGGTGGACGGAGCGGTGGAGTCGGTTATCCGTTCCCTGAAGTACTTCGGAATAAACTTCGACGAAGGCGCTGAGATAGATGGTGAAAACGCATACGGCCCCTATTACCAGCGCCGCCGCGCGCCAATATACAGGGCTTTCGCCAAAGACCTCATAGAGCGCGGGCTCGCATATCCCTGCTTCTGCACGGAGGAGGAGCTCGACGAAATAAGGCGCGTTCAGACCGAAAATAAGGAGATAACGGGCTACTACGGCAAATACGCCGTGTGGCGCGACAAGTCGGAGGAGGAAATTTACGCTGCGCTCGATAAGGGCATGCCCTACGTTATAAGGCTCAAATCGCAGGGCGACGTAAATATAAAGCACACCTTCCGCGACGCGATTAAGGGCAGCATCACCGTAACCGAAAATAATCAGGACGTCGTCATATTAAAGTCCGACGGCATACCCACATATCACTTCGCCCACGCGATAGACGACCATTTTATGCGCACCACGCTCGTTATAAGGGGCGAGGAGTGGCTGTCAAGCCTGCCCATTCACATAGAGCTGTTCAAAGTTCTCGGGTTCGAACTTCCCCGCTACGGCCATACCTGTTCGCTCATGAAGGTAGACGGCGGCACCAAGCGCAAGCTCTCCAAGCGCAAAGACCCCGAGCTCTCGCTCGATTTCTACCGCGCGCAGGGCTACTATCCCGCGGCGGTTATAAAGTATCTCATGACCATTCTCAACTCCAATTTCGAGGAGTGGGCGGCAAAGAACCCGACGGCAAGCTATACCGAGTTCCCCTTCTCCGTTTCAAAGATGGGGAGAAGCGGCGCGCTCTTCGACCTCGACAAGCTCAACGACGTCTCGCGCGACGAGCTTTCAAAGCTCACGCCCGAGGAGATGTACGAATTTTTGAACGGCTGGGTAAAGGAATTCGGCACCGACGCCGACAGGGCGCATTTTGAAAACAGCGGATATATAATAAAAATCCTTGCGCTCATCATGGGCGCAGGGCAGAAAAAGCGCCGCAAGGACATTGAGCGCGCCGAACAGAGCGTGCGCCTTTTCGATTATTTCTTCGACGATACTTTCGCCCCCGAATATTCCTTCCGCTTCGACGGCGATACCGTAAACGGCATGCTCTCGGCGTTTGCTGAAAGTTACGACGAAAACGACGATAATTCCGCATGGTTTGCAAAGCTTAAAACGGCGGCGGCATCTGTCGGCTTCGCATCCGAAAATTCCGAATATAAGGCTAACCCCGAAAAGTATAAGGGCAACGTCTCCGACGCCGCCGAAATTGTGCGCATAGCCATAACGGGCAGCCCCAACTCGCCCGATTTGTGCACGGTTATGGGCATACTCGGGCGCGAACGTTCGCTTGCCCGCCTCGACGCCGCAAAGAGGTAATTTCCCTGCTTATAAAAAGGTAATTGCCCCGCATATATGCCGCAACGAGCGGCGTTTTTGCCACAATATTAATTTACAATAAGGAAAGACTTTTTATGGTCGCCCGGATAGTGCTCGAACTGTGCTTTCTCTTTTTCGTGGGCAGTTGCCTCGGCTGGTGTGCCGAAGTTCTGTTCCGCAGGATATTCAGTGCAAAAAAATGGATAAACCCCGGTTTTTTAACGGGCCCGTACCTTCCGCTCTACGGCTTCGGGCCCACCTTTATGTATGCCGTGAGTTTTATCCCCGTAAACACCGGCTACGCATGGGCTGATAAACTTATTTTAATTTTAATTGCAGGCGTGCTTTTAACCGCGCTTGAATACGTCGCGGGCATAATTTTTATCAAGGGCATGAAGATAAAGCTATGGGACTATTCCAAACAGCCAGGCAATATTCAGGGCATAATATGCCCGCTTTTCTCTTTGCTCTGGACGGCCGCCGCGGCAATTTACATAATTTTTATCCATCAGTTTATAATCGGCTGGGTGGCGTGGTTCGTAACCCATCTCGGGTTCGCGTTCTTCGTCGGACTGTTTTTCGGCGTTTTCATCGTCGACCTCGCGCACTCTCTGAATTTGTCGGTAAAGATTCGCAAGTTCGCAAAAGAGAACCATATAATCGTCTCGTTTGAAAAGCTCAAAGAGAGCGTTAAAGAGAGCATAGAGCGCGGCAAGGAAAACTTTAAAGAGGGGCTGGAAAAGGGCAAAGAAAAAGCTGCCGAGAGCATGAAACGCACGCGCGAGAAGGCTAAGGCAAAAAAGGCGAGCTTTTTGTTCGCTTTCAAATCGGGCAAGAGCGTTCAGGAGATGCTTTCAGAGTACTTCGATAAAATAAAGGAGCGCCGCGGGCGCGATTCAAACGCCGCACAGGACGGACATTCGGATGGCGACGACAACGAAACGAAAAATAACACAAAATAAAAAATAATTTCACCGTTATTTTATAGGAAATTTATATTTTGTCGTTATAATTTGTACGGTAAAAACAAATGTGTAAAAATTTATCCGCCTTTATCCGCCGCAGGGCAGGTTAAAGGCGCCGGCTCCGCAAGCTTATAAAAACCGAAAGTTTTTTTATTTATAAAGAGGAAGAAAGATGCTTCAACTTCGCAACATCACAAAGGACTATAAGGTCGGCGACTCCACCGTGTCGGCATTAAAGGGTATAAACCTTGCCTTCCGCCGCAACGAGTTTGTCTCCATTCTCGGTGCATCGGGCTGCGGCAAAACCACTCTTTTGAACATCATCGGCGGACTTGACCACTACACCTCGGGCGACCTTATCATCGAGGGCACCTCGACAAAGGACTACAAAGACGGCGACTGGGACACCTACCGCAACCACCGCATAGGTTTCGTGTTCCAGACCTATAACCTCATTCCCCACCAGACGGTGCTCGGCAACGTAGAACTCGCCTTAACGCTCTCAGGCGTGAGCCCCAGAGAGCGCAAAGAACGCGCGGCGGAGGCCCTGCGCAGGGTCGGGCTGGGCTCAGAGCTCAACAAGCGCCCCAACCAGCTCTCGGGCGGACAGATGCAGAGGGTTGCAATCGCCCGCGCACTCGTAAACAATCCCGAAATACTGCTTGCCGACGAGCCCACGGGCGCGCTCGACACAAACACTAGCATACAGATTATGGAGCTCATAAAGGAGATTGCGGGCGAGCGCCTTGTTATAATGGTAACGCACAACCCGGAGCTTGCCTATAAGTATTCCACGCGTATCGTAGAGCTCAAAGACGGCCTCGTTATAGGCGACAGCGCACCCTATTCCCCCGTGGAAGAGGAGGCGGAGGTGAGGGCGCACAAGGCGCACGTCGAGGCGGAGCGGCTCGATAAAGCCGTGCGCGAAAACGGCGGCGTCGTCGATAAAAAGGCAGAAAAGGAAAAGAAGAAGCACTCCTCGATGTCTTTCCGCACGGCTTTCGGTTTAAGCGGCAAAAATCTGCTCACAAAAAAGGCGCGCACGCTGATAACGGCAATCGCGGGCAGCATAGGCATAATATCGGTCTGCCTCGTGCTTGCGCTCTCTTCGGGCTTCAACAACTACATACGAAGTACCGAGGAGGATATGCTCTCATACTATCCCGTAACGGTGAGCGAAACTTCGGTTGATTTGACATCCGCAATGTCGAGCTTTATGAGCGGTTCTGCTAATCTCGAACTTGACGAAATAGACGATAAAGTTTATATAAATTCCTTCCTCTCCCAGCTTGCGCAGGGTATGACCACGCAGAATGACCTTACAGACGGAAACGTTGCAAATATCGGCGGCAAGGATATGACGTATATCGAATATCTCGAGTCGATGCCTGAGGAATTGTATTACGCCATTCAGTATTCATACGGCGTATCCATTTCGGGCAATCTGTTCACCGACGTTGAGATAGGTTCCGAAACTACAGGCATAGAGCCGAGAGACGCCCATCTCTCTCTTGAAAGTCTGCGCGAGTATTATACGTATATTCTCACTACGGCTGCGGATGAATATTCCAATCTCACACAGTTCGTACAGTTCTTTACCGACGTGGTAAGCGTTATGCCCGGCACGTCTGATTTCAGCGATGAGGACTATGGTTCGTATGTCCTTTCGCAGTACGACGTCGTTGCGGGCAGTTTCCCCGACAGCTCTGACGAGGTCGTGCTCGTCGTAGGTTCGAGCAACGACGTCATCGACCTCACTCTCGTTCAGCTCGGTTTCCTCGACGAAACGCGTTTCCTTGATTTATTCATATCGGCGGAGGACGGAGTCGGCGATAATGAAGAGCCCGACAGTATTCCTTTTGAAGATATAATAGGAAGGGAGTATACCCTGTATTACAATGATGCGCTATACACAAAAACTGACGGCGGTAGTTATACATATAATTACCGCGGCTACGACATAGCCGAACCCGGTGAGAGCGTTTCGGCCGATATAACCGAAGAACAGGGCAAAACTCTCAAAATAAGCGGAATTTTAAGGCTCAAAGACGGGCTTACTTACGGTTGTCTTACGTCGGGTTTAAATATAACCGAGGAGCTTTTGACAGAGTATATCTCAGTTAATATGCAGTCTGACATTGTAAACACGATAAACGCGTTCACAAGCCCTACAGAGCTCGGAACGGTTGCAGGCGAACAGACGATAGCCAACTGGGTTGCACATCTGCTTTCAAACGGATTGATTCCCGAAACCGTGACTGCGAAATACAGTTCGCAATCGGGCTTTACTGCGAGCGACGTTACAGAAACCGTTCGTTTGCTCGGCGGCAACGACACGCCCGCAACAGTTTCTGTTTATGCGCGCGATTTTGATTCGAAAGAAGAAATGCTCGCCTATCTCGACGAATGGAACAGTGCGGTAGAGGCGGCGCGTACGGCTTACTTTAATGAGCACGGCACCTATGACGGTTACGACGGCCCCACCGAAATTAATTATGCGGATACCGTCGGCACGCTCATGGGAATGGTAAATACGATACTCAACGCCATAACGTACGTGCTCGTCGCGTTCACGGCCATTTCGCTCGTAGTATCTACCGTAATGATTGGCGTAATAACCTATGTATCCGTCGTCGAGCGAACCAAGGAGATAGGTATTCTACGAAGTATCGGTGCCCGAAAACGGGATATACGGCACGTATTCAATGCTGAAACGTTCATCATCGGTCTGTTTGCGGGACTTATCGGCATTCTTGTCGCATATCTCCTGCAAATCGTCATCAACCTCATCTTAACGCCGCTCACGGGCATTTCGTCTCTTGCGGCTCTTCCTGTATGGCAGGCTCTCATAATGGTCTGCGTAAGCGTCGTTCTCACGCTCATTTCGGGGCTCATTCCTGCCTCCGCCGCCGCGAAGAAAGACCCCGTAATCGCGCTCCGTACGGAATAATACGGGCGCGGAATGTGGCGCTGTTAGCATAAAATTGTTCCGGTAATTGTTTTTAATACCGCGCAGTCGCTTGATTTTAAAGCGACTGCGCGGTATAATGTTGTAAGATGAATTGCGACGTTCCGTATGCGAGCGCGTGCGGCCTCGGCGTTTTTTAAAGGAGTTGTTTATGAGTAAGTTAAAAAGGGCTCTTATATGCCTTGCAATATGTGCTGTTTCCGTATTCATTGCGGCGGGCTTTGCCGCCTGCACCGACGGCGGGCTCGAGGGCGAATATCACTACGCCAACGTCTGGGGCGGCGCCGATTACGGAGTTAAGGTGAGCGTTGTGGTAGAAGAGGGCGTGATTCAGTCGGTTGAAATCGTTCCGAGCGACTACGTCGAAGTGACCGACAGCTGGGGCGGGAAGGACGCCTATCTCGAAAGCAGGGACGAACTTCTCGCAGCCTACGTCGGCAAAACGGTGGATGAGGTCCTCGCGATTGAAGTCACCTGCGGAGTAGACGGCACGCCTTCTGAGGTAGGCGATTCCGACTTCCTCATATCGGGAGCGACGAATTGCAGCGGCAGGCTTCTCCGCGCCGTGCAGGACGCGCTCAGGAATTATAACGCCGGATAAAAATCAATTTAAAAAGCGCAGGCAGCCGCCTGCGCTTTTTACTGAGCGTTTTGTAATGTGCAAGCCTTGCTTAAGTGTGCACAAAATTTGCCTGCGCCTTTTTATTTTCTTTAAGCGTGCGCCTTTTAAGTTGCTTTTTAAGCCCGCCGCGGGTATACTGTAAGAGATTATGTTTAAAAAATCTGTCATTGTTTCAGCCGCGGCGCTCGCCGCGTGCGCTTCTATATTTCTCGGCTGTGCAGACGATAGCTCCGCCGTAACCAGATACAGGCGTACCGACTACGTATTCGGCACCATGTCTACCCTCGCGCTGTACGACGATTTCTCCACCGAAGAGGCAAAGTCCCGCGCCGAATCTGTCGGCGCGGATGTAAGTGCAAGTATTTACAACTACGAAAACGCGTTCAGCACCACGATAGAGAGCTCGGATATTTACAGGTTCAACGCCGCCGACCCCGGCGAAATCGTGCGCATAGAGTCGTTCACCTACGAACTGTTGCAGACGGCGGTGAGCATGTACGACGAAACAGAGGGCTACTACAACCCCGGGATATATTACAGCGTCGATTTGTACGGCTTTGCGCCCCGCGAATTTTCCGACAGCAAGCGCCCGTACGACAGGGAGAGTTTAGACGAGCTCCCCGAGGATAAGTACATCGAAGCCTTCCGCACCCTTTCGGAAAGCTTCGGCGACATTCGGCTCTATAAAGACGAAACGGGCTGTTATGTCGTAAAGCCCGAAAGCTATGTCACCGTGGAGGGGGACGACACCGTATATTCTCTCGCGATAGATTTGAGCGGCATAGCAAAGGGGTACGTCGCCGACAAAATAGACGATTATATCGACAGAGTCGGCTACGAAAACGGATACTTTTCCTTCGGCTCGTCAAGCATGGCGATAAACGGCTCGGCGGGCAGTTCCGACGGGCTGTGGTCGCTCACTTTCCGCGACCCGCGCGGCAATTCCTCCGACTACTATATGTCGGTGCGCGTGCGCGACGTTGCCCTCTCCACGAGCGGCGACTATGAAAATTATTATGAGGTAGACGGCAAGCGCTACTGCCATATAATCAATCCTTTCACGGGTTCGCCGATTGAAACGGGCATACTCACAGCAAGCTGCCTCGGCGGCACGGCGGCGGAGGCCGACGCGCGTACTACCGCGATAAGCGCAATGGGGCTCGACAGGGCGATTGAATATATAAATTCCGATTCGGTAAAAACCAGGAACCTCAAAATAGCTTTCGTATATTTAAATTCCGCGGGTGAAAAACTCGTCGTAACGAATATGGAAGAGGGAGAGTACGAGCTTGCGGGAGAGCATTATAAGCTCGCAAGCGAGACGGACGAAAACGGCGACGTGGTGTTCACGGGCGAAAAATAAAAGGCGGACGGCGGGCGCAAAGGTTGTCCGCGCGGTGTAAAGATGTCATTAAAAAAAGTCGGACAGGCGAAAAAAGACAGATTTTTTAAAATCTGGGACATACTCATATACGGCGTCATTCTGCTCGCGGTGGCGGCGCTCTTTCTCGCCGTCACGTTCGGCTATAACCGCAGCGCGCTTGACGGGGTGGAGGTGTATTACAACAACAACCTCGCCTTTTCGTACGACTTTGATTCCGACGAGTACAGCGTGCTCCTGCCGCAGAATATAGCCGTGTCCGACGGCGGGGACGAACTTGAAATAACCTTCTGCACCGACGGCGGCTCGGCGGAGGAGCATACAGATTATAACGTTATTTTAATAGATAAATCGGCGCGCACCGTAAGGGTGACGGAGAGCGACTGTTCAAACCGCCGCGACTGCGTGTATACGCCCGCAATAACCGATACTTCGGGCATGATAACGTGCACGCCGCACAGGCTCGTCATAATGCCGTCGGGCTACTTTGGCAGCGACGACACCATTCCCGTCGGATAAGCTTCCTTTAAAAGCCCCATTTTTTGCGGCAGTCTGCCGATATAATTCAATTTATTATTCTTTTGTTTATAACATAAAAATCCCCGCCTGCGGAAATTTCCGCAGGCGGGGATTTTTTAAATTAAGTTTACCTTGTATAAATTATCTTCCTCGGACATTTTGCAACGCAGGTGAGGCAGCCCGTGCACTTCGAATAGTCGAATACGGGCAGATTGTCTACCATGGTTATAGCGCCGTGGGGGCAGCTCCTCGCGCATACGCCGCAGCCTATGCAGCCGACTTTGCAACTCTGCATAACTTCCTTTGCCTTGCAGTGGGAGGAGCAGGCGACATATACGGGCGCCTTTACGGGTATGCGCTCTATAATGTGCTTGGGGCAGGTGTTTATGCACGCCCCGCAGGAAATGCACCTTTCGGGTATAACTTCGGCAACGCCGTTCACAAGCTTTATAGCCTTTTCGGGGCAGACCGCCGCGCAGTCGCCGCAGCCGAGGCACGCCGTTTTGCACATTTTGTTTCCGCCGAGCAGCGAGGCGTTCGCCGCGCAGGTGGGGTTGCCGTTGTATTCAAAGGCGTCGTTTGCGTTTTCGCCGCCCTTGCACTTTACTATGGCAACCGTCGGCTCCTCGTCCTTCATCTCTATGCCCAGAAGTTTGGCAATCTCTGCCTTCTTCTCAGGCGAGGTTACGTGGCAGTCGGCAAGGTCGCCCTTTCCGCACGCAAGTTTCTGCGCAAATCCGCTGCAACCCGAGCAGCCGCAGCCGCCGCAGTTTGCGCCTGCAAGATTTTCGAGTATCGCCGTAACCTTTTCGTCTACGTCTACTTTGAATACCTTTCCTACAATAAGAATGGCAATTACGAGCACAAGCGCGATTCCCGCGAGTATGCCTGCCACAATGCCTACCGTTTTCCACGTCTGGGCGTCTACCGTACCGAGTGTAACGAGTAAATTCATATCGCCCTCCTTAAACCTGAATGTAGCTGAACACGGTGAAAGCCATGCAGATTATGCTCGCCGTAATCATCGCTATGGGGAAGCCCTTTATCGCCTTGGGCATGCTCGAATACAATCCTATGCGCTCCCTCAGTCCGCTCATTATAATCATAACGAGCGTAAAGCCGAGCCCGGCAAATACGGCGTATAAAACCGCCCAGCCGGTGTTCATCGTCGCCGTGCCTATAATCGAGCTCATGTCGCCGATTACGAGTTCGCACACGCCGAGCACCGCGCAGTTGGTGGTGATAAGCGGCAGGTATATGCCCATCGCGTTGTAGAGTGTGGGCGAAAGCTTTTGTATGACCTTTTCAATCATCTGCACGAGCGCGGCGATGATGAAGATGAAGAATATGATTTCGAGGAAATCTATTCCGAGCGGCACCATAACATACTCGTAGAGGGGGTAGGTGACCGCCGTCGCAATCGCCATGACGATGGTGACGGCAACGCCCATGCCCACCGCGGACGAGGTCTTTTTAGAAACGCCGAGGAAGGGGCAGATGCCGTACGTGCGCACGGTGATGAAGTTGTTTGTGAGCACCGCGGCAAGAACTATCGCAATAAACGTTCCCATTTACGCCACCTCCTGTGCAAGCGATTCGTGCGTTAAGGGCTTGTATTTTTTCTCCCTGCGCACGCGCTCTATCGTATCCATGATATAAACGAACACCGCTATGCACGTGCCGTACACGAGGAACGAGCCCGCAGGCGTCGCAAACGCGCCTATCGTAAAGTCCATTATCCTGAGCCCGAATATCGAACCCGAACCGAGGAACTCGCATATTATGCCCATTATCGTGAGCGCCGCCGTAAAGCCGAGACCCGTCGCCACGCCGTCGAGCGCAGATTCTATCACGGTGTGCTTGCTCGCGAAGGCTTCCGCTCTGCCGAGTATGATGCAGTTTACGACTATCAGCGCGAGGAATCCGCCCAGACTGTCGTATAAGTCGGGCACGAATTTTTCGAGCACCATTCGCGCAAGCGTTACCAGCGTGGCTATTATAACGATGTAAGCGGGAATGCGCACTTCGTTGGGAATAACCTTTCTCAGCGCGGAAATCAGCATGTTGCTCAGCGTTAAGATGACCACTACCGTAAGTCCCATGCCCGCCGCGCTCGAAGCCGAAGAAATGAGGCCGAGAGTGGGGCAGGTGCCGAGGACGAGCATAAACGTCGGATTCTGGAATATAAGTCCGTCAAGGCTTATCTTTGCATATTTGTTCATTAGTTTGCACCTCCCTCAGCGGTGAGAGCCATTTCATAGTTTGCCGACGCAAACAGCGCCGCGTACGTGCACAGGAACGTCGAGTAAGTCGCGTTGGTCTGGAGCGTATCGTCGAGGTCGTCGGGGCCGAAGTCGCCCTCCGCTCCGCCGAGCAGTGCGCGTATCGCTTCGGCATTCTTGCCGACGTACAGCGTGCCGTCTTTAACGTTTGCAGGCATGTTGTTTATATATTTGTCGGAAGTTGAGCCGTTTGTCGTAATATTATAAGCCGTTATAACTCCGCCCGCGCCCACGGTAATATCAATCGTGAACGACTGTGCTTGAGCCGCCGCCGTGGTTACGACAGTATAGTTTACATTGCTGCCCTCCGCCGAGATGGTGGTGGAGTATGCGTTGATATAGTCGGTGTACCGGTATCCTGCAAGGGGATTTGAAGCGCCGCCCGAGGCAAGCTCGCTCCTTACGAACGAGAGCGCGGTGTTAACCGAACCCGTTATCGCCGTGAGCGACATGGTAGCGCCCGTGCCCGTCCATGCGGAGGCGTCTTCGCCTTCGGAATACTCGCCCTCAAATTCGCTTAAAACGTCGTCTCTGTTTACCTTATTAATATAAGACTGGCCCGAGTTGCTGTCTATCACTACTCTGCCCACGCCGCTCACCGCGCCGTCGGTCATGTTAACGACTACCCAGCAGGTTACGGTGCCGCCCGAGAAGCCGCCCGTGCCCGTCGCGTTCACGAGGTAGTTTCCGTCGTCCTCTATATAGTAAACGCTGTTGACCGTGCCGCCCGTGTAGCTCGTCGTAAAGCCGCCGCGTACGGTAATGTTTATCGTAAACGCGCCTGCGCGGCTGTAATCGGTGGTAACAATCGTGTATGTCACTTCGCCGTCGCCTGCCGTCGCCTCGGTGTTTTCAAGGTCGATATACTGCGTGTATTCAAGCGTTTCGTCTATCGCCGCCCCGCCGAGTATCGCCTCGTAGTTGGAGAGCGCGAACAGCGCGCCGTACGTGCACAAGAAGTTCGACTGCGTCGCGCCCGTGGAGAGCGTATCGTCCACGCCGTCGGGGGTCATTCCGTTTTCGGGGAAAACTTCGAGCATTCCGCTTTCGTCCTTGCCTACAAACAGCGTGCCGTCAAGCACATTTGGAGGCATTCTGTCGGCAAACGAGGGGGGAATGGAGCCGTTTTCAACAATTTCGTAAGCGGTGATAACGCCGCCTTCGCCAACCGTAACGTTGATTGTGAATGCGCCCGCGCGCGAATATTCGGTGGTAACGATATTAAAAGTTACGCTATCGCCGGAGGTCGTGTAGCTCGTGTTGTCGGTGTCGATATACTTCGTCCGCACAAGCTGCCCGCCCGTGCCCGAGAGCGCGTTTTCGTAATTCGCCGCCGCGAACAGCGCCGCGTACGAGCAGAGGAAGGTGGAGTAGGTCGCGCCCGTGGCAAGTTCGCCGTCGAGGTTGCCCGTGGTGAAGTCGCCGTCGGCGTTCAGAAGGGCAAGCACGTCGCTTTCCGTCTTATGCACGAACAGCGAACCGTCTTTAATCTCTTCCGCCATAGAATCGCCGTAGTTTCCCGTCGAGCCGTTAACTTCAATTTCGTATTCGCTTATGTTGGGCTGGTCGAGGGCGACTGCCGTCGCCGTGACCTCCCTGCCGTAAACGCTGCTTAAAACTCTCTGCAACCTCTCCGCTTCCGAAACGTAGAAAAGGCTGTTGCATATCGTAAGCAGTATGCCCGAGATGAGCACTATCGCAAGCAGCACCGCAATACATTTAAAAGAGGTGCTCTTAAAAAAGCCTTTCACAGTAAACGGCTTTTTCTCTTTTCCGTTTTCCGTACTCATTTTCCGGCGCCCTCCTTGTCTTTCTTTTCTTTCCTGTATCCGAACGGCTTGCGCCTTATAAAGTTGTCCAAAAGGGGAACAATCAGGTTCATTATTATTATAACGAAGGATGTAACTTCCAGATGCGTGAAGTGGCGCAGAACTGCGGTGAGCAGACCGCCGAATGCGTAGTAAACAATCTGCGCGTAAACGCCCTTGGGCGAGGTTACGTAGTCGGTCATCATAAATATCGCGCCGAACATAATGCCGCCCGAGAGTATGGAGGGCAGGAAGAACGCGAAGTCGCCGTTCAACGCAACCGTCATAAGTCCCGCAACCGCGAGGAACAGTATGGGCTGCCACCACTTTATAACCCTGCGCACGGCGAGATATATATAGCCGACGATGAGCGCAAGTTTGCACGTTTCGCCTATGCAGCCGCCGAGCCCCGTTCCGAGGAAGAGGTCTAAAAGCGACATTGCGCCGATATCGGGATTGTCGGTGAGGAGCGCGCCCGTGAGGTACGTCGCGCCCGAAGAGAGAGTGTCGCCGTCAATCGCGCCGAAGTGCGCCGCCGTGTAGGTGGTGAGGGTGAACGATATGAACATGAACACCCTGCCTACCGCCGCGGGGTTGGCAATGTTCCTGCCCGTCCCGCCGAATACCATTTTTACGACTACTATCGCGAACACCGCGCCGATGGCCGCCTCGTACCAGTGCACCGTGGGAGGAAGTATGAGTGCGAGAATAAGCCCCGTAACCACCGAGGTGAAGTCGAACTGCTTAACCCAGTTCAGGCACACCCCGCGCGACTTTGCAAAGGCAGATTTTTTCAGCTCCGCACGGATTGCTTTAAGCTGCGCCGTCACTTCGTCGTAGGGCTGTCCCGAATTTTTGAGCTCTTTTATCTTTTTGTTTATCTCCTTCGTCTCCTTGTTTGCAAAGCGCACGTTAAAGCCGCCCTTTGCTATGAAGAAGTACACGAATTCGGCAACTACCGCAAACGCCACGCAGGTGAGCTCGAGTATGAACGCGTCGAGCAGGAAGTAGACGATGCCGCATATCGCCGCAGGAGCGAGCGCGATGAGCACGTCGAGCATAATTTTTCTCGTCGTGCGCCTCGACTTTACGTGGGGAGGGGTGGATATTACTATGCTGTTGTCCATTATTTGCCTCCTTCAGTTTTGCCCTGCGCGCGCACGGCATTCTTGGTCTTTCTTATCGCCTGCAAAAGCGGGCGCTTGGCGGGGCATACGTATTCGCACACGCCGCACTCTATGCAGTACAGCGTTCCGCCCAGTTTCACCGCGTTTTCAAAGTCGCCCGCGGAGGAGTAGAAGGCGGTGTTCATCGGCATAAGGTGCATGGGGCAGTGGTCTGCGCACAGCCCGCAGTTCAGACAGGGAGTGGGCTCCTCGGCTGCGGCCTCCTTTTCCGAAAGCAGAAGTATGCCGCTCGTCGTCTTTTTAACGTAACTGTCGTAGCTCTTTATGGCAACGCCTGTCATCGGCCCGCCGAGCACCACTTTTTTGGGCGCGGAGGCCTCTCCGCCGCACTGCTCGACTATATAGCCGAAAGGCGTGCCGACGGGCACTTTCACGTTCGCGCAGTTTTTTATCGCTCTGCCCGAAACGGTGAGTATTGCCTCGTATGCGGGCTTGCCCAGCTCTATCGCCTCGCACACGGCAAGGCAGGTGGCAACGTTGTTTACTATCACGCCGACGTCGGAGGGGAGCTTGCCCGCGGGTACCTTTCTGCCCGTGCAGCTGTAAATAAGCTGTTTTTCGCCGCCCATAGGGTAGGTCTTTCTCAGCGCGACTACCTTAATGTCGTCGTATTTTTCAAATGCCGCAATGCAGTCGGGCTTGTTGGTCTCTATGCCTATTATTATGTCGCTCACGCCGAGCGCCTTTGCAATGTACCTCGCGCCGCGCGCAACTTCGTCGGTGTTTTCTATCATTACGCGGTAGTCGCACGTAAGGTAGGGTTCGCACTCCGAGCCGTTTATTATAAACGTATCCACGGGGTTGTGCGGTTTAAGCTTTACGGCGGTGGGGAAACCCGCCCCGCCGAGCCCTACAATGCCCGCGTCTTTTATCCTCTGAACGATTTCCTCGGGCGAGGGGTCGCTCAAAGGGGAAAGGAAGGTTTTGCGCCCCTCGCCGTCGCCCTTTATCGCGATGAACGTGTCTTTCGCCCCGCATTCGTTCTCAAGCTCGCAAATTTCGGTAACCGTGCCGCTGATGCTTGCAAACACGTTCGAAGATACCGCGCCGTCCGCCGTTGCTATAAGCTGCCCCTCGGCAACGGAGTCCCCGGCTTTTACGCAGGGAACGGCGGGCCTGCCGAGCGATTGCTTCATGGCAATCTTAACTTCGGGCGGCTGCTGCAGCTTGTCGATTGGCGAAGCTTTTGCAAGCGACTTTTCGTCGGGCACGTGCACGCCGCCGAAAAAGAATCTGCCTTTAACAGCTTTCAAATCTGACCTCCTGTAAACGGGCGCTCTGCGTCCGTTTTTAACTTTACGTTTAACTGTATTTTTTACGCGCGCCGCAACGCGGCGCGTTTTTAACCTTTTTTCTCCGAATATAAACTTGCGTTACGCGCACTTTTCACATTGCGCGCGTGCGCGCGTGCAGTCACGCGCTGTCTTTATGCCTCAGACTCTCCGTCCCCGCCTGTCCCGGGGGCTTTTCCGCCGTCTGCGGCTTTCTCCTTTTTTTCGCCCTTTGCCCCGTCGTATGCGGCGCGCAGGAACACGCTTTCGGGCACCTTTTTAAATATTATCGTAACGACCGCCCCTACAACCGCGCCCGAAAGTATGCCGATTAGCGCAAGGTAGGGCATATACGCGAACATCAGGGCAGTGTTCGTAATAAGCGCGTACACGGCGTTCTGCGTAAGGTTGTGCACCACGGCGGCGGCTATGCTCACCGCCATAATGCTCACGCGCGGATATACCGCATAAATGAGTATTGCCGAAAGCGCCAGCGAAATTACTCCCCCCGTAAAACTGTATAAAAGCATTGATATGTTCCCCGCGAACAGCGAGCCGAGCACCGTGCGCACGGCAACGACGACGAGCGCCTCGGCGGGGCCGTATAAAATGAGCGCAGAAAGGGAGAATATGTTCGCAAGCCCCATCTTCGCGCCGGGCACGAACAGCGGGGGGAACTGGTTCTCGATTATAAACGCTATAAGCCCCAGCGCCGAAAACAGCGCGAGCACTGCAATTTTTTTTGCGGGGAAGCGGAATTTCATACGCAACAATTATAAAACATTTTAACAAAATAGTAAAATTTTCTCGCGTATTTTTATTGCAAATAACGCTAAAATTTTTTATGTCTGCCGCAAATTTCTGTAAAGCCGCAAAAATTGCCGCAAAAAAAGGCGGGACAAACAGTCCCGCCGCATCTTTTTTATATTCTGCGTCACGTCCTTACGCGGAAGGAGTAGATGTGATAAAGCTTTTCTCGCACGAACATGCGGTATTTCACGCTCGCCGACTCGAACAGAACGTAAATCCTGTCGCCTGAGGAGTACATTCCCTCGCTCATGCAGGGCACTTCGTAGTCCTCGACGAGGTTGTTCGAGTCGAGGTAATAGGTTCTGCTCACCTTTTTCCCGTTTATTTCCAGCGCCGTCGTGCTGTAATCGGTGGTGGAGGTGCTGAAGGAATACACGAGTATGTGCGAATTTTTAAGCCCGTAGCTCTGCGAAAGTATAATTCTGTCGCCCGCCTCGTTTATCGCCATTCCCTGGATTTCCCCGGGTATGCTGAACGCCCTGCTCGGAGTGGTGGGGGTGGTCTGACTTGCCGAATAGCGCAAAATCACGGCGGGGTTTTCGTCGCCCGCAGGGGAGGTGAGCCTGTGGCCCTCCTCCGTCTCGTAGTTGCCCGCGCGGTAAAACTCTCCTACGTATATGTAGCCCGAGTAGTAGTAGCAAAAATCTGCGCCGCAGTTTGCGTCCCAGCTCGTCGAAAGGCTTACCGTGCCGTTTTCGCCTGCGGCGGAGATTACGTCGGTGTACCTTAAAACGTAAACCGTGCCCTCCGAAACCAGCCAGAACTTGCTGCCGTTGGTCGCAACGCCGCACGCGTGCCCCGCATAAATTTCGTCGTCGCCGAGCGATACGGTCACGTAACCCGTCGTCTCGCCATTTTCAATTACATAAATGCGCGAGGGGCTGCCGTCGTTCATGTATCCGCTTATAAACTGCGTGTCGCCGTAGTTGCCAGTGCCCTGCGGGATAAAGCCCTCGTCCAGCGCGGGAATGGCGGTCTCCTGCCTGAACCGGTTGTCGAAGTCGGGGTAGCTGTCGCCCAGAAACCATACCATGAGAAATACGCCGAGGGCAACTATAACGCTTGCAACGACGGCGATAGCCGTAATCGCCTTTGCGTGTTTTTTTTCGGGCGCGGCCGAAGCGCCGTCTTTCGTCTGTTCTTCCAAGTTTTTTCTCCGTAAAATTTGATGCGAATTAATTTTAGCAGATTTTTCCGCGCATGGCAATACTTTTTTTACGCCGTTTAAAATTTCATGTGCGCCGCGGCGAAAACGCCGCGGCGCACATGCCTTAAAAATTATTTAAAATACAAATTGCCCCGCACATATGCCGCAACTATTGCCCGAATATACTGCGCAGAATGAGTCCGAAAATAAAAGTTGCGAGCGCGCCGACGAAGGCCAGCGCTATCTTGAACCATACATCGCGCCGCCGCTGTTTTTGTGACCGCCTGAACGCGTAGCCGCTCTCTTTAAGCGTTATAACGTACATCCGCTCGCCCTTTCTCTCCGAGGTTATAAGGTCGAAATACCCGTCGACGTGCAGCGCAAACAGCGTGTCGTCGAGCCCCTCTTCGGTAAAAGCGACCTTTTTGGGCAGCAGCGAGGTTATGTCGCTGCGCGAAATCAGGCAGCTGTCTGTCCCGTCGCACAGCTCGTACACGGCGTTCATAACAAGGCTTTCCCTTCTCGAAAGCATCTCACACCGCCGCAAATATCGCGCATACAATGGCGCTGCCCGCCGCACCGCCTAAAAACGCCGCAGCCGCATATGCCGCCGCGGCAATCTTGCTGAATTTCTGCTTAACCTCCACGACGGTGGGGCAGGCCGCGCTGTTCTGCGTTTTTTCGTTCTCTTTCTGCTCGTCGGGCAGCGCGGCTTTGAGCGCCGCCACGCAGTACATGTCGCCGCGAGCGTACTTTATGTCGATATACCCCTGCTTTTGCAGCGCTTTAAGCGCGCCTTCAATCTCCCCCGCGGCGCGCCTCTCGCCCTCGGGCAGCGCGTCGGCAAACTCTGCGCCGTCGATTATTGCATATCCGCCGTCCTTGCACGACAGCGCGATTTTATTGAATACCGCTCTTGAAATGACGTCCATTTAATATAAAATTGCGCCATAAAAGCCAATTTTATACCGTTTTAAAATATTACGGAGCCGCGGCGGTTCCCGCCGCGGCTCCGCCTGTCGCAATTTATGACTGTTGCAATGCCGCCCATATTATTCCGCCGACCATGAACGCCGCGCCTAGCGCGAGCAGAACGTACGATATTATAAGCACGACCTTCGCCCAGAGCATGGGGCGGCGCTTTTGCTGCGCCCTGAACAGCCCGCACGCGGCAATCTCGCACACGATTCCCGCAATCAGTCCGTATATGGCAACGGGCGTAAACGCCAGCCCGTACATAATCGCGCCAAGCGCGCATGCCACGGCGCCGAGTATTGCGTAAACGTTTCCGCCTTTTTCACCGTTCATCGTCCGTCCTCCTCAGCTCTGCGTGTTTGTCGGGTTCGGCTAGCGCCGTCTTGTAGTCGGTGTAAACCACAAATCCCGGCTTTGCGCCCGAAGGTTTTTTTACGAATTTTTTAAGCGTGTAGTCCACGGGCACCTTTGCGCCCTCGCGCGCCTCCGAGTAGTAGGCGCATATCTCCGCCGCGACCTTTATCACCCCGTCGGGCACTTCCCGCCCGCCCGAAAGTATGCCGACGTGGGAGGAGTGGTATCTCTGCGCGTGCAGCCACAAATCTTTTTCCGAAAGGCTTCTCGTCAGCCGCTCGTTCTGCACGTTGTTCCGCCCCGCGATTATGGTAAAACCGCCGTATTCGTAGGTGCGGTAGGGCGCGCGCGGCGTCTCTCTCTTTTTGTTTTTTGGTTCGTTTTCGGCTTTGAGCGCGCCGAGCGTTATAAGTTCGCTCTCCGCCTCGTCGAAGTCGGTTATGTCGTCCGCCTTGTCGAGCGAAAACCGTATGCTCGCAAGGTACGTCTTTTCGTCCTCGGTATCCTTCTTCTGCACGGCGAGGGCGTCGAGCGTTCTTTTGAGTTTTGCGTATCTCTTATAGTACTTTTGCGCGTTCTGCGCGGGGGTGAGCCTCGGGTCGAGCGCTATGGTCACCTCGGGCATATTTTCGTCGTAATAATTCACCGCTTTAAGACTGTCGGAACCCCGTTCAATCGCATATATGTTGGCGGTAATCAGTTCGCCCTTCAGTTTCACGTCCTCTATGTCGCGGCACTCCGAATGCCTTGCAAGTATTATTCCCAGCCTCTTTTCGCACTTCTTTTCTGCCGAGCGCAGGGCGGAGTCGAGCCTGCGTTTTTTGTCGTCGAACGCCTTTTTCCTGCACACGTAGTCGTAGTATGCCGTCTGTGCGTCCAAAAGGGTGGGGTAGTCTTTTTTTTCGCCGTCGAAGCAGCATACCTTAAAGTCTGACGGCGCGCCCTTTTTGAAGGTGACGCAGGGCGAATAAAACTTCCCGCCAACGTAGTCGTATATGTCCTTCGCCGAGGCGTGTCCGCCGAATGCCGCCTCTATGTCGAGTGCCGTCGCGTAGCTTATGCCCGTAACTTTGTTTGCGATAAAATCTGCGTCGCCGCCGCCCGCCATCGCGTTTCCGAGCGCGGCAAGGTCGGTGGGGTCTGCCTTGTCCTGCGGTTCGGGCAGTTCGTACTTAGCGCCCGTAAAAAGTATGCGCTTGGCGCCGCTCTCGAGCGAGGTGGTCTTCATCGCGCCGAGAATTTTTCCCTCTTCCGTGAGTATCACGTTGCTGTACTTGCCCATAATTTCGCAGTACAGTACGCGCTCCGCCCTGTCGAAGTCGCCCGCGCAGTCGAGCGTTATGGCGGCGATTCTTTCAAACCCCGGCTGTTTTACCGATTTTACCACCGCCCCCGTGAGGTGCTTTCTCAAAAGCATGCAAAAGGAGAGCGCCGTTTTCTGGTTGTGCGCCGCGCCCGCGGCGACGTTCAGCCTGCAATTTTGCGCGTGCGCGCATATTTCAAGTTTAACCGTGCCCTTTTGTGTGTATATAAAAAGAGTAAGCTCGTCCTTTGCCGGCTGGTTGACTTTGGAAATCTTTCCTCCGCGCAACTTTTCGTCGAGCTCTTCAATTACGTATTTAAGCGTAAACGCGTCCTGCGGCATAACCTTTACCTGCCCTTTTTTGCGGGCGGAGCCCGCTTGTTCATTCAATTATAGCTCAAACGCGGCAAAATGTAAAATAATTATTTGCCCGCAAAACGCTTAAAACGCTTTTCAAAAGCAAACTATTGTGTTAAAATGATTTCTATGCGGTAAGTCATACTATTTATATAATTGTATAAAATGTCAGGGCTTGTCCCTTGTCAGGACTTGTCCCCGTCCGCCGCACGCTTTAAACGGCTGAAAATAAAATTTTACAATATAACATTTGGAGAGATTTAACATGAACTACAAAACAGCACCCGCAGAAAAAAGCACGGTAAAAGTAACCATCACCTATTCCAAGGAGGAGTGGGACGACGCGATAGACAAGGCTTATGCTCGCACCAGGGGCAAATACAGCGTTCCCGGTTTCAGAAAGGGCAAGGCTCCCAAGGCCGTGCTCGAAAATTTCTACGGCAAGGGCGTATTTTTCGACGAGGCTTTCAACATCGTATTCTCTGCAACCTATCCCGACATTATCGCAAAGGAGAAGGATAACTTCACCGCGGTAGGCGACCCTTCGCTCTCCGTCGAAGACATCTCCGACGAAAAGGGCGTAACCCTCACCGCGCTCGTTCCCGTAAAGCCCGACGTTGAAATAGGTTCCTACAAGGGTTTAAAAATCAAAAGTTATGAGTATAATGTTACGGACGAGGACGTCGACAAGGAGGCAAACAAAATCCTCCTCAGCAAGGCCGAAAACGTCGAGGTTACCGACCGTGCGTGCAAGAGCGGCGACACCGTAAAGATTGACTTCTCCGGCAGCGTCGACGGCGTAAAATTCCCCGGCGGCACGGCTGAGGACTACGATTTGGAACTCGGCAGCGGCGCGTTCATCCCCGGCTTCGAAGAGCAGGTGGAGGGCATGAAGCTCGGCGAGGAGAAGAACATAAACGTAAAATTCCCCGACGACTACCAGGCCGACGACTTAAAGGGCAAGGAAGCCGTATTCGAGATAAAGCTTAAAGGCATAACCGAAAAGAAGTACCCCGAGCTCACCGATGAATTCGTAAAGGCCAACGGCGGAAGCGAAACTGTTGCCGACTATAAGGCAAAGTGCCGCGAAAGGCTCGAACGCAATGCCGCAACCCGCAGCCTCAACGAAACGGAGAACAGCATCTTAAAGGCAATCTGCGCAACCGCGAAGGCAGATATTCCCGACGCGATGATTGAGCAGGAGATTGACAAGATGGTTCAGGACTTCTCTTACAGGCTCATGTACCAGGGGCTCAAACTCGACGACTACTTAAAGTACATGGGCACCACGATGGAGCAGTTCCGCACCCAGTTCACGGGCAGCGCGAGAGAGCGCGTTATGTCTACGCTCGTTATAGATAAAATCGTGCGCACCGAAAACATCAAGGCCGAGCCCGAAGAGGTTGAGGCAAAAATTGCCGAGCAGGCGCAGTCGGTAGGCAAAACCGCCGAAGAGTACAAAAAGAATCTCGACCCCCGTCAGGTGGAATATATCGAGAGCGACATAGTCGTTTCCAAACTCTTCGATTTCCTCAAATCAAACAACGAAATGTACACCGAATAATCCGCAAAAAAGCGGGCGCGGCGCTTTAATTTAAATGCCGCGCATGCCGCTTAAAGGAGTGTGTTAAAATGAAAAATAACGAAAGGGGCGCGCTCGTGCCCTATATAGTCGAGCAGACCTCCCGCGGGGAGCGTTCTTACGACATTTACAGCCGCCTTTTGGAGGACAGAATTGTATTTCTGAGCGGCGAGATTGACGACGCGACGGCAAACACCGTAGTGGCCCAGCTCATCTATCTCGAGGCGAAAGACCCTTCCAAAGATATTTCGCTCTATATCAACAGCCCCGGCGGCAGCGTTTCGGCCGGACTTGCGATTTACGACACTATGAACTACGTAAAGTGCGACGTATCCACCATCTGCATAGGCATGGCGGCTTCGATGGGTGCCTTCCTTTTATCCAGCGGCGCCAAGGGCAAGAGGTATGCCCTCCCCAACAGCGAGATAATGATTCACCAGCCTCTCGGCGGGGCGCAGGGTCAGGCGAGCGACATAAAGATTGCCGCCGAGCACATTCTGCGCACCAAGCGCAAGCTCAACGAAATTCTCGCCGCAAACACCGGCAAGCCCGTCGAGCAGCTCGAGCGCGACACCGACAGGGACAATTATCTCTCTGCCGACGAAGCTCTCGCCTACGGACTTATCGACAAAGTGTTCACCAAGAGATAATTTTTACTTAAATTTAATATAGCGCGCGCCCGCCGCGCGGCGGGCGCGCGCTTATTTTAAAAACCGCAAATTTATAATTGCATAATCTGCAGCGTATCCGGGCTGCAAAAACGGCACGCGCCGCGCGCCTGCGGTTTTTCATCGTAAATTCAAAAAAACTCAAACAGCCGTACATAGTCGTCCCTTATTTTAAAGGGACGAGGAGGTGTTAATGAAAGAAAAGAGATACTGTTCCTTCTGCGGCAAGCCCGAAGATCTGGTTAAAAAGCTTATAACAGGTCAGAACGGCGCCTGTATCTGCGACGAGTGTCTGGAAATAGGTCACGATATGATAAAGGAGGAGGGCGACGATACCTTCACCCCCGTGCCCTTAAAAAAGCCCGCCGAGATAAAGGCCGAGCTCGATAAATACATCGTAGGGCAGGACGAGGCGAAGAGGGTGCTCTCCGTAGCCGTCTACAATCACTATAAGCGCATAAACAACGCCGCTTCCGCAAGCTCGAAGGACGACGAAATAGAGATTGAAAAGAGCAACATTCTGCTCTTAGGCCCCACGGGTTGCGGCAAAACGCTGCTTGCCCGCACGCTTGCAAAAATTCTCAACGTACCGTTCGCCACGACCGACGCCACCACTTTAACGGAGGCGGGCTACGTCGGCGAGGACGTCGAAAATATACTTTTAAAACTCATTCAGAATGCAGACTACAATATAGAGCGCGCCCAGCGCGGCATAATCTATATCGACGAGATTGACAAGATTGCCAGAAAGGGTGAAAACGTTTCCATCACGCGCGACGTCTCGGGCGAGGGCGTACAGCAGGCGCTGCTTAAAATTATCGAAAGCACCGTTGCAAACGTTCCCCCTCAGGGCGGAAGAAAGCACCCCCAGCAGGAGATGCTGCGCATAGATACGACGGATATCCTCTTCATATGCGGCGGCGCATTTGTCGGGCTCGATAAAATCGTGCAAAAGCGCAAGGATACGACTTCCCTCGGCTTCGGCGGTCAGGTAAAACTTGCCGACAACGAAGTGTCTTACGAGATGCTCGCCGACGTAAAGCCGCAGGATTTAACCAAGTACGGGCTCATTCCCGAATTTGTGGGCAGGGTGCCCATCGTGGTAAGTCTGCACCCCCTCGACGAGGAGGCGCTCGTAAACATTCTCACGCGGCCCAAGAACGCGATAATCAAGCAGTACCAGAAGCTGATTGCCCTCGACGGGGTAAAGCTCACCGTGGAGGACGCGGCCGTGCGCGAAATCGCCAACACCGCAATCCGTTTAAAGACGGGCGCCCGCGGTCTGCGCACGATAATCGAAAGTTTTATGACCCCCGTAATGTATAAGCTCCCCTCCGAGCCGAACGTGGAGGAGGTCATCGTCACCAAAGACTGTGTGACGAGGAGTGCGGAGCCGAAGCTGGTCTACAAAAAATCGGCATAAAATAAAATTCATATAAGCGTCGCAATACTGTGTCGCGTTTGCGGTTCCGCTCAGTCACTTACCGCTAAGTAAGCTCCTTCGCGGCATTCCGCACGCTCCTTGTCTTGCTCGCTTCTCTGAATTTTATGCGCCGCTGGCATTTTGCGGTGTTGCGCTGCGGCAACCTTCGGTCATTTACTTCTCTGTAAACTCCCTCAGGTTTTCCTTGCGCGCCTTGTCTCACTCGCATCTTCAAGTTTTTTGGGCGCGTTCTCCGACTTGCCCCCTTTATCGCTTCAGCTATAAGGGGGGATGACCGAATGAAATGAGGGCAGGGGGGATTTTGCTTGCAACTATGAAGTCATTATGAACAAGAGGACTCGCATCTCTGAATTTTATGGCGATGCTGACTTACTCCGCCTGCCTATAGCTCTCTCTTTGTCATTTCGAGCGAAGTCGAGAAATCTCGGAGCCAAAGGCGACGGACAAAGAGAGAAATAGTTCACAATATTTTAGTAAGGGAGAATGTGTTTTCTTACTAAACTGCTGACAACAACAAACTAATCAAGCGGCGAAGCCGCCTGTCAAGGGGGAGCGCTATGCTCCCCCTGTTTTAAAACAATATTTGCTGCAAAATTACGGTAAAACTTATGTCAATCAGATATTACGACGAAATACCCGTAGTGCCCATGCGCGGCAGGGTCATATTCCCCGATACCGTCGTGTCGTTCGACGCGGGCAGGCTTATATCGCTCACTGCGGTTAAGCGCGCCGCCGACGGCGACATGCAACTCCTCGTCTGCGTCCAGCCCGAGCCCGAAAAGGACGAGATAACGGCAGACGACATCTGTACGGTAGGCACGGTTGTAAAGATAAAACAGATAACGCGCCTTCCATCCGACAGCGTGCGTATCCTCGCCGAAGGACTGTGCCGCGTGCGCGTGCGCAGATTTTCGTTCGACGAGTGTTTCCTCGCCGAGGCCGACGAGATTAAGCCCGTTCACGGCGACCCCACGCTCGAGGAGGCATATTTCCGCACCGCAAAAGACATAATGCGCGACATTACCTCGACAGAGAGCAGAATATCCAAGGACTCAGTCGCCCGCCTCGACAGGTGCGGCGACCCCGACGAATACGTAAACGTCGCCGCAAACAGTCTGCCCCTGCGCGACGAGGTCAAGCAGAAAATTCTCGAGTGCGAAAACGTGACCGAGCGCCTGCGCATGCTGGAGAGGTGTTTGAACGACGAGCTTGAAATAATGCGCCTCGCGCGCAAAATAAACAACGCCGTGCGCCAGAACATAGATAAAAACCAGCGCGAATATTATCTGCGCGAACAGCTCAAAGCCATTCACGCCGAACTCGGCGACGACGAGGACGAGCGCGAGGAACTTGCAAACAAGATTAAAGAAAAGGGCATGCCGCAGGAGATAGAGGAGAAGGCGCTCAAAGAGATTGCGCGCATGGACAAGATGTCGTCGTCCTCTCCCGAATACACTGTGATACGCAACTACCTCGACTGGCTCATAGACCTGCCGTGGAAGGAGGAGACGGAGGACACCGAAAACCTCGGCGACGCGGTGAAAATTCTCAACGAAGACCACTACGGGCTTGAAAAGATTAAGGAGAGGATAACCGAATACCTCGCCGTTTTAAAGCTCACGGGCAACTTAAAGGCGCCCATTCTGTGCTTCGTAGGCCCTCCGGGCGTCGGCAAAACTTCTATCGCTACCTCCGTCGCGCGCTCTCTCGGGCGCAAATTCGTGCGCATGAGCCTCGGCGGCGTTAAGGACGAGGCCGAAATCAGGGGTCACCGCCGCACCTACGTCGGCGCAATGCCGGGGCGCATAATCTACGGGCTCAAAAACGCGGGCTCAATCAACCCTGTGTTCCTTCTTGACGAGATAGACAAGCTCTCCTCAGATATGCGCGGCGACCCTGCCAGCGCCCTTCTGGAAGTGCTCGACCCTGCCCAGAACAACACCTTCCGCGACAGGTATCTCGAAGTTCCGTACGACCTTTCCAAGGTGCTTTTCATAACCACGGCGAACTCCGTCGAAACTATTCCTTCGCCCCTTCTCGACAGAATGGAGCTCATAGAGATAAGCGGCTACACCGAGGAGGAGAAGTTGCAGATAGCAAGGCGCTATCTTATCCCCAAGCGGCTCGAAGCAAACGGGCTCAAAGAGGGCGACGTCACCTTTACCGAAGGCGCGCTCCGCGCCATGATAGAGGGCTACACCCGCGAAGCGGGCGTCCGCACGCTGGAGCGCACTATCGACGCCGTATGCCGCAAGATTGCTGTAAAAGTGGCGGAGGGCGCCAAATCTAAGCGCAAAGTCACGGCCGAAAGCCTCCATGCCCTGCTCGGCCCCGCAAGGTTCAGGCAGGACTTTGATACGCCCCGCCGCGACGAGGTTGGCGCGGCTACGGGACTTGCGTGGACGGCTGTCGGCGGAACGACTCTCACGATAGAAGTTTCGGCAATGCACGGCAAGGGCGACATTCAGCTCACGGGCAAACTTGGCGACGTGATGAAGGAGAGCGCCCGCGCCGCGATAAGCTATATCCGCTCCAACAGCCGCAGCTACGGAATAGACGATTCGGCGTTCGATACCACAGATATCCATATTCACGTTCCCGAGGGCGCGACCCCCAAAGACGGACCCAGCGCGGGTATAACCATGGCGACGGCAATCCTTTCGGCGTTCACCGGAAAGCCCGTGCGCGGGGATATCGCCATGACGGGCGAAATTACGCTGCGCGGCAACGTTCTGCCCATAGGCGGGTTAAAGGAGAAGGCGCTCGCCGCCTACCGCACGGGCGTTAAAAACGTAATCATTCCCGAGGACAACCAAAAGGACCTCGAAGAGATTCCCAGGAACGTGCGCGAAAAAATACACTTCATTCCCGTAAACAACGTCGGCGCGGTTTTCCACAACGCAATCGTGGGGCTTTAAGCCGAAAAGGACGGCACATATGCTTAAAATAACCGACGTCGCATTTATAACGAGCGCGGCATCGAAATCGCAGTTTATCCGCGCCGAAAAGCCGATAATCGCCGTGTGCGGCAAGTCGAACGTGGGCAAATCGAGCTTTATAAACATGCTTGCAAACCGCAAAAAGCTCGCCCGCGTTTCAAAGGACCCGGGAAGGACGCGGCTTGTGAACTACTTCGATTTCGGTGCGTTTATTCTCGCCGACCTCCCCGGTTACGGCTTTGCAAAGGTATCCAAGGCGGAAAAGGCGCGCTGGGCGCGGCTAATGGAAGATTTCTTTGCCGACAGGTCAAACTGCAGCCACGCCTTTTCGCTCGTCGATATCCGCCACGACCCCACCGCCGACGACGTGAACATGGTCGGATTTTTATATGCGGGGCTCATACCTTTCACGGTTATAGCTACCAAGGCGGACAAGGTTTCGCGCATGGCGGGGCTAAACGGGGCAAAAAATATCGCCGCAAAATTAAAGTGCGGCGCAGATGACGTGATTATTACTTCCTCGCAGACGAGGGTCGGGCTCGATAAAGTTCTCTCGCGCATAGAGGGCGTGATTGAGCTTTACGGCGAGCCGCCCGGCGGGCTTTCAGACGGGGAGGAGGAGTAACGATGGAAGAATTTTTAAAATTTATGGCTTCGCCCGCGGGCATAGCAATTTTTACCATAGTCGCTCTGGCGATAATAATATTTTTCCTCGCGGTAAACTACCGCTTCTTTGCCAAAGCCTTTCTCGATTTTCTCTTCGGGCTGATATTCTTTGTTATAATCTCTCCCGCGACCGCAGTATGCGCAGTCATCGTAAAAAAACATGCGAAAAAGGTGTGTGAAAAGCACTGGATAGTGGGCAAGGGCGGCAAGCCCGTGTGCGTGCGCGTGTTTTCCGATTTTTCGCGCGGTGATAAAAAGAGCTACATAAGCGGCAGCGCCCTGAAATATTTTCCCCTTCTTTTAAGCGTAATTTCGGGCAAAATGTCGCTCGTGGGGCCCTCGCCGATATCCCTCAGAGACGGCGCGCTCATAGACGACGAATACGAGGCGCGCTTCGACGTACGCCCGGGAATTTTCTCTTCCGCGGCGCTCGCGTTTGCCCGCCGCCCCGAATACGAGGAGATGTTCGCCGCCGATTGCGACTATGCAAAAAAACGCTCGCTGCTTTCCGACGTGCGCGCGTTCTTCACTTCCATGCTCCGCGCCATGCGCGGCGAAAAGGGAGAGTTTCTGTGCGTGGGAGGGGAAGGCTATGCCGAAGAACTCCTTGCCCGCGGCGAAATAACCGCGGAACAGCTTGAAGAGGCGCAAAAGCTTGCCGACGGCGAGGTTGAAGAGTTTAAAAGAGCGAAGAGCCGCGTCGGCTGAACTTTAATTGAACGGCACATATGCCTGAACTAAACGTGTGCGCCGCGGAAATTTTCCGCGGCGCACACGTTTTTAATATACATATTTTTTATTGCGGTTTTCAGGCTCAAAAACTTTGTTCCGCCTTTGGCGTTGCGGAGCATTTTCAGCTCTCTATAAACGGGTGCTCCACGTGTATTACGGCGTTCATTCCGCACTTTTTTGCTATCTCCTCCTTAACGCGCTTTTCTATCTCCTCGTCGGATATATCCAGTCCGTAGGGGACTATTATGTCGAAGTAAACGTTTCGTATATCGTTCCAGTTGGCAATTCTCAAATCGTGCACGGTGGCGTCGGGGTGTATGCCCTTTGCAACGCTCTCCACAAGGTCGCGCATCTCCTCGGTGTCGCCGTCGACGACTATCGGGTCCATGTGTATCACTGCCTCTATCCCGAATTTGTCGCGTATTTCGCGCTCTATGTGGTCGATAAGTTCGTGCGTCTCCATCAGGTTTCTGTCTGCGGGCACCTCTGCATGGAAGCTTACTATCGCTCTGCCGGGGCCGTAGTCGTGGTAAATAAGGTCGTGTATGCCCAAAATATTTTCGTGCTCCAAGGCGAGTTTGTCAATCGCGTCGGCCAGTTCCTTGCTCATCGGTCTCCCGAGCAGCGGCGCCTGGGTCGATTTTACCGCGCCCCAGCCCGACCTGAATATGAATATTGCCACAATAACGCCCGCAACGCCGTCTATCGGGAAGTCGGTGTACTGTCCGCCTATCAGCGCGGCGAGTACCACGGCGGTGGCAATGACGTCGGTGAGCGAGTCCATTGAAGTCGCCGCGATAGAGGCGGAGTTTATGCGCTTTGCAATTTTTCTGTTAAAGTAGAACAGCCATAATTTTACGAGTATCGCCGCAATCAGCACGCCCATGGCGGCGTACGAAAAGATTGTCGCCTCGGGCGAAATAATCTTTTCGATGGAAGAGCGCGCCAGCTCGAAGCCCATAAATATAATGAGTACCGAAACGATAAGCCCCGCAACGTATTCAATCCTGCCGTGTCCGAAGGGATGTTCCTTGTCGGGCCTCTGCCCTGCAAGTTTGAACCCCGCAAGCGTAATCACGGATGACGCCGCGTCGGAGAAGTTGTTCACGGCGTCGGCGATTATCGCCACCGACCCCGCGATTATGCCCACCGTAAGTTTGCCCGCGACGAGCAGTATATTCATAATAATTCCCGTAATTCCTGAAAGCAGTCCGCAGCGCGTGCGCACCTTCGGGTCGTCGGGGCTGCCTTTCGGCACGAAAAGCCTCAAAAGTAGTTCGCTCATATTCTGTCTGCCATAAAATTTATTTTCAATATATTATATCATCGCCGCAAAAATATGTAAAGCGCCACACGCGCCGTTTCAGGCGTCCCTCGCGTTTTAATTTTTGTATTCAATTAATTTTCACCTCAAAACGGTTAAGTTTTTTATCCGTCTGTGCTATAATAATACCACGTTATGAAAGTTAAGGACTTTTTTGTAAAAATCGGCCGCAGGATAAGGGAGTGTTTCGGCTGGAAGAGCGCACTCTTCCTCGGAATAGGAATAGCGATGCTCGCCGCCGACCTTCTCACAAAGCACTTCGCCGAAGCCGACGGTTGGAGTTTTTCGCTTATCCCCGGCTTTATCGGGGTGGTTAACGTCGTGCATAACGACGGCGCAAGCCTCGGCATGGGCGGCGGCACTTCGTGGGCGATGCCGCTGTTCATCACGCTCACGTTTATCGCCGTGCCCGTGTTTATCGCCATAGTGCTTCTTTTGCCCGAGCGGTTTACGCTCTTAAAGCTTTGCCTGTATATGGCTACGGCGGGCGCGCTCGGCAACCTTGTCGACAGGCTCGCCTTCGGCTACGTGCGCGATTTTATCGCCATGGACTTCGGGTTCGTGTCGTTCGTGTGCAACTTTGCCGATATCTGGCTGATGGTCGGGCTGGTTCTCGCAGTTATAGACCTCCTGTTTTTAAACGAATGGGCTGCGTTCCCCCTCACCAAAAAGGCGAAGGCTGCGCAGAAGAAAAAGGAGGATGAAAAGAAGGCTTTATCCGTCCCCGCCGCAGATGGCGAAACCTCGTCCGAACGCGAAGATGCGCACGGCGGCGAAAATACGCAATCGGGCGCAAAGAATACGGGCGTAAACAGCGCCCAAAATACGGGTGAAAACGATGGACGGGAGTGAAAAATTCAGTTTTGTAAGCGACGGCGCGTATCCACGCGCCGACTTATATTTAAGCGGCAATATGCCGCAACTAACGCGTTCCGCGCTCAAAAAAATATTTGAAAGCGGCGGCGTTGAAATTAACGGAAAACCGGTAAAACCCTCGCAGGGGGTAAGGCAGGGCGACGAGGTAAAAATTACCGTCCCGCCTGCGGAGGAATACTCGGTAAAGCCCGAGGCGATTCCCCTCGATATCGTATATCAGGACGCCGATTTGGCGGTTATAAACAAGCCGCAGGGCATGACGGTGCACATGGGCAACGGCAACAAGGAGGGCACGCTCGTAAACGCTCTTTTGTATAACCTCGATAATTTGAGCGGCATAAACGGCGTTATCCGCCCCGGCATCGTCCACCGCATAGACAAAGATACTTCGGGGCTTTTAGTCGTGGCAAAAAACGACGCCGCGCACTTAAGCCTCTCCGCCCAGATTGCCGATAAAACGTGCGCGCGCACGTACGTCGCCCTTTTGGAGGGCAACTTAAAGGAGGACGAGGGCACCGTAACCACGTATATCGGACGCGACCCCAAAGACAGGCTTAAAATGGCGGTGGTGCCCGAAGGCAAGGGCAAGCTAGCTATAACGCATTTCTCGGTAATAAAGCGCTACATCGGCTACACGCTCTGCCGCTTCGATTTAAATACGGGCAGAACGCACCAGATAAGGGTGCACGCAAAGTACCTCGGCCACACGATTGTCGGCGACCCCGTCTACGGCATAAAAAAGCAGAAATTTGCGCTTAAAGGCCAGCTCCTGCACGCCGCGCGCCTCTCGTTCAACCACCCGAAAACGGGAGAAAAAATGACTTTCGAAGTTCCTCTTCCCGATTATTTCACGGCCGTTTTAAGTAAGCTCAAAGAGCTTTGATTGCGGCATATTGCCGCACCAATTATGCCGAAATGGGCGGTATAAATATTTTTTATATTGCATACGGCGTTCAAATTGTTGTGTTTGTTTTGCTGCGGTGCTATAATTTAATCACTGAAAATTATAAGGAGATGATTTTATGGCAGACAACAAAAAGACCACCAAAAGAACCAAGCGCGTAGTCGTTGAACACCGCGAGAGGAGAGATATAACCAAACTCTGCGCATTCTGGGGCATAGTTTTCTCGGCAATCGCAATGTTCATATCGTTCGTCGTTGCGCTTTTAAATCTTTGCGGCGTTACGATAAGCTGGGCGGGCACTCTTCAGGGCGTGTGCAGCATGGTATCCATGATTGCCCTCCTCGTAGCCGTTGCGTTCCCCGCATACGATTACTGCCGCGGCAGGGGCAAGAACTGGAAAATAGTTTACTGGGTTGCCCTCGTTCTCTACATATGCGGCATCATCGGCATCGGCTTCAACCTTTAATCAGGCAAAAAGTAAAAAAGGCGGTTTACCTGTTCGGTAAGCCGTTTTTTCTTTACAAAATTCCGTCTTTTTATTATAATGTAGTGGAATAAACGTTTTAAGAGGAGCAATATGGCTAAACCGCTCGTCGCCATAGTCGGCAGACCCAACGTCGGCAAGAGCACTTTTTTCAATAAAGTTGCAGGCAGAAAAATTTCGATAACAGAAGACAGACCGGGCGTCACCCGCGACCGCCTCTATGCCGACGCCGAATGGCGCGGGCATGGCTTTTCCATGGTCGATACGGGCGGCATAGAGCTCAAATCGCAGGACACGATGTGGCGGGAGATTAAAAAGCAGGCGGAGGTCGCGATTGACACCGCGCAGGTCATTTTATTTTTCGTCGACGGAAAGGAGGGGCTCACCTCCTCCGACTACGACGTCGCCGATATGCTCCGCCGCAGCAAAAAGCCCGTAATTTTAGTCGTCAACAAAATTGACAACTACTCCGAAGAAAAACTTTTCGAGTTCTACGCCCTAGGGCTCGGCGAGCCGTATGCAATCTCGTCGGAGCACGGCACGGGCATAGGCGACCTTCTGGACGAGGCCGTAAGCTACTTTGAAAAGATTCCAAACGAAGAGGACGAGAGCATAAAGATTGCCGTCGTCGGCAAGCCCAACGCGGGCAAGTCGAGCCTTGTGAACAGGCTTTTAGGTTTCGACCGCTCTATAGTTACCGATATAGCGGGCACCACGCGCGACGCGATTGATACGCGCTTCACCGCGCCCGACGGCGGGGAATATACGATAATCGATACCGCGGGCATAAGAAAAAAGAGCAAGGTGGAGGACGATGTCGAGTATTACTCGGTAATGCGCGCCTTCGACGCCGTCCGCCGCGCCGACGTGTGCATACTCGTTGTGGACAGCACCGAGGGGCTCACCGAACAGGACACGAGAATCATCGGCTACGTCCACGAACAGGGCAAGCCCTCGCTCGTCGTCATGAACAAGTGGGATTTGATTGAAAAGGACACGAACACCATAAACACCTTCCAGAACAAGCTTAAAGAAGATTTGAAGTTTATGGATTATTTCCGTTCGCTCTATATCTCGGCAAAAACGGGGCAGAGGGTAGATAAAATTCTCTCGGCGGTAAAGGAAGTTTACGAAAATACCCACCGCCGCATACAGACGGGCGTTTTAAACGACGTGATAAGCTCCGCCGTGCGCGCCAACGAGCCGCCCTCATACAACGGGCGCAGGCTCAAAATATATTATTCGACGCAGGTTGCCGAAGCTCCGCCCGCGTTCGCGCTGTTCGTAAACGACGGCAGGCTTATGCACTTTTCGTACGAAAGATTTTTAGAGAATACCCTGCGCGCGGCGTTCGATTTTTCGGGCACGCCCATAAGGATACTCACGCGCGACAAAAAGGAAAACGACTGAGCTTTTGCGCTTTGTTTTAAAAGGATAGCGGAAATGACAGAATTTTTTATCTCCGAAAGATGGTATTATCTTTTAATCGCGGCGGTAGTGTGCTACCTCGTCGGTTGCTTCAACTTCGCCGTAATCATATCCCAGTTCAAAAACCGCGATATACGCGAGCAGGGCAGCGGCAACCCGGGCACAATGAACATGATGCGTACCTTCGGGCTTAAAATAGGCATCATCAACTTCTTCTGCGACGCCGCAAAAGGCGGTCTGCCCGTGCTTTGCGCCTACTTCATTTTCAGAGACAGCGTGTTTGCGGGTACGGACGTAAACGTCGGCGATTTCATGCGCTATTTCTGCGGACTGTTCGTCGTAATAGGTCATATTTTCCCCGTCACGATGAAGTTTAAGGGCGGCAAGGGCATTGCGTCCACGCTCGGGCTCTTCTGGGTGTCGCTCGCGTGCGAACAGTGGTGGTACGTATTTATCGGGCTGGGCGTGTGCGTTATCGTATTTTTGTATATCGCCGCGTCGGAGTGGGGCTCGATGGGTTCGCTCCTCGGCGTTTCGGCGTTTTCGATATGGCAGGCGGTGGAATTCTTCGTGCGCTACGGCGCGGAGCTTTCAAACGGCTGGGTAATAGGCTGCTTCATGCTCCTGCTTGCGATAAACCTCTTCACTTGGATAGCGCACCACAAAAATCTGTATAAACTTCTGGGCGGCGAGGAACACCGCACTTCGATAAAGCGGATGATAAACAAAAAGCTCAAAAAATCACAATAAAAATTAAAGGGCGCCGCGGCAAAAATTTTGCCGCGGCGCCCGCGTTTATCGTTCTGCTTATGGGAGTCGTCTTGCCCTCGTGGCAGTACGGAGGGATTAAAAATCTTCACGATTTTTTCCCGTTGTCGTCCCCTGTGCCCGTCTTTGACTTTATGCTGTATTCTATCTTCGGGTTCACGTCGAGTATCGCCTGCACGAAGTCCTCGTACCACGCGTCCTTCACCACAATCACCACAAAATTTTCGTCCTCGAAAACAACGGTGAGTTTGTTTGTCGTCCTGTCGAGCGTGATAACGTCAATCTTGTCAATCTCGTACCTGCTCTTTATAAAGCCGAAGCTCGTTTTAATAACTTTGTTCTTTTTGTCGACCTCGTAGTAAGAGGAAATGAGGAGTGAGAGCAGTATGGCAAACAGCGCCACCGAAACTATGAACATAAGCGCGTAGCGTATTATGGTAAAAGTCGGCACCGCCGAAGATTCCAGCCCGAATTCAATCACCTGCCACAGCGTGATTGCAAAAACGACTATGCTCGCCGCCATTCCCACGCCGATAAGTGCGTATATAAGTTTTGTAAATTTGTATTTAAAAGTTTTCATAAAAAGATTATACACCACCGCGCCGCAAAAAATCAAGGCTATTTTATGCCGTTGCGGGCGATTTTACTCTCTTTTCAGCGTAAAATCCATTTTTTTTGTCTGTGCACGCACAGGCAGGCGGCTGGTGCAGATTTTTTGCTCCCATAATCAAATTTGTTTGCGGCAAAGCCTTGAATAATTTCCGTTTTTTTGTTATAATAAAAAATGAACTACAATAACAAAAAGGGAGATTTCACATGATAAAGCTCATTAAAGGCGGCGTGTATTATATGGAAGACAAGCTCTTCAAAGAGAGCGCCGCATTCATGGTCGAGTCCAAAAAGCTTAAAGCCGTAAAGGGCACCATGGCATATAAAATACTCTCGGCGCACAACAAGGGCGACGACGAAAACCTTAAAATAAAGTTCGACGCGCTCGCCTCGCACGACATAACCTACGTCGGCATTATCCAGACGGCCAAGGCGTCGGGCTTAAAGGAATTTCCCCTTTCCTACACGCTCACCAACTGCCACAACTCTCTGTGCGCGGTCGGCGGGACGATAAACGAGGACGACCACGTGTTCGGGCTCTCCGCCGCAAAAAAATACGGCGGAAATTACGTTCCCCCGCACCTTGCGGTCATTCACCAGTACATGAGGGAGGCGGAGGCGAAGTGCGGCGCCATGATTCTTGGCTCCGATTCGCACACGCGCTACGGCGCTCTCGGCACCATGGCGGTGGGAGAGGGCGGCCCCGAACTCGTAAAACAGCTCCTCGGGCAGACGTACGACGTAAAGCGCCCCGAGGTTATCGCCGTGTACCTTCGCGGCAAGCTCAAAAAGGGCGTGGGCCCGCAGGACGTTGCGATAGCTCTCGTCGGCGCGACTTTCAAAAAGGGCTTCGTAAAAAATAAGGTGCTCGAATTTATCGGCCCCGGAATAAAGAACCTCTCCATGGATTTCCGCCTCGGCATCGACGTCATGACGACGGAAACAACCTGCCTTTCCAGCATATGGGAGACCGATGAAACCACGCGCGAATTCTTTAAAATACACGGCAGGGAGGGCGATTTTAAAGAGCTTCACCCCGAACAGCCAGCCTACTACGACGGCGCTGTCGTCATCGACCTCTCGCGCATAGAGCCGATGATTGCCCTTCCTTTCCATCCCTCAAACGCTTACACCATAAGGGAAGTGATTGAAAACGCCAAGGATATCCTCGGCGAAGTGGAGGCGCTGGGCAACAAGCTCAAAGGCGCCGAAACGTTCCGCCTCACGAACAAGATAAAGGACGGCAAAGTTTACGTCGACCAGGGCATAATCGCAGGTTGCGCGGGCGGCATGTACGAAAATATTGCCGAAGCCGCCGAAATTTTAAAGGGCAAGAGCTGCGGCAACGGCGAATTCTCTTTAAGCGTATATCCCCAAAGCCAGCCCGTATTCAAATGCCTCGTCGATAACGGCTATATCTCCGAGCTCATGGGCGCGGGCGCGATAGTTAAAACGGCGTTCTGCGGCCCCTGCTTCGGCGCGGGCGATACCCCCGCGGACAACGGACTCTCTGTACGCCACACCACGCGCAACTTCGAAAACAGGGAGGGCTCAAAACTCGGCGAGGGTCAGCTCTCGGCGGTGGCGCTCATGGACGCGCGCTCAATCGCGGCAACCGCGGCAAACGGCGGCGTGCTCACCCCCGGCACGGAGGCGGAGTATACCAAAAAGGTTAAAAAATACTACTTCGACGGCTCCATATACGAAAAGCGCGTTTACCGCGGCTGGGGCAACCCTCAGCCCGAAACCGAGCTTGTGTACGGCAACAACATTGCCGACTGGCCCGAGCAGATTCCCCTTGCAAACAGCGTTCTCATGAAGGCGGTTTCGGTACTCACCGACCCCGTAACTACTACCGACGAGCTCATACCCTCGGGCGAAACTTCCTCATACCGTTCCAACCCCATGCGCCTTGCAAAATTCGCTCTTTCGCGCAAAGACCCCGCATACGTCGGCAGGGCGGAGGCGGTTATGGCTGACGAAAAAGTCAGGCGCGACAGCGGCTCGCTTCCCGAAGAGGTGTTAAAGGAAGTCGGCATTGCGCTCGATAAAGATACTATGTACGGCAGCTGCGTCGTGGCCAGAAAGCCGGGCGACGGTTCCGCGCGCGAACAGGCGGCGTCCTGCCAGCGCGTCCTTGGCGGCGTTGCCAACATTGCAACCGAATATGCCACCAAGCGCTACCGCTCCAACCTCATAAACTGGGGCATGCTCCCGCTCGTTTGCAGGAATTTCGACTATAAGGTCGGCGACTATATCTATATCGAAAATATCGTCGGACTTCTCACCGAGGGCGCCGACGTCGTTCCCGCAAAGCACATTTCGGGCGGAAAGGTAAAGAACATTCAGCTCGAACTCGGCTATCTCACGCCCGAAGAAAAGAGGATAATTCTCTCGGGCTGCCTCATAAACTACAACAGGCAAAAGGCAGGGCTTTAATTTGTAAAAACCCCGTCGAAGCCCTCTTATTTAAGAGCAATCTTACCATGAATTTTAATCGACGGTGGCGCGCCCGGAATGTTCGGGCGCGCCACTTGTCGGTTTTGCAATTATTTAATTTTTATCCCGCGGCGCGCTCCTTTGAATCGGGTTTTTTAAGCCTCTTTCTGCCGCCGTTGTTCCTTTTTCGTCCGCCGCCTTTTCCGTTTTCGGGGGCTTTTACGCTCCCGTCCGCACTGCTGCGGCTCTTCCCGTCGGTATTTTCGCCGTCTTGGCCTGTAATCGGATTTTCGTTCCCTTCAATGCCTTCGGTGCGGGGAGGAGGGGGTACGGGCATCGGGTCGCGCCCGAACATTCCGTTGTCGGGTGCAAAAAAGCCGAACCCGTTGCGCTTTTTGTCGAATTTTCCGTCCATCTTTTCGCCGTCGAATTCAAAGCCGCCCGTGCCGCCCGCTTCTTCTCCGCGCATATTCCTTCCGCCGCGTTTGCGCTCCTCTTTGTTTCCGCCTTTTTGCGCTTCTTTGCCGCAGTCGCAATTCTCTCTGCAGTCGCAGTCATCGTCGCACTCGCCCTTGCACTTGCAGTCGTCGCCGCAGCCGCAGTCGTAACCGTTATCCGTTTCGCCCTCGGCACGCACATATCCGCTCATTGTGTTGTTTCCGCCGCCCGTCTGTCCCTTGGAGCAGGCGGCGCCTCCCAGCGATGCCGCCGCAAGCGCGGCGGTAAGTAAAATCAAAGCAACCTTTTTCATACCCGCAGTATGTGAAAATTAACGCGGGTTATTCATTTGCTTGCATTTTTTTGTGCGCTGTGCTAAACTTTATGTTGCCTGAGCGGAAAGGCGCCTTGCCTGACTGTAAAGGGGTGAATAAAGTTAAACCACGCGGCGCGTTACAGCCGCGCGCTTTTGCGTTTTTTCTCCCCGTCCGCTTTCGGCAGGGAGTTTTTTTATGGGCGAAAACAGGGTGGCGGTAATAAGCGTTATCGTGGAGGACAGGACTATAGCGTCGTCAATCAATGCAATACTTTCTGAATTCGGCGAATACATCGTCGGAAGAATGGGAGTGCCGTATAAGGCAAAAAATATCTATGTGATGTGCGTCATTGCCGACGCGCCCGCCGAAGTTTTAAACGGTCTGACGGGAAAAATAGGGAGTTTGAAGGGCGTTACGGCAAAAACGCTCATGAGCAAAATTTAGCGCGTTGTTTGCGCCATATGTGCCGCCGTATTTTATTTTGCGCATAATACTTTGCAAAAGTACTATTGCCCCGCACATATGCCGCAACTAACGCATATTTTTAACGATTTTTATTTTAAAAGGAGATATATATGAAAGGTTTAAAAAGAAAGGTTGTAGCCATTGCCTGCGCGGCAGCGGCGGTATTCGTTCTCGGCGTTTCGGCGTGTGCCGAAGATACGGGTTCGGGTGAATTTTCATACACCGTCGCCATGCCCGACGGCGCCCCCGCGCTCGCGGCGGCCCGGCTCATGGTGGAGGATATGCAGTTCGGCGGGGAGGTAAACTACACCGTCGTAAATTCAAACGCCATAACTCAGCAGGTTTCGGGCGGGGTGGCAGATATCTGCATACTTCCCGTAAACGCCGCCGTACAGCTTGCGGGCAGCGGCGAAACTTATTCCCTCCTCGGAACCGTCACTCACGGAAATTTATACATGCTCTCGGCAAAGCACCCCGATGAACAGATAACTGTTTCAAATCTCGATACGCTGGTAGGCAAAACCGTGGGCTGCATACAGCTTTCGAGCTTCGTCGGCAACGTGTTCAAAATCATTTTCGAGGACAACGACATCCCCTATACCGTGGTCGAGAGCGTGTCCGACGCCAAGTCCGACAGCGTCAACCTCATAAACATAGCCGACCCCTCTACGGGCATAACCCCTGCTGCCGAATTCGACTATATGATAGGCGCCGAGCCGCTCGTCACCGCAAAGACGACGGCCGCGCCCGCGCTTAAAATCGTGGGCGACATTCAGGCGCTCTACGGCGAAAACGGCTTCCCCCAGGCGGTGATGCTTGCAAAGAACAGCGTTATAGAGCAAAACAGCGAGTTTATTTCCAGCCTGATGGCGGCGGTGGAGGCGAACGCCGAGTGGATAGCCTCCGACGATGCCGACATGACGGCGATTGTGAACGCCATAAACGCAAACTACGGCGGCGCCACAAGTTCGCTCAACGCAAACAATCTCAATTCAACGGTAATCTCGCGCTGCGCGATAGAGTTCGTGCCTGCAACCGAATGCAGGCAGGAGATAACGGGCTTTATCGATAAGCTCGAAGCGGTTACGGGCACAACTCTCACCATTGCCGATAAATTTTTCTATTCGGCAAGCTGAAATTTTAGTTGAAAGGTGAACTGACTTGCAAACAAAACACGGCAGGCTCTACAACTTAATAGTTTCCGTTTCGGCGATAGTCTGCATGTGGGTCGTATGGCTTATAGCTTACTTTGCGGTAAACGACGGCTACGTCGTTCCCTCGTTGTGGGATACGGTCGTTGAATTTTTCTCTCTGCTGTGCTCCGCACGTTTCTGGTCGGCGTTCGGCATGACTCTCGCGCGCACGGCGCTCTCGTGGCTAATCTCTCTCGCCTTGGCAGCGGCATTGGCTTCGCTCAGCGCATCGTTTTACGGGGTGCGCCGCTTTTTGGCGCCCTTTATCGCCGTGTTCCGCACCGTGCCGACTATGGCGATAACCCTCATGCTCTTGATATGGTCGTCGCCCCGCGTGGCGCCGTCAATCGTAGCGGTGCTCATGTTGTTCCCGCTCTCGTATGCGCAGTTTATGGCGGCTTTCGACGGAACCGACATAAAGCTTGCCGAAATGGCAAAGGTCTACGGCGTGCCGCCTGCCGCGCGGCTGTTCAAAATTTATATTCCCCAGATATTGCCGCCCGTGCTCTCGCAGGTCGGCGCAAATCTTTCGCTCACGCTAAAAGTCATGATTTCCGCCGAAGTGCTGTGCAGCACGTTCAATTCTCTCGGCGGGCTGATATACGAATCCAACGTATTTTTGGATACGGCGCAGATGTTCGCGCTCACGATAAGCGCGCTCGTCGCGGGAGGACTTCTGGAATGGGCGCTTTCAAAGCTCACCCTGCTCACCCGCAGATGGACGGGCGGGGAGGGTCGCGTGCGCAGAACGAAGGAGGTAGGCGAACGTGATTGAATTTAAAAATATAACCAAAAAATACGGCTCTCTCACCGTGTACGAAAATTTCAATCTCTCGCTCGAAGAGGGCAAAATCACCTGTATCCTCGGCGAGAGCGGCTCGGGCAAGACCACTCTTTTGAACATGCTTGCGGGGCTCACCCCGTACGAGGGCGAAATTTCGCAAAAGCCCGCCTGTTCGTATATCTTCCAGCAGCCGCGCCTCGTGCCCTCGCTCACGGTGCGGGGCAATTTAAAGCTCGTGTGCAAAGATAAAAACAGGGTCGAGGAAATGCTTCTCGCGGTTGGGCTCTCCGATAAGGCGGGCGCATACCCCGCGCAGCTCTCGGGCGGCCAGGCGCAGAGGGTTTCAATCGCCCGCGCCTTTTTGTATCCGTCCTCGCTCGTTCTCATGGACGAGCCGTTCTCCTCGCTCGACCTTGCGTTAAAGCTGAAAATTTCCGCCCTCTTTCTGGAACTGTGGAAAAGGGAGGGGCGCACGGCGGTGTTCGTCACGCACGATGCCGACGAGGCGGCAATGCTCTCGAACAGGGTGCTCGTGTTAAAAAACGGCGCCGTTGCCGCCGAACTTTTTCCCGAAGGCGAGCCTTCTGCCGATATGTTCGCCCGCCCGGGCTTCCGCGAAAAGCTCATAAAATCGCTCATTTAAGCCTAACGCGCGTCAAGCAACCTCAAAAATTAACTGCCGCGGGCTCTGCAAATTTTTTGCAGAGCCCGCGGCAGTTTTTACCATATTAAAAAATTGTAAAAAACATCTTTCAAAATGTTTTTCTTTGCGCTCTGTTTGTGATATAATCTATCTGTACTCTCAGAATGGGGCAAAAGTTTTTCAAAGCGCATGGTGCGCCGCCGGATTCTTTTGTTATGGCGGCTTTTCAGCCGGCTATGAAAAAGGTGAAACCCGATTTGAACGCCACGTAAAAGAACCACACGTTCAATACGGCAATCACGGGCATGAGCACCATAAACAGCAGGTTTTTAAGACGGTATTTCATGGCGAACATAGATACGTAAATGCCTATCGCCCCGCCGAGCAGCGCGGTGAGTATCAGCTTTCCGTCGCCGCTGTGCCTCTTTCCGTCGTCGCCCTCTTCGTCGCGCTGCGATTTTATGAGCATTACGGCGTAAAAGTTGACGGCGGCGATATAAACCGCCACCACTATATATATCAGCACCATACTAAAAGTATGTTTCAAAAAAACAGTTTTTACCATACAGGAGGATTTTTTTCATGGCGAAAGTTGCCGTTATAATGGGCTCGAAATCAGATTTCCCCGTAGTTAAGCCCGCCGTAAAGGTTCTGCGCGATTTCGGCGTCGAAACCGAAGTGCGCGTAATCTCCGCCCACCGCACGCCCGAAGAGGCGCACGCGTTCGCGGCAGGCGCGCGCGAAAACGGGGTGGAAGCAATAATCTGCGCGGCAGGCAAGGCGGCGCACCTCGGCGGCGTCGTTGCGGCTTATACCACGCTCCCCGTTATAGGTTTTCCCGTAAAAACCGACATGATGGGCGGGCTCGACAGTCTTCTGTCAATCGTACAGATGCCCTCGGGCATTCCCGTGGCTACCGTCGGCGTGAACGGCGGCGAAAACGCGGGTCTTCTGGCACTGCAGATTCTCGGGATAAAATATCCTGCAATAGCAGAAAAACTCTCGGCATACAAGGCGGCCATGAAGGACAAAATAAATTCCGACGACGCCGCTCTGCAGTCGGAACTTACCGAGCTGTAAACAAATTACCCGCAAAGCCGCGCGCCTGCGGGTATTTAAAGTATATACCTTAAAAATTCCGCCGCGGCGCGTATGCCGTGCGCGGAACGCAACGCGCGCCGCGCCGAAAAAGCCGCGCGCACCCAAATCAGGATAATAAAATTTTCTAAGGAGAAATTTTGACTATGGAAAAGAAAGAACAGCTTTACGAAGGCAAGGCAAAAAAGGTTTATGCAACCGAAAACCCCGACTACGTCATCGTTTCCTACAAGGACGACGCCACGGCGTTCAACGGACAGAAGAGGGGTACGATTGTCGGCAAGGGCGTAATCAACAACAAGATGAGCAACATGATGATGTCTATGCTCGAAAAGCACGGCGTACCCACGCACTTTGTAGAGCAGCTTTCCGACAGGGATACCGTCGTTAAAAAGGTTCAGATTGTTCCCCTCGAGGTTATAATCAGGAACGTTGCGGCGGGCAGCTTTTCAAAGCGCTACGGCGTAAAGGAAGGCACCAAGCTCTCCATTCCCACCATAGAGTTTTCCTATAAGTGCGACGAGCTCGACGACCCCCTCATCAACGACTACCACGCGCTCGCTTTAAACCTTGCCACCGAAAAGGAGATAGCAAGGATAAAGGAACTTGCGTTCAAGGTCAACGACGTCATGATTGAGTTCTTCAAAAAGCTCAACATCGACCTTATCGACTTCAAGCTCGAATTCGGCAGATTCCACGGCGAAATAGTTCTCGCGGACGAAATCTCTCCCGATACCTGCCGCTTCTGGGAGGCAGGCAGCTGGGATACCGAAAAGCACGTCAGCCTCGATAAAGACAGGTTCCGCCGCGACCTCGGCGGCGTGGAAGACGCTTACAACGAAGTGTTCAAACGCCTCACGGGAGAGTAAGCGCGGATGGGCGGCTTTTTCGGTTCGGTAAAGAGGAGCAGCGCCGTTTTCGACGCGTTCATCGGCACCGACTATCATTCCCATCTCGGCACCAAGCGCGGAGGCATGGCGGCATTTGACCCCGAAATCGGCCTCCAGCGCGAAATTCACAATATCGAAAACGCGCCGTTCAGAACGAAGTTCGAACGCGTCCTCTCGGAAATGCGCGGCAATGCGGCGATAGGCTGCATAAGCGATACCGACCCGCAGCCCCTTCTCATGGTGTCGAAGATAGGCAAATACGCGATAAGCACCATAGGCATAATCAACAACGCCGAAGAGCTCACGAAGGAGGTGCTCTCCCGCGGCGGCTATTTCGACGCGATGACGGGCAGCAAGGTCAACTCCAACGAGCTCGTCGCCGCGCTCATAAACAGCAAAGACTCCTACGCCGAGGGCATACGCTACGCGCAGGACAGGATAGACGGCACGGCATCGATTCTCATTCTCACCGATAAGGGCACCTTGATTGCCGCGAGGGACAAGGTCGGCAGGCTCCCCATTCAGATAGGAAAGGGGGACGACGGCTACTGCGCCTCGTTTGAAAGTTTCGCCTATAAAAAACTCGGCTATTCCGACTACCGCGAACTCGGCCCCGGAGAGATTGTCGAAATTTCGGCGGACGGCGTAACGCAGCTCGCGCCTCCGGGCGAAAAGATGCGAATCTGCGCCTTTTTGTGGTCGTACTACGGCTACCCGACCTCTTCGTACGAGGGAGTGAACGTAGAGATGATGCGCTGCAAAAACGGCGAAATCTTCGCCCGCCGCGACGCAAAAACGCACGACATGCACGGCATCGACTACGTGGGCGGCGTTCCCGATTCCGGCACTCCCCACGCCATAGGTTATGCCAACGCGTGCAAAGTCCCCTTTGCACGCCCCTATATAAAATATACGCCGACGTGGTCGAGGAGCTTCATGCCCGTAAACCAGTCGGAGCGCAACAAGGTCGCAAAGATGAAGCTCATACCCGTCCACGAGCTCATAGAGGGCAAGAGCCTTCTGCTCGTCGACGACTCCATCGTGCGCGGCACCCAGCTCAAAGAGACGGTAGAGTTTTTGTATTCGCACGGCGCAAAGGCTGTGCACATGCGCTCGGCCTGCCCGCCCATAATGTACGGGTGCAAATACCTCAACTTCTCGCGCTCTTCGGGCGATATGGATTTGATTACCCGCCGCACCATGGCGGAGCTCGAAGGCGACGAAGCCGTAAAGCATTTAGAGGAATACAGCGATTCCGAAACGGAGCGCGGAAAGGCTATGCGCAAAGCTATATGCGACAAGTTCCACTTCGAATCGCTTGAATTTCAGTCGATAGAGGGGCTTATCGAGGCCATAGGCATCGAGCCCTGCAAACTTTGCACATACTGCTGGACGGGCAAGGAATAAATCCTGCCCGCGTGCTCTCTTTCTTCATACCAGGAGACATATGGACGAAATTCATGACGAAATTCACGACGAGTGCGGCGTGTTCGGCGTATATTCGTCGGAAAACCGCACGGTAGCGCACACCGTATATTACGGCTTGTATGCCCTCCAGCACAGGGGGCAGGAGAGCGGCGGCATCGCCGTCGCCTTTGCCGACAAAATCGTATATCACAAGGGCATGGGGCTCATTCCCGAAATATTTTCCCACGGCGAGCTCGAAAAGCTCCCCGAGGGCGACATAGCGGTGGGGCACGTCCGCTACTCGACGACGGGCGCCAGCCAGCTTTTAAACGCACAGCCCGTAGTGTTCACGGGCAAATGCGGCAAAATGGCGCTCGCGCACAACGGCAACCTTACCAACACCAAACAGCTCCGCGACGAGCTGATAAAGCGCAACGCCGTGTTCCAGACCACCATCGACTCCGAAGTGATGGCGATAATGATAAACGACTTGTCCGACGGCGACATTTTAAAGGGAGTTATCCGCGCCTGCCCGCACTTCAAAGGCGCATACGCGCTCGTGATAATGACGACGGACAAGCTCATCGCCGTGCGCGACCCCTACGGCATACGCCCGCTGTGCATAGGCATGGCCGACGACGACGTGGTGGTTGCCAGCGAGAGTTGCGCCCTCGACGCGGTCGGCGCGAATTTCCTGCGCGACGTAAAGCCCGGCGAAATCGTGGTCATCGATTCAAACGGCATTCAGTCGCACATGATGCAAAACGTCCCCAAGGACGGCAATCTCTGCATATTCGAGTATGTATATTTCGCCCGCCACGATTCGGTGATTGACGGTTGCAGCGTATATCACGCGCGCCAGGAGGCGGGCAGATTGCTCGCCAGACACTACGGGGTAGAAGCCGACATGGTTGCGGGCGTGCCCGACAGTGCAAACGTCGCCGCGCGCGCCTACGCCGAAGAGAGCGGCATACCCTTTGTCGAGGCGCTGGCAAAAAACAGGTACGTCGGCAGAACTTTCATCCAGCCCGACCAACGCCAGCGCGAAAACAGTTTAAGCGTAAAAATGAACGCCCTCCGCGCCAACATACGCGGCAAGAGGCTGATAATCATCGACGACTCCATCGTCCGCGGCACCACCATGCGCAAGATAATAAAGATGCTGCGCGAAGCGGGCGCGAAGGAAGTGCACATACGAATCTGCTCGCCCATAGTAAAGCACCCCTGCCACCTCGGGATAGATATCCAGACCTATTCCCAGCTCATAGGCGCATACAAAACGGAAGAGCAGATATGCGAGAGCATCGGCGCCGACAGCCTGAAATATCTCTCGGTGGAGCACCTCGTGGAGTCGTGCAAAAAGTCAAATCTTCATTTCTGTCTCGGCTGTTTCACGGGCAGTTATCCTTACCCGATGGACGATTACGAGACCGACAAGCTCAAATTTGAATAAATTTTTATAAGGAATATATTAAGCGAGGTAAAAAGGTTTTATGGCAATCTCATACAAAGACAGCGGCGTAGACGTTGAAAGGGGATACGAAGCGGTACGGCTCATGAAGCAGTACGTAAAATCTACTTACGACGAACACGTTCTCGGCGACATCGGCTCATTCGGCGGCTTTTACGAGCTCTCGAAGGGCATGAAACACCCCGTACTCGTTGCGGGCACCGACGGCGTGGGAACAAAACTCAAATATGCGTTCATCGCCGGAAAGCACAACACTATAGGCATCGACGCGGTTGCTATGTGCGTAAACGACATAGTTTGCCAGGGCGCAAAGCCGCTCTTTTTCCTCGATTATTTCGCGACGGGCAAACTCTCGCCCGAAACCGTGGCGACCGTCGTTTCGGGCGTAGCCGAAGGTTGCAGGCAGGCGGGAGCGGCGCTTATCGGCGGCGAAACTGCCGAAATGCCCGGCTTCTACCCCGACGGCGAATACGATATCGCGGGCTTTGCGGTCGGCATAGTCGATAAAAAGAAGATTATAAACGGCAGCAGAATAAAGCCCGGCGACGCGCTCATCGGCATCAAGTCGAGCGGCGTTCATTCCAACGGCTATTCGCTCGTAAGAAAGCTCTTCGGCGAGGACAAGGCTGCGCTCGAACGCTTCGATTCCCGCCTCGGCGCGCGCCCCATCGACGTGCTCCTTCAGCCCACCCGCATATACGTCCGCTCGATTCTGAACCTCATCGAAAGGGTAAAGGTAAAGGGCATTGCGCACATAACGGGCGGCGGCTTTATCGAAAATATCCCCCGCATCTTCCCCAAGGGAGTCGGCTGCGAAATCTGGCTGCGCTCCTACGAAGTTCCCGCAGTGTTCAAAGTAATGCAGGAAAAGGCGGGCATCTCCGACGAGCAGATATACAATACCTTCAACATGGGTATCGGCATGGTAGTCTGCGTTGCAAAGCGCGACGTGGATAAAACGCTCGAAATTTTAAGAGAGAACGGGGAGGAGTGCGCCGTAATAGGCAAAACGCTCAAAGGCAGCGGCGTAAAGCTCATAAAATGAAAAAAATAGCCGTTTTTGCCTCGGGCGGCGGCACCGATTTTCAGTCGGTTATCGACGCCAACGAGAGGGAGCATTTCTGCGAAATTGCCGCGCTCATCGCCTCAAAGCACGGCATAGGCGCAATCGACCGCGCGCAAAAACACGGCATACGCGCCGAAGTGTTTGCCAAGGCCGACTATCCCGACCTCGAAGAGTTATACAAAAAGCTCTCCGACCTTCTGCACGGGCTCGGGGTGGACTATATCGTGCTCGCGGGCTGGCTCAAAATAATTCCCGAAAGTTTTATAAGGGAATTTAACGACAGAATAATAAACATTCACCCCTCGCTCATTCCCGCCTTCTGCGGCGGCGGTTTTTACGGGCTCAAAGTCCACAGGGCGGTGCTCGAATACGGTGCGAAGATTTCGGGCTGCACGGTGCACTTTGTCAACGAAGTGCCCGACGGCGGCGCGATAATCGCCCAGCGCGCGGTGGAAGTGGAGGACGACGACACGCCCGAAACGCTCCAGGCTCGCATTTTAAAAGTCGAGCACGAGCTTCTTCCCTACTGCGTAAAAAAGCTGTGCGAAGGCAAGATAATAAAGCAGGACAGAAAGGTCACCGTACTTCGTTAATTCGGGCATAGTACGGGGGCAATTATAAATTTTGCCGCATTTTGCGGCAAAAAAATCCAAGTGAAAAATAATTTGTGAGGTTACATATATGGAGATGAAAAAGAGGGCGCTCGTTTCTGTTTCCGACAAGACGGGCGTAGTCGATTTCTGCAAGGGACTTATTGCCAACGGTTTTGAAATCATATCCACGGGCGGCACCGCAAAGGCGCTCAAAGACGCGGGGCTCGAAGTTATCGGCATATCCGATATCACGGGTTTCCCCGAGTGCCTCGACGGCAGGGTAAAAACCCTTCACCCCAACGTCCACGCGGGGCTTCTTGCAATGCGCTCCAACCCCGAGCACATGAAGCAGCTCGAAGAACTCAAAATAAACACGATTGATATCGTTGCGGTAAACCTCTATCCCTTCAAGGCAACCCTTGCGCGCGGCGCGGATTTTGCCGAGTGTATCGAAAATATCGATATCGGCGGGCCCACAATGATAAGGGCGGCGGCAAAGAACTATCAGGACGTCGCCGTAATCGTCGACCCCAAAGACTACGGCAAAGTGCTCGAAGAGCTCGCCGCGGGCGGCGTTACTTTGCAGACAAAAAAATACCTGCAATACAAGGTGTTCGCGCACACCGCCGAGTACGACAGCCTCATCTCCAACTACCTTGCCGACCAACTCGGGATTCAGTACCCCGACACAATAACTTTTGCCTACGAAAAGGCGCAGGATATGCGCTACGGCGAAAATCCCCAGCAGTCGGCTGTGTTCTATAACGAGCCGTTTATCCGCAAGGGTTCGCTCTCGTCGGCAAAACAGCTCTGGGGCAAGGAGCTTTCCTACAACAACATAAACGACGCAAACGGCGCGCTCGAACTTTTAAAGGAATTCGGCGATACGCCCGCGGTAGTTGCGTGCAAGCACGCCAACCCCTGCGGCGTCGGCACGGGCAAGGATATATACGAGGCGTACATGCGCGCCTACACCTCCGACCCCGTATCGGTGTTCGGCGGCATACTCGCGATAAACGGCACGGTAGACGAAAAGACCGCCGAAGAGATAAACAAGATTTTCATAGAGATTGTAATGGCGCCCGCATATACCGATAAGGCGCTCGAAATTCTCGAAGGCAAAAAGAATATCCGTCTTTTGCAGATAGACGACATCTCCGCCCGTCGCGAGAGCACCGCCCGCGACATGAAAAAGGTGTACGGCGGACTGCTCGTCCAGCAGTACGATGAGTGCCTAATCAAGGACGAGGATATGGGACTTTTCTCCCGCAAGGCAGAGGTCACCGTTTCCGCAACGCCTTCGGGCAAGGAAAAGACGACTTACGGTTTGGGCGTCGTAACCGACCGCGTTCCCACTGCGGAGGAGGTCGAGGCGATGATGTTCGCATGGCGCGTGGTAAAGCATACCAAGTCGAACGCAATCGTAATCGGCAAACCGGGCAGAACTACGGGTATCGGCATGGGACAGACCAACCGTATCTGGGCAGCGCAGCAGGCGATAGAGCACGCGGGCGCAGAGGCAAAGGGTTCGGTTATGGCTTCCGACGCCTTCTTCCCGTTCTCCGACTGCGTTGAAGAGTGCGCAAAAGCAGGCATCACGGCAATAATTCAGCCGGGCGGCTCTATACGCGACAAAGAGTCGGTAGAGGCTGCCAACAAGGCTGGCATTGCGATGGTATTCGTCGGCGAAAGGCACTTTAAGCACTAAAGGAGTTCACAAAAATTTAGCTCTGGCGGAGAGCTAAATTTTTCGTGAGTTCGAGAAACTAAGGTCTCGCGCGGCATGCTGTGTATAAACCGCCGCGCTCGGTCACCGCTCGTGCTTTGATTTGCCCTCGCTCATCTCACATTGTACAAACAGCGGTTGTCCGCTGTTTGAAGAACTACAATG
>DVFR01000040.1 GCA_018713165.1 Candidatus Coproplasma stercoravium | reverse complement strand
CCTTTTAAGGGTTGAGGCAACAGGAGCGCGGTCGTTAGCTTTAGCGTACCGGTGACCGCTTGAGCGGTTGCCGGTATAGTGCCCTTATAGGGCTAAAATAAAGCCCCCACTTTAGTGGGGGATCTTTACTTATCAAAAATCAAAGATGAGAAACTCAATTTGTTTCTTCGGGTGAAGCTCCGTTTTCCGTGCCGTCTGCGGCAGCCGCTTCGTCCGCATTTTGCTGCGCCGCCTCGAGCGCCTCCGTTTCGTTTTCAAGCCTCTGCGACTGCGCTATAAACGGCTTGTTGTATTTTGCCGCCACTATAAACATCGCAAGACCTGCAACGAATAGGCAGACGATGGGAATCGCGCCCATGTTTACCGAATCGGTGAGCTGGGTGACAATCGATACGAGCATCGTGCCGATGAATGCCGCGCCCTTGCCGAATATATCCATGATTCCGAACAGCGTGCCGGAATGTTCCGCGGGGATAATTTTGGTGAAGTATGAGCGGGAGAGCGCCTGTATGCCGCCCTGGAAGAGTCCCACCATAACGGCGAGCACCCAGAACTGCCATATCGCCTGCATGAATATCGCAAATATGCCGACGAACGTGTATGCGCAAACGCTTATAGTTATTAAAAGTTCGTTCGAAACTTTTCCTGCAATCTTGCCGAACACGATGGCGGAGGGGAATGCGACTACCTGCGTTACGAGCAGTGCAATCAGAAGTCCGCTGCTGTCGAACCCGAGCGCCGTGCCGAAAGAGGTCGCCATGTCGATAACGGTATAAACGCCGTCGATATAGAGGAAGAACGCGATGAGGAAAAGTATTATGCCCTTTCTGTTCTTAACGCCGCCCTCTTTTTTGAACACGCCCGCAAGCTGTTTAAAGCTCTGCCTTACGGTATGCGTGCCGCGCTCGACGAAATGTACCTGCCTGTATGATTTAGTGAGGGGAATGGTAAACGCCAGCCACCACGCCGCGTTTAAAATAAATGCTATCGGCATGGATATGGCCGTATCTACCGTGAGAACGAGCACAATGCTTATCAGGAAGGGAATGCAACTGCCTATGTAGCCCCAAGCATAGCCCTTTGAGGATACCATGTCGACGCGCTTCAAGTCGGTTACGTCGGGCAGCATGGCGTCGTAGAACACGAGGCTGACAGAATATGCAATCTTCGTTACGATGAAAAGTGCTAAAAATGCCACCCACGTCATGGGAATGCCGAGCGCCGCGCACCCTAAAACGCCTATCATGGCGCTGAAAAAGAAGAACGGCTTTTTCATTCCCTTATAGTCGGTAAAACTGCCGAGTATGGGCGAAATAACCGCCACGCAGAGGGTTACGCCGCTTGCCGCATAGCCCCAGATTGCCGTCGCGTCGGTGGCGTCGAGCCCCGCGCCCGTAACAAGCGCGTTGAAGTAAATAGGCAGAATTGCGCTTACGAGCAGTGTGAATGCCGAGTTGCCCACGTCGTACAAAATCCAGGGCAGTTCCTTGCGTTTTTGCCTGTAAAGCGGGCTGTTTTTCTTCTCAGCCCTCGCCTGCGCGCGCTTTTGCCTCGCTTCGGCTTTAAGCGCCGCCTTTGCGGCTTTTTCGGCGCCTTCCGCGCCCACTGCCGCCGTCGTCTGATTTTCCATTTTTACACCTTAACGTTTTTTTATTCGAAATCCCTGTCAAGTTCGGCGCTCAGCGCGCAATTCCCGCAAAGATATCCGTCGTAATTTTCCATCAGCCTCGCCGCCTTTTTCACGGCGTTTTCGTATGCGGCCGAAAGTCCGTTTATTCCGTCCTGCCACACGGGTTTGAGCTCTAAGGGGAGCATAGTGCCGTGCATAAGTTTCCAGTTGCCCGAAATTTTTAAAAGCAGCGTAACCATTCCGCGGGTGAATTTTCCGTCGGAATTTATCAGCTTGTTATAAAATTTTATCGAGCGTATCGCCTTTTCCGCCTGCTTTTCGGTTACGTTGAAGTACGCCGCGGCGGCGGAGCGTGTCTGCTCTGTGTCTTTGATGTGAGCGGTGAGGTCGGTTCCGAACGGGTCTTTCCCGTCCTTCAATAAAAGGTGCCTGTCGAACGCCGTTTCAATCTCGGTATGGCTGATGTTTTTGTCTTTCATTTCGGCGTTTACGATTGGGTGACCTTCGCTGTCGAGCGCAAAGTGGCACAAAAAGCCCAAAAGATAGGCCTCGTCGGCCTCTCTCTTCCCGCGCTTTTCAAAGATATCCTTTGCCCTTTTAAAAAATTCGCTGGCAAAGCGCTCGTGTATGCCGTAACCTATCGCGTTTATCTTGTTTGCCGTGAGCGGCTTGAAGTAAAAGAGCAGGTCGGGGCCGTGCAGGCCGAGCGAGTAGCAGTCGCGGTTGCGTTCGATTATTCCCTTGATTTTTTCGTCTGCGCATTTTTCGGCGTCGTTGCCGAGGCGCGCATGTGCGTATGTCGATGGCATTAATAAAATCTCCTTTGTTTTCTCCAAATAATTATAGCATTTACTTCTGTAAAAAGTTGCGCAAACTTGTAATAAGTTTGTAATAACTTACCCCGCGCGCAGGGTTGCGGCGCTTTTCTTCCGATTGTTTTATGTCGTAGATATTTCCGAAATATGTTTAACATTAATCAATGTTGTCATTTCGACCGCAGCGAACGAAGAGAGCGAAGTGGAGAAATCTCAAAACATGCCCTTAAAATAGAGATTTCTCCGTGCGTTCGCGTTGCTCACTTAGTCGAAATGACGGGCGTATAAAAATTCGATTCGGTTTTTATATGCTCTTCTTATGATTGAATTATGTTGTTTCGGGGTTGCATTTGCCGTGCTGCGATGTTATAATGGAGCAGTAAATAAAACTGCCGCAGCGGGCAAGGGAGAGATATTGTGACGTTGGACGAAGAGTGCAAGGGCTGTTTGTATAACAGCCAGCTCAAAAAGGTGGAGCGCTCCGAGAGCGATAAAAACAAGATAGAGGAGTTCAAAGCCCGCGTGCGCGCCCTGTGCGAAAACCCGCCGAAGGCGTATTGCGCGCCCCTTTTAATGCGCGACATCGACGGCGTTCACCGCGCCATATTCGGGCACGGAATCGATTATTCTGCCGAAAAAGCCATGTTCAACTCCGCCGTTTTAAAGATGGAGGAGGGACTGTACGGCGCGATAATCTCCTCGCCCGACCCGCTCTGTTCGGCGATAAAATATGCCGCCGCGGCAAACTACATAGACTTTGCCAAACTTTCCGACCTCAACGAAGGCAGCATAAAAACGGTGGAGGAGGCGGCCGCAAAAACAATTCCCGACGAAAAAACTCTCGCAGAGCTCAAAGAGCGCCTGTCGCGTGCTCGCACGCTGCTCTTCGTGCACGACAACTGCGGCGAGGTGGTGTTCGATAAAATTCTGATACGCACGATAAAAGCGCTGTATCCCGATATTTTTGTAACTTCATTGGTGCGCGGCGGCGAGATAATAAACGACGCGACGCGCGTCGACGCAAAATTCATCGGGCTGGAAAAATACGCCCGCGTGGAGGACAGCGGAGCCGCCATTCCGGGAACTTATTTAAAGGAAATAAGCAAAAGCGCCCTTTCGCTGTTTGAAAAGAGCGACGTAATCATATCCAAAGGGCTGGGAAATTTAGAGACGCTCTACGGCGAGGGCTACGATATTTTTTATATTTTTATGTGTAAGTGCCTGCACATAGCGGAGCGTTTCGGCATGGCGCAGTGGCAGACGGCGTTCGTGCACGAGTGTGCGGAAAATTGAATTTATTTTTAAATTAGCCCCGTACTATGCCGCAACCAATGCATTTGCAGCTTAAAAATTAAACAAAATGGCGGCGGAATGCGCAACCATACGGGCGGCAAACAAAAAAATGCAGGGCTAAATTTTACCGCAATTTCACGCAAATAGCTTGTTAAGCCATTGAATAAGTGTTATAATTACAGCGTTTTTAAGGAGCTTTTTATGAGAATGGGTTTTTTAAAGGCATGTGCGCTTCTCGCCGTTCCCGTATTCGTTCTCGGCGCGTTCGGCTGTGCCGAAGAGGTCGGGCAAAACAGCGGCTATCTTTTGCAGGACACCGAACTCTATCCCGAGGTTTCCGCTCCATACGAAGAGGAGAGCAAGGCGGCGCTCGCGCGCTGGGAGGAGTCAAAAAACAATCTTCTCACTTCGGCCGACGTTGCAAGGGAGGTTGCTGCGGAGCTCTTTGCCTATGCCTGCTACAACGAGGAATATCTCGACCGATTCGTATATTTTTCCGACCAGAACGGCTCTACTGAAGTCGGCCTCGGCGCGTCAGAAGCCACGGTGCAGAATTATAAACTCATGGTACGCGGCACGGAGGAAAATCCCGGATACAAGTATCACTATACCTTAAAATACGTCGACCGCAACTCTACCGGTCTCCCGTCCGCAGTATTCAGCACAGGCAACAGACTGCGTTTTGTTTCCGACGGAAACAAGCTCTACCGCTTTAATGCCGACAATATAGAATATATAGATGACGATGCGCTCGGCGACGACGTCCTCACCTGTACATGGAATATAGACGGCGGCTCGTGGGGTACCGACGATTCGCCCGTGGTAAAACGTTCCGGGCAGAAGCTTACGCTTGATGAGATAGAGCAGGAGATTATCGCCTATGCGCAGAACGGCTGGGAGGCGATAATACACGGCAATATAAATATTCTCGCCGACGATATCGTCGAGTCGGCGACTATAACCGAGATGGCCTCCGGCGAACACACCATATACACAGTCGTCATGAACGTCGATACCGACGTCGCAAATGCCGACGAAACTTCGAAAGCAATGCTGATGAGCGCCAATTCGCCTGCAAGCGACTGCAACTGGGTCAGCCGCGAGGACGGCGGCGGGTTCACCATAATCTATCAGATTTGGGACAACGGGCTCTTCAAACTCTACGGCCTGAACGAAACGTGGGAGGGCAGCATAATAGGCATGTCGGGCAGCATAAAGTCTACCCTCTCTGTAAAATACAGCTACTCCGCGCGCGACACCGACATGACCGAAAAGCTTGCAATGCTCGAAGAGGCGAAAAAGCTCAACGAGGGTTAAAACGGCAATACCGTGTATGCAATTCATATAATTTTACAAAAAATAAAATAAAATCGGGCGCCGCGACAGCCGCGGCGCCCGATTTTTTATATATTGTATTAAACTTTTTTATCATAAATTTCTGAACTGGTATTCGTACAGCTCTTTATACAGCCCGTTTTTCTGCATCAGCTCTTCGTGCGTGCCGCGTTCCTCAACGCCGTCAGGCGTAACCACCACAATCTCGTCGGCGTTCTTTATGGTCGAAAGCCTGTGCGCAACGACGAGCACCGTCCTGCCCTCCGAAAGTTTATACAGCGATTCCTGTATGAGCATCTCCGTCGCATTGTCGAGCGCGGAGGTCGCCTCGTCCAGAATGAGTATGGGAGGGTTCTTCAAAAACGCCCGCGCGATTGAAATTCTCTGTTTCTGCCCGCCCGAAAGTTTAACGCCGCGCTCGCCCACGTTGGTGTCGTACCCCTGCGGCAGACCCATTATATAGTCGTGAATGTTCGCTTCGCGCGCGGCCTTTTCTATCTGCCCGTCCGTCGCCTCAAAGTTGCCGTACGCGATATTTTCGCGCACAGTTCCGTTAAAGAGGAATACGTCCTGCTGCACTATCCCGACGTTCGCCCTCAGCGACTGCCTCGTCAAATCGCGTATGTCGTGCCCGTCCACGGTAATGCTGCCGCCGTCTATTTCGTAAAAGCGGGGGATGAGGTGGCAAAGCGTAGTCTTTCCGCCGCCCGAAGGGCCGACGAGCGCAACCGTCTTTCCCGCGGGGATTTTCAGCGAAAAATCCCTTATAACCGAGTGCACGCCCTCCTCGTTCTTATACGAAAAGCTTACGTTTTTAAATTCTATCCCGCCGCCCAGCTTTTCGGGGCTGAGCTTGCCGTCGTCGGTCTCTGCGGGCGTGTCCATAATCTCGCAGAAGCGTTTGAAGCCCGTCGCGCCCTCCTGAATCTGGTCGAATATGGTTATAAGCGTGCGCACGGGCGTGATAAGGGTGGATATATACAGCACGAACGCCGTAAATTCGCCTACGTCAATCTTGTCGAAGTAAAAGAACAAGCCGCCCGCAAGAAGTACGGCAAAGTATAAAAAGTCGGTAAAAAACGTCATGGTTGAGTGGAACTCGCCCATAACTTTATACTGCGCGCCCTTCGATTTAACGAAGAATCTGTTTCCCTTTTCAAACTTTCCGCATTCATGCTCCTGCGCGTTGTACGCGCGCGAAACGCGCATTCCCGAAACGGCGCTCTCTATGTCGGCGTTTACCTCGGCCTGCGCCACGCGCACCTCTTTATACACGCGCTTCATCTTCCTGCGCAAAAACGCCGCGTAAATCACCATAAAGGGTATAAATGCAAACACTATCAGCGCAAGGTATACGTCTATCGTCGCCAGCATTATAAACGCGCCGATTATCGTCACGAGCGATAAAAACACGTCCTCGGGCCCGTGGTGCGCAAGTTCGGAAATCTCGAACAGGTCGTTGGTCAGCCTGCTCATTATCGCGCCCGTCTTGTGCTCGTCGAAGTACGAAAAGGGCAGTTTCTGCAGGTGCAGGAAGAGTTCGCGGCGCATATCCGCCTGCATTCTCACGCCGACGAGGTGCCCCCAGTACTGCAAAACGTAGTTCAGCACCGCCTTTATGATATACAGCCCCAAAAGCGCGCCCGCGCCCGCAAGCAGCAGTTCCAAAAGCCTGTTCGGCACATAGTTGTTGATTATTTCTTTGGTAATGTAGGGGTAAACGAGGTTGAAAACCGAAATGAGGAAGGCGCACGCCATGTCTATTATAAACAGCTTTTTGTGCGGCGCATAGTAGCGCGAAAATCTCCTCAAAAGCCCCTTGCTTTTAGCTTTTTGCATAATTCTCCTTTTATTAATGGTGTCTGCGGTATTATATCACAGCCAATCTAAAAAGTAAATTTCAACGGCGCGTGTAAATGCCGCTATTTTCGGTATTTTTGCAGTGAGATTGCATATTGACAAATATTGTTTAAACTGTTAAAATTTAAATATAATGCATTTGCCGCTTCCGCGGCCGACGAGAGGGGAAAATGGAAGACGAAGAGTTCTCTTACAAGGGCTATTCCGAAGGTTCTGAAAGCGTACCCGTTACGGGAAGCAGTTCCGCCGAAGATGAAGAACTTGCATATACGGGCTATTCCGACGAAGATGAAGAGGGTTACACGCCGCCTGCCGTTTACGGCGACTTTATAATCGAAGAATTTTCGAGCGAGGTCAACGTTCCGCGCATTGCCCAAAAAACGGGCATATCGCAGGAGGTTATCTCGTACGTGTTCGCCGTGCTCTACCTGATAGTCGGCGTGCTCTGCGTAAGCATAACCGAGCAGGTGCAGGGCGTTATTCCCTACATAGTCGGCGGCGTAATGGCGCTCGTAGGCCTCATAAGGTTCATAACTGCAATCATCCGCAAGGAGTACCGCACGGTAAAAACCAACCAGACGGCGTCGTCGCTTATCTTCGTCGCCCTCGGCATTATGATAATCGTCGAGCGCGACTGGGCGATAACTTTCATTTCAATCGTCTGGGGTATTCTGGGACTCATGGAGGCGGCGCGCGCCTTCAATCACGCGTTCAGCAAAATTGCCGCGTCCGAGCGGTGCATTTACCATATTATAAAGGGCATAGTGGAGGTTGTTCTGGCGTTTATGCTGCTGTACGAACCCGACCACCACATAACGCTGCACATAATAGTTTTCGGCGTGCAGCTCATTATCGACGCCGTTTATATGTTGCCGTGGGTAAAGCGGCGCTTTTCTCTGGAGTGAAAATTTATGGCAAAACATATAACCAAATGGGATATGCTCAAACTCTCGTCGGCGTTCGAGGGGAGTTTCAATCCCGCAGATTTTTCCGAAGAGGAGCTTTATGAAATGCTAGGGCTTCTGGAGGAGACCGACGGCATAGACGAAATCCGCCGCCGCTACTTCGAGGAGCACGACGACGTGAAGGACAGGACGCTCGACATAAAAAAGTGGAGCGAATAATCAGCGTTCTCCGAAAAAACATAAGCCCGAATTTGGTTCGGGCGTTAAGTGTTTTTACGACAATAGAAAAACTCGCCGAAAAGATAAGCTTTTCGGCGAAAAGGGTTTTACATTACAACTATATCGTTCTGCTCGAACAGAGCCTTGTATTCGCGGGGGAATACGTCGTCGGTTATCAGCACGTCGATGTCCTCGAGCTGCGCGAAGGTGTAGGGGTTTATCTTTCCTATCTTCGAGCTGTCGAGCATCATATAAACGTGGCGCGCCTTTCTGAACACCTGCTTAAGTAGGTCGCTCTCCGTCTGGCTGTTGCACGAAAATCCGTGCTCGGGCGTAAACGCCGTGGCAGATACTATGGCTATTTCAAAGTTGGTGTTGTTGAAATATTCTTTTGCGGCGGGGGAGGAGGTCGAAAGGTTGTCTTTCATAAGCTGTCCGCCCACCACGGTAATCTCCACGTTCTTTTTCTGCGCAAGCTCCATCGCAACGGCGATGCCGTTGGTGAAAATATTGCACTTTATGTCGGGCATTTCCTTCGAAAGATACATCGCCGTCGTGCCGCCGTCGATGAATATGCTCGTGCCCTCGTCGATAAGGGTTGCGGCCTTCTGCGCGATTACTATCTTCGCGTCCATGTTTATGGTCGTCTTTTTTGTGTATGCCTCGCCCGAAACTTTCTGCACTTCCTTAACCGACATGGCGCCGCCGCGTATGCGGATTATGCGCCCGTCCTCTTCAAGCTGCGAAAGGTCGCGCCGCAGAGTCATCTGCGAAACGTCGGGGAAAGCTTCTTCCAGCTGTTCAAGGGTCATTTTGCCGCGTTTATCGAGTATTTCGGCTACTTCTTCCAATCTTTCACGCTTCACTTGTGCATTACTCCTTTGTTATAAATTAACATTTGTTATTTTTACTGTACCCATTATATTACTATTGTGCCGTAAAGTCAAGGTTTATATTAACAATTTTAACAGAAATTGTGAGAACGATGTGAAAAACTTTCATAAATGGCGCGAACGGCGGGAGGGGCGCAAACTGCCGCCATAAAGTTGCATTTTAAATTTGCCTATGTTATAATCACCCTGTAACGCGCGTAAACCGCGTGCATATCCGCATAAATTGCGGCAAAAAATACGGCAGGTAATATGAGAGTAAAGCGATTAAAATTCCGTCCCATCGCAATAGTGGTTTCGAGTTTCGTCCTCGTCATCTTTGCGGGCGCGGGCCTGTTGTGCCTTCCGTTCGCGGTAAAAAGCGGCGAGCCCGATTTCCTCGTCGCGCTGTTCACCGCGACGAGCGCCACCTGCGTTACGGGGCACACCGTGGTTGATACCTACACCTATTTTACCGGCTTCGGTCAGGCGATAGTTCTTCTCCTGATTCAGATAGGCGGGCTGGGCTTCATCACCATCATTTCCCTCTTTATGCTCTATATAAAGAAGGACGTAACCCTCTCCGACAGGAAGCTCGCGCTGCAATCGGCGGGCGGGCTTAAAATGACGGGGCTCAAACAACTTTTAAAATACATCTTCATAGGCACCTTTTCGCTCGAATTTCTCGGCGCGGTATTGCTTTGCATAAGCTTCGTGCCGGTGTACGGCTGGGGGCTGGGCATCTGGCAGGCGGTGTTCACTTCGATTTCTTCGTTCTGCAACGCGGGCTTTTCGCTCACGGGCGCAAACGGCGGCTATTCCCTCGCAGGGTTTGCCTCCGACCCGCTGCTGCTCATAGTCGTTATGGCGCTCATAGCGATAGGCGGCCTCGGCTTTTACGTCTGGTACGACGTAATAAAAAACCGCTTCCGTCCCTCGCGCTATTCGCTCCACACGAAGGTGGTTTTAATCGCCACGGGCGGCATAATAGTGCTTGCATGGGCGCTGTTCATGGCGTTCGAGTGGAACAATCCGGGCACGATAGGCGGCATGAACGCGGGCGACAAAATGCTCAACAGCCTGTTCTTTGCCGTAACGCCCAGAACGGCGGGGCACTACACCGTCGATATGAACTATTTTTCCGACGGTTCGTATATTCTTTCCAATCTCCTGATGTTTGTCGGCGGCAGCCCCGGTTCGACAGCGGGCGGCGTTAAAACGACGACTTTCGTCGTGCTTATCTTAACGATGATAACGGCGTGCCGCAGGGAGAGGCAGGTGCGCGTGTTCAAGCGCGGCATAGAGCAGGACGACGTTATAAACGCCGTAACCGTTTCCATGCTGTATGTAATAGCCATTCTGCTCAGCGTGTTCATAATCTGCGGAATCGACGGCGGCAAGGACTATGTTTCCGACTACGGCGAAACGTGGGTTGCGGGAATAAATTTCAAGAGCGTTCTCTTTGAGGTAATCTCAGCGATAAGCGCGACGGGGCTCACCATGGGAATAACCGCCGAACTTTCGGTAGTCTCGCAGGTGATACTCATACTGTTGATGTTCTTCGGCAGGGTAGGCGGCTACACGCTTGTGCTCGTGTTCTCCGAAACGAGGAGACCGCCGGCGATTACGCGTCTGCCCGAGCACATAATGATAGGGTAAGGGTTCACAAAATGCCACACAAAACTTCATATAAGCGGCGCAATACTGTGTTGCTGTTACGGGTGTGCTCGGTCATTTACGTCTTTGTAAACTCCCTCGCACCTTCCGCCAGCGCCTTGTCTTGCTTGCTTCTATGAAGTTAGTAATTGCGTTTTGCTGCGGTATAAATCAAAAAATAACGCGCGCAAGGAAACCCTGCTTGCGCACATGATTTATTTGGAAATAAATCAAAGTTTCAAGGCGGGGTTCCCGCCGTAATTCATTGCATTATTATTGCGCCCTTTGTCATTTCGACCGAGCAAGGCGAGTGGAGAAATCTCGGAGCGAAGCGACGGACAAAGGGGAGGATTTCTCCGCGCGTTTGCTCTGCTCACTTGGTCGAAATGACAGTGGTGGGCGTTAAACGGCAAATACGCCGCCAGCGCGAAATTTTTGAGAGGTTTTTTTATGAAAAAAAGCGTTTTAATTATAGGTATAGGTAAGTTCGGCGCGCATCTCGCCGAAAAAATGCAGGATTTGGGGCACGACGTGCTTATCTTCGACCGCAATCCCGCCAGCATAGAGCGCCTCGCGACCCGCTTTGCCGACGCGCAGATAGGCGACTACACGAACGAGGACGTTCTCCGCGAGCTCGACGTCGCCTCCTACGACGTGGTGTGCATTACCATCGGCGACGACTTCGAGTCGTCGATGATAACCACCATGCTCTTAAAGCGCCTCGGCGCAAAATACGTCGTTGTGCGCGCGCGCAGCGAGATTGAGTGCGACCTTTTAAGAAAGGTGGGCGCGGACGAAATAGTGTATGCCGACGGCAACGCGACCGATAAGCTCGCCGTGCGCATGGGCGGCAACAATATTTTCGACTATATAGAGCTGACGGGCGGCTACGCCATATTCGAAGTGCCCGTGTTAAAGGCGTGGGAGGGCAAGTCAATCGCCGAGCTCGAAGTAAGAAAGCGCTACAAGATAAACATAGTCGCCATAAAGAACGACGACATGCTCGACCCGACCCCCATGCCCGACTACCGCTTCAAGGCCGACGACCACATTCTCGTGATAGGCAAATCGCGCGACGTGTTCAAGCTCGACGCGAAAAACGGCTGAGCGGAACCTTTGTAAAAGTATGCGGCGGCTTCGGCGGGGAATTTTTCCGCGTCTTTTATAAATCGCTTGCCTTTTGCGGCGGTTTTGTATTATAATCTTTCAAAACTTAAAAAATCCGCAAGACGGAAAAAACTGTCTGAAAGCCCGTTACAGAGAGCGGGAGGGAGCTGAAAATCCCGCAGGGCGCGGCAGGATATGCGCCGTCTGAACGAAGAGTTCAAGGACGGGGGAGTAAATGCCCCTGCGGCTTGCGCCCCCGTAACAGGGCTTAATAAGCGCCGCATTTTTTTGCGGCGGAAGTAAAGTGGAACAGCGGTAGCGCGCCTTTGCATATAATGCAGGGCGCGCTTATTTCGTGTCCTTCGGGAGATATATATGAAAAATCAGGCGGATTCGGGCGCTTTGCGCACTCTTCCCGCGGATGAGGCGGCAGGCGGCGTTAGCGGCGCGCAAACGGAAAATTCATGCGAAAACGCAGGCGCGGAGAAGGGCAAGAGGCAGTTTGCGCCCGACGTTCTGCGCGTGATTGCAATGCTCTTCATTATTCTGCACCACCTGCTTACGGGAAACATAGGGTTTTCGCAGGCGCAGCAGGGCGAAAGCGGGGCTTTATATTACGTCTCTTCCTTTCTCGACGGCTTTTTCGTGATAGGCGTAAACATATTCTTTCTGCTCTCGGGCTATCTCAAAATCAACCTGCGGCTTTCAAAGATAATAAGCCTGCTCTTAAAAATATTTGTAATCGGCTCGCTCTCGGTGTGCATTGCCGCCGCCTGCGGCACGGAAGAATACGGTGGGGCGTGGGACATAATTTTATCCTGCCTTACGTTCGCGTTTGAACACTGGTTCGTTTACGTATATATCGGCATATGCCTCCTGTCGCCCCTTTTAAATCTCTTTGTCGAAAAACTTGGCGGCAAGGCGGGTTACTTTGTCGGCATTTCGCTCTTTCTTCTGTCCATAGTCGCCTTCGGCGCCGATTATATCTACGCCGCCGACGACGGAGGGGGGAGCCTTCCCCGCGTGTCCCTCCTCGGCACAAACGCCGGGTATTCTATACTGTGGGGGTGCGCGCTCTACCTGTTCGGCAGACTTATATCCCTGCACGGCTTTGCGTTCCGCCGCCGCGCGCGCTTCTGGGCGCTGTCGTTTGTCGTCTGTTCCCTCGTTCTGGGCGGCGTAACGGCAGGTCTGATTGCTCTCGGGCAGGGCGCCGCCGCATGGTGGTTCATATACTGCTACAACAACCCGCTTCAACTCTTTTCGGCGGTAAGCCTGCTGTGTATATGCCTGCATATAAGGGGAGGACGCGGCGCGTTTTCCGCCGCCGTATCGTTTGCCGCAAAGCATTCCTTCACGGCGTACATAATCCATTCCGATAACCCGCTCTTTTCCCCGTACAGGGCGTTTCTGCTCGATTGCGTTTCGGGTAAATTCTGGGCGCAGATTCTCCTTCTTCTGCCGAATGCCATTATTATTTTCGCGCTCGGCATCGCCGTGAGCTTTGTCTACGATTTTACCCTCGGCAGAATTTTCGGCAGGTTTTCGCGCTTTGCGGAGAGGGTATGCCTTGCCGCGGGCAGAAAGGTCTGCGGCGCGACAGGCAGAGTTTTCGGCGGCGCAAAAGGCGATACAAAAGACAGCTAAATGAGCCGCAAAAAACTGAAAAAATCAAATTGACCCGCACATATGTGCGAAATAACGCAAAAAACAATATTCCGCAAGGGGAAATATTTCCCCTGCAAGGAGAAGAAAAGATGTTCTTTAAAAGACTGCGCGCGGACATAAACGCCGCAAAGCGCAACGACCCCGCCGCACGGAGCAAGTTCGAAATATGGCTCACCTATTCGGGCGTGCACGCGCTCTCGTGGCACAGGGCGGCGGCGTTCTTCTATAAAATAAAATTAAAGCTGCTTGCCAGGATAATCAGCCAGATGGCCAAATTCTTCACGGGGATAGAAATTCACCCCGCCGCAAAAATTGCCCCCGGGGTATTCATCGACCACGGCGCGGGCGTCGTGATAGGCGAAACGGCGGAGGTCGGCGAGGGCACGGTGATATACCAGGGCTGCACGCTCGGCGGCACGGGCAAGGAGACGGGCAAGCGCCACCCCACGGTCGGCAAAAACTGCGTAATTTCCGCTGGCGCCAAGGTGCTCGGCGGCATAACGGTGGGCGACTGCGCAAAGGTCGGCGCGGGCGCCGTAGTGCTCAAAGACGTGCCCCCTCACGCGACTGTGGTGGGCGTCCCCGCACGCGTCGTGCGAATCGGCGGGAGCAAGGAGGGCGTCGACCTCTACCAGGAGAAGTCCGACCCGTATGCAAAGGAGATTTGCCGCCTGCGCGAGCGCGTGTTCCGTTTGGAGAGCGAGCTGAGAAAGCTCGTCGGCGAGGACGCCATTCCCCTCCACACTCCCGAAGAGGAGGCGTTCTTGCGCGAGGCCCGCGAGGGCGGTTCTGCGATAAAGTGCCCCGAATCCGCGCCTGATGCAAAACAAAATGATAAAAAGTAAATCAGGCGGCTAAAATCGTTTGAAAAATGACATACATAAATATATAATATATAGGAAATTGCACAAGCCTTACGGAAAGATTATGAAAATTTATAATACGCTTACGCGAAAGAAAGAAGAGTTCAAACCCATAGAGGACGGCAAAGTAAAGATGTACGCCTGCGGCATAACCGTTTCGGGCGAGGCGCACATAGGCCACGGCTTTCAGGCGCTGATATACGACATAATGCGCAAATACCTCGAAAAGAAGGGGTATGAAGTGAAGTACGCCCGCAACTACACCGACGTCGACGACAAGATTATCGCGCGCAGCAGGGAGACGGGCATTCCCGCCGACAAATACGCCGAGATGATGATTAAGGATACCGACGAGGTAATGCGCGATTTTGGCGTGGACGACCCCAACGTATGGCTCAAAGCCACAAAAAATATCGGCAACATAATCGACTTCATCTCGCAGCTCATCGAAAAGGGGCACGCATACGCCGCCCCGGGCGGAAACGTCTATTTCGACGTTTCGAGCTTCCCCGCATACGGCTGCCTTTCAAACCGCTCGGTCGAGGACATGCTCGACGGCGTGCGCGTCGAAAACGCCGAGGAGAAGAGGAACCCCGCCGACTTCGCGCTGTGGAAGGCTGCGAAGGAGGGCGAGATTTTTTGGGATTCGCCCTGGGGCAAGGGCAGGCCGGGCTGGCATATAGAGTGCTCCGCCATGAACCGCGCCGCATTCGGCGACCAGATAGATATCCACGGCGGCGGCAGGGATTTGATTTTCCCCCACCACGAAAACGAGATTGCGCAGAGCGAGTCTTTAACGGGCAAACGCTTTGCAAAATACTGGACGCACAACGGGCTGATAAAGGTCAACGGGCAGAAGATGTCGAAGTCTCTCGGCAACTCCCTGCTCCTCAAAGACCTCCTCAAAAAGTACACCAACGAGGCGATAAAGTTTGCGCTCTTGCAGACCAATTACCGCAATGATATAAACATAACCGACAATCTCTTCCCCGAAGCCGAAAGGCACCTCACTTCATTCTATAAGACGATGGGCGAGGTTGAACGGAAGTACGGCAAGGGTAAGGCAGACGTTCCCGCAATCGATGAGCAGTTCGACGCCGCCATGGACGACGATTTCAACACGGCGCTCGCGCTCTCCAACCTTTTTGCGCTGTTCAAGGGCGTTTCGGCAAAGCTCGCCGAAGGCGACAGCTCCTGCGCAGACGACTGCGCCCAGATACGCGCCACGTACTCTCTTTTGGGACTCTTTAAAAAGGACTGCGCGCAGTACCTTGCCGAAGTCGCCGCAAAGAACCCCGGGGAGGAAGTGCCCGCAGAGGTAAAATCTCTCGCCGAGGAGAGGTGGCAGGCAAAGAAGAGCAAAAACTGGGCGCGCGCCGACGAGCTCCGCGCCGGGATTGATAAGCTCGGCTATGTCATAAAGGACAGCAAAGACGGCTACGAAATAGTCCGCAAATAAAATTTTTACGACTGCATTAACTTTGTCTTTGTCATCTTGAGCGAAACGCGCCTATCATTACATGTCATTTCGACCGAAGCGCACAAAGTGCGCGAAGTGGAGAAATCTCAAAGTAATAAAACGGCATAGCAAAGAGATTTCTCCGCGCGTTCGCTCTGCTCACTTGGTCGAAATGACAAGGTATGAGCAATAAGCAGACCCCCTTGTGTAAAGGGGTAGCCCCGCACCGTGCCCCCTTGTGTAAAGGGGGTAGCCCCGCACCGTGCCTCTTGTGTAAAGGGGTTAGCCCCGCACCGTGCCTCTTGTGTAAAGGGGTAGCCCCGCACCGTGCCCCCCTTGTGTAAAGGGGGGAATTAAAGGGGGGATTGTCGGTGACAATAAAACTTACTTTGACAATATTATTTTAAGGTATAAATATGAAAAAGCTCACTTCAGAATCTTTGAGAGAAATGTATCTCGGATTTTTCAAATCCAAGGGTCACGCCGTAATTCCCTCGGCGTCGCTCATTCCCGAAAACGACCCCACCGTGCTCTTCACCACGGCGGGCATGCACCCGCTCGTGCCCTATCTTCTGGGTGAAAAGCACCCCGCGGGCAACCGCCTCACCGACGTGCAGAAGTGCGTCCGCACGGGCGATATCGACGAGGTGGGCGATTCATCCCACTGCACTTTCTTCGAAATGCTCGGCAACTGGTCGCTCGGCGACTATTTCAAAAAGGAGATGATTCCCTGGTCGTTCGAGTTTTTAACCTCGCCCGACTACCTCGGCATACCCGTCGAGGACATTGCCATCACATGTTTCGCGGGCGATGACGATTGCCCCAAGGACGAGGAGAGCGCAGAGCTGTGGAAAAAGTGCGGCATAAAACCCGAACACATATTCTTCCTTCCAAAGTCGGGCAACTGGTGGGGCCCCGCGGGCACGACAGGCCCCTGCGGCCCCGATACCGAAATGCACATCATCCGCAATCATGAGGACGCGGACAAGCTCGGCCCCTACGACTTCGAAAAGGCGCAAAAGGGCACCTTCCTCGAAATATGGAACGACGTGTTCATGCAGTACAACAAAACTGCCGAGGGCACATACGAGCCCTTAAAGCAGCGCAACGTCGATACGGGCATGGGGCTCGAACGCACTCTGTGCATCTTAAACGGCGTAGACAGCGTGTACGAGACGGATATCTTCGAAAAAGCAATCGCCAAAATTGAGGAGCTCACGGGCAAAAAGTACGGCGAGAGCGAGGAGGTAACCAAGGCGTTCCGCGTAGTTCTCGACCACGTCCGCACCGCCACTTTCATGCTGGGCGACGACCACGGCATTGTGCCCTCCAACACCGACCAGGGCTATATTCTCCGCCGCGTCATCCGCCGCGCCGTCCGCTACGGGCGCAACATAAACCTGCCCAAGGGCGCGCTCAACGAAGTTTCAAAGACCATAATAGAAAAGTATGCGGGCGTATATTCCGAACTCACCCGCAACGCGGCGCACATCGCCGAGGAACTTAACAAGGAGGAGGAGAAGTTCTCCGCAACCTTAAAGCAGGGCATTAAAGAGTTTGAAAAGGTTGCCTCCGCGCTCCCCGCAGGCGGCGTGATAGACGGACATTCTGCATTCAGACTGTACGACACCTACGGCTTCCCCGTTGAGATAACCATGGAGATGGCTCGCGAAAAGGGGGTCTCCGTCGACGAGGCGGGCTACCGTGCCGCATACGCCGAGCACCAGGAGAAGTCGCGCGCGGGCAGCGAGCAGAAATTTGCCTGCGGACTTGCCGACCATAAGGAGGAGACTACCAAGCTCCACACGGCGACCCATCTTCTGCACGCCGCTTTAAAGAAGGTCTGCGGCGAGGAAGTAAACCAGAAGGGCTCCAACATAACCGAGGAGAGGCTGCGTTTCGACTTCAACTTCCCCCGCAAGCTGACCCCCGAAGAGGTAAAGCAGGTGGAGGACCTCGTCAACGCCGAAATAGCCAAGGACGAGCCCGTCGTAATGAAGGAGATGAGCCTCGAAGAGGCGAAGGCCGAAGGCTTTACGGGACTTTTCGAGAGCAAGTACGGCGAAATGGTAAAGACCTACACGATAGGAGATTTCTCCAGGGAGATATGCGGCGGCCCCCACGTGGAGCACACGGGCGTTCTGGGCAAATTCAAGATTGCAAAGCAGGAGAATGTGTCGGCGGGCATCAAGCGCATAAAAGCTATTCTCACCTCAGATTAAGTCCGCCCGGTTTCATATAAACTTCGCAATGCGGTGTCAGGCTCCGCTTTCCTCGTGGTCACGTACGTCTTTGTACGCTCCCCGTCGTAAATGCTCGCCTTCCTTGCCTTGCTTGTTTCTCTGAACCCGTTATGAGCAGGGGCTCCGCGTACTGCTTGTATCTACAAGGGTTATCTAAGTATCTTTGTTGCGGTGAAAAACGCTGAACGTTTAAAACAGCTTAACGTTTAAAACGTAAGCCGCGGGCGCGCAAAACGCGCGCCCGCGGCTTTAAAAACGCTCCTTGCGCGGCGCGAAAGTTTTTGCCGCCTGGCGGCGCGGGCGGCGGCGAATGCTGCGGCGTTGGTCAAAAATCTGCCCGTTTTGCGCCGAAAAAGGTAAAAACAGGCGCAAAACCGCGCAAAAATGCACGTTTTCACCGAAATCAAAATTTTTATAAATTATTTTTTAAAAACTTTGTAAACGCAACTCAAAACAGCTTGACATAAATTTTATAAAATAATAAAATAAGCATACATTGCACGAGGCAATATACAAAAACCGCATCTGCGGTTAGCGTTTTTATACAATATAAATGGAGTTATCAGCATGAAAACCTACATGGCAAACGCCCAGACAGTAGAAAGAAAATGGTACGTTGTCGACGCCGCAGGCGTGCCCCTCGGCAGGCTCGCGTCCAAAGTTGCCGCCGTTCTTCGCGGCAAAAACAAACCCGTTTTCACGCCCAACGTAGACACGGGCGATTTCGTCATAGTCATCAATTCCGACAAGGTCGTTTTAACGGGCAAAAAGCTGGAAGATAAGTTCTACCGCTATCACACCGGCTACATCGGCGGCTTAAAGGAAGTATCTTACAAAAAGATGCTCGCCGAAAAGAGCGACCTCGCGGTATACGAGGCAGTACGCGGCATGCTCCCCAAAAATTCTCTGGGCAGGGATATGATTAAAAAGCTGCGCGTATATAAGGGTGCCGAGCACAATCACGCTGCACAGAAGCCCGAAGTGCTCAATTTATTTTAAGGAATGTGAGGTAAAAAGTTTATGGCAAAGGCAACTTTAAAGAAAAAACTTCAGTTCTGGGGCACCGGCAGGAGAAAGAAGGCAATCGCACGCGTGCGCCTTATCCCCGCAGGCAGCGGCAACATCGTCATCAACGAAAGGTCTTTCGAGGATTATTTCCCCCAGTCCGTTCTCCGTTACGACGTTATGCAGCCCCTCGTCCTTCTTGCGGCAGAGGGTAAGTACGACGTTTACGTAAACGTTTACGGCGGCGGCCTTACGGGTCAGGCGGGCGCTATCCGCCTCGGCATTTCCCGCGCTCTCCTTCAGGCTGAGCCCGATTGCCGTCCCGCCCTCAAAAAGGCAGGCTTCTTAACCCGCGACCCCCGCGTCAAAGAGCGCAAAAAGTACGGTCTCAAAAAGGCCCGTCGCGCTCCCCAGTTCTCCAAGAGATAATTTTGGAATCTATCGCAAATCGCAAAACGAAGCGGTGCAGATTTTCTGCGCCGCTTTTTTTTGCGCCGAATATCTGCGGGGAAGGCGCGCCCGCTTTTTTGTGTGTCTGCATTGTTGCCCGTGCAGGGGCTGAATAATAATTTTTAAAATAATTTTCATTTTTTGTTGCTTTTATAAAAGTTTTGTGCTACTATATATGTAATAATAGCGCAGTTTTTGATAAATTATATCATTTGCCGCCTGATTGGCATTGCGTATGCGGCTTTAAAGGCGGTTTTTTTGCGCTTACGGCAAAAATGAAGAAACGGTTTTTTTAAAGGGGCATGCCCCTTTATGCCGCCTTACCTTCGGTAACGCGGCATAATAAAAACCTTTCGATAAAAATTATTTTATAATGGAGGAACAGGATGAGAAAACCCCTCAAAGCGTTGTTTGCGGCAGTATTGCCCGTAACGCTTGTATTCACCGCGTCGCTTGCTGCGGGCTGTGCCGAGGACCACGAGCACGACCTCACGGCCGTAACCGCAAAGGAAGCTACGTGCACCGCCGAAGGCAATACCGCATACTGGCATTGCGACGGCTGCGACAAGTACTTCTCCGATGCGAACGCCGAGCATGAAATCGCGCTCGAAGACACTGTAATCGCGGCGCTCGGCCACGAGTATGAAACGACGTGGACGACCGACGAGACCAACCACTGGCACGAGTGCGTGCGCGGCGATTCCGAACAGGACAAAGCGGCTCACGCCGACGGCAATGCCGACGGAAAGTGCGATGTCTGCGGCTATGAAATGCAGTCGGAGACTCCCGACGTTGAGTATGAGGATGTTACGACGTCTCTCGATTATGAAACCGGTTATGAGCTTTACCCTTCGAATTCTACCGAAGAAATAGTTCTCGGCAGATTCACAATAGAGGCGGGCGCTCGTTTCGATTCTTCTACCGGAGGACTTGACGGCAAAGTATTAAACAACCAGCAGAAAATGGTAAGCTTTACTCTTCAGGGGATTACCAACTCGGTAAGCTTTGATATGAAGTGTGCGTCAGGCAGCGGCATGACGATGACTTTATATAAAGTCGAGGGCGAAACGGCAACGGTCGTAAAGGCGTGGGATACCCTCGGAAGCAACGAGGTTTTAACCGGTTGCGAAGTGACTGACCTTGAAGCCGGAGATTATTACCTTGATTCGGTTGGTTCCGCCCGTATTGCAAATCTTGCGATAACGGAGCGCCTCGCCGCTTCCGACCCTGCAAGCATAGAGGTGAGCGGCGGGCAGACCGAGTTCCTCGCGGGCGACGAGTTCGTCTCCACGGGACTCAACGTAACCCTCGTTTACGAAAACGGCAGGCGCGAAGCGCTTACCGCTGCGCAGTATCAGCTTGACAGCAGCAAATATGTTGCCGCTACCGCGGGCACATACGAAATTACCGTAAGCTACACGCCCGACGGCGCAACCGAAGCTTTCACCGATTCGTACGACGTAAACGTTTACGCAATCGATTCGATAGAGCTCTATTATCACTCGCTCAATTCCTCACGCGTTACGCAGAACGTCCAGAAGGTGTTCTTCAAGGGCGATACGTTCAACAGCGACAATCTCGCCGTTCACGCAACCGGCAAACTGCCCGACAGCGACGAGACGGTAGACTTTACTCTCTCTTCAGATGATTTCGAGGTGAGCCTGCCCGATATGACGACCGTCGGCGAAAAGACGGTAACCGTATCTTCCGCCGCCGAAAGGGGAGAGGTAAAAACTGCTACATATACCATTAACGTTCTCGATAACGTGTTCACCGCACCCAAGGGCAGCTACACCATAACGGTAGATGCCGATGCTGATGTTTCGGCGACTTCCGCAGGCGTAACGCTCAACAGCATAGTTGATGCGCTCAAATACTTCGAACTTGCGGGCGTTTCCGACGACGCCGCCAAAATTATCAACGTCGCCCCCGGTACTTATAACGAAAAAATCGAAGTAAATATGCCCAACGTAAGTATAACAGGCACGGGCGAATCTGCCGAAGAAACGGTTGTGGAGTTCGACGCGCTCAACGGGCTCACCGACCCGAGCGGTACGACATCGTATTCCACCGACGGCTCGGCTACTATATCCGTACGCGAAAGCGCCACGGGCTTCTATGCCGAAAACATCACGTTCTCCAACTATTGGAACACATATGAGCGCTATGTCGAATCGCAGACGATAGCGGGCAGCGGCACTCAGGCTGTTGCCGTGCTTGTAGACAGCGACATGGCAACCTTCAAAAACGTGCGCTTCTCATCGTACCAGGATACTCTCTACGCAATGACGGGCAGACAGTATTATATCGACTGCTATATCGAAGGCCGCACGGACTATGTATTCGGTTACAATGCAACCGCATACTTCTATAATTGCGAACTGCATACTATCTGGGGCAATTCCCAGACTAACGGCGGCTATGTTGTGGCTTCCAAGGGTCTTGACGAAGGTGCGGACGTCGACGCGATAACGTATGGCTACATATTCGACAACTGCGATTTCACGGCCGAAAACACCGAGGGCAGGCAGGTTACCGAAGGCACCGTATCGCTTGCACGCGGTTGGGATACCGAGATGAAGATGATGGTTATGAACAGCACCATTTCGGGCGCATATTCCAAGGAGGCGTACGGCGAAGAGACTGTCGGCGGCAGCAACAAGAACGACCGTTACGGCAAAATGAACGCCGACCCCGTCGCCGAATACCTTCTCGAATACAACAACACGGGCGACGGCGCGATAACGCAATCTATAGCCGATACCTGCACGGTGGTTGACGCAACGACTGCGGCAAAATATGCAGATTTTGCAACCATATTCGGCACGACCAACGGCAAAGTAACCTATGCCGAGGCATGGGACCCGACCATTGCCGAAACACCTGTAGAAGTTACGGGCGTAACGCTCGATAAAGAAACGCTTTCGCTCACTGTCGGCGAGGGAACGGGCACGCTTGAGGCAACGGTAGCGCCCGCAAACGCGACCGAAACGCGCCTTGTATGGTATTCCAGCGACGAAAAGGTTGCAACCGTATCCGGCGGCGTTGTAACGCCCGTTGCGGAAGGTACCGCCACGATAACCGTTGTAACGGTTGACGGCGACTATTCGGCAACCTGCGCAGTTACTGTAAAAGAACCTGAAGGCGGCGTTGAGCACAGTTATGCGTTTAATTATTCAGCTTTGGGAACGCACAACGATAAGGATAAATTAACTCAGGCTGATTTTACAGGCGACAATGCGTTTTTAATATTTACTGAAGAGGCGAATATAACGTACAGGACGTCTGGAGGCGGCTGTATAGAAAATAAGGATGCCGGTCTTTCGGTTGAGTTCCGTGGAATCGGAAAAATAACCATCACCTTTGCTTCTACAGGCGGTTCGAATACTTCCCGTCTCGGTCTTCTTAATGAGGCCGGAGATTATCTTACCGCAACTGAAACAACGGCTACAGCTTCAACCGAAGGCAATATAGGTACATATGAGGTAACCGGTACGTCTTACGTGTCTGTAACATATACGATAACGGTTTCGGGAACCTATATAATCGATTGTCCCAGCGACCTTCTTGGCAGGGGTGCGCGCATACAGACCATAACGATGGTAGATACGTATTAATCAAGTCAAAAAAGCAAAACGGTAACGTTGCGCTTTTAATCCCTGAAAATCGGCCGCCGCGCAGCATTGCGCGGCGGCCGTATTTTATATTTCAAGTGGCGCGCAAAGCCGCCGTTCTTTGCACTTTCGCGCTGCTTTAAGCCTCTGTTTATAAAAAATACTTGTAATTTGGTTTCATATTTTGTTAAAAATTTTTATTTGCCTATTGATTTTTGAGAGGAGGTGTGCTATAATACCATAGACGGCGGAAATCGCTGAAATTTTTAACTCAACAATCGGCTGCAAGCCGCATCAAGGGGGGATTTTTTTAAATGAAAAACGTAATTGTCGGACAGTCCGGCGGGCCTACCGCGGTAATCAATTCCAGCCTTCTCGGCGTTTTCAAAACGGCAAAAGACAGGGGAGCAGATATCGTTTACGGCATGGTTCACGGCATAAAGGGCCTTTTGGACAGGAATATCGTCGATTTATCCACGCAGATAAAGAACGACCTCGACATGGACCTCTTAAAGAGGACTCCTTCGTCGTTCCTCGGTTCCTGCCGCTATAAACTGCCCGATATCGAAGGCAACGAAAAGACTTATGAAGAGATTTTTAAGATACTTAAAGAACTCAACATATACGCTTTCTTCTACATCGGCGGCAACGACTCGATGGATACGATAAAGAAGCTTTCGGACTACGGCGAAAAGATAAAGAGCCCCATAAGGTTTATGGGCGTTCCCAAAACCATAGATAACGACCTTGCGATAACCGACCACACCCCCGGCTACGGCAGTGCGGCAAAGTACATAGCTTCCACCACGAAGGAAATCATCCGCGACGGTCTCGTTTACGATTATCCCGTCGTTTCCATAATAGAAGTAATGGGCCGCAACGCAGGCTGGCTTACCGCCGCGGCTGCGCTTGCAAAGGGCGAGGACTGCGAGGGCGTCGACCTCATCTATCTCCCCGAGCGCGTTTTCGACCTCGATAAATTCCTTGCAAAGGTAGGGGAGCTCTATAAACAGAAACGTTCTGTCGTAATCGCCGTTTCCGAGGGCGTAAAGATTGCCGACGGCAGATATGTGTGCGAACTTGCCGACCATGTAGACTACGTCGACGCGTTCGGCCATAAACAGCTCGCTGGCACGGCCCGTTTCCTTGCGGCAAAGGTTGCCGAAAAGTATGGCGTAAAGACCAGGGCGATAGAACTTTCTTCGTTGCAGCGCTGCGCGTCGCACATAACCTCGCGTATCGACGTGACGGAGGCGTTCAATGCCGGCGGCGCGGCTGTAAAAGCGGCGTTCGAGGGCATGAGCGGACAGGTTATTACCTTAAAGCGCGTTTCCGAAGACCCGTATATGTGCATAACCGAGCCTGCCGACGTTCATTTCATTGCCAACGTTGAGAAAAAGGTTCCCGACGAATGGATAAACGAGGACGGCACTTACGTTGAAGATGCGCTCGTTCACTATATCCGCCCGCTCATTCAGGCCGAGATTGCGCCGCTGTGGGTTGACGGCCTTCCCCGTCATCTTATTCTCAAGAAATAATCAGGGGATGCGGCTCTGCCGCATTTCCTTCTCGTTCTCCTTTTTAATAATAATAAATAAAGCGAGCATACTGCCGCGGCGAAAGCCGCGGCAGTATGCTTTAACTTATGCAACGGTTATTTAAAATGCGGGGGCATGCCGTCTGTTAAAAAAGTGCGGGCGATGCCTGTTTATAACGGATACCGCTTTAAAATGGATACCGCCCTTTTAAAAGGGGGCGCAGGCGCTTTGGCAAAAGGTACGCTCAGCGTTTGCCGCGCAGGCGGCCCGCTATCTTTTCGTGCCGTTCGAGTATTTCGGCCAGTACGTTTGCGCGGGTTTCTGCGGGGCTGTCGGGCGCAGGGCTTTCATTCGCGGGCTTTATGCCTGCATCGCGGGCGGGCGGGGCGTTTTCTGCGTTTTTTACGCTTTCGCGTTCCGTGCCGGCGCCGCCGCCTTCGCCCAACGCCTTAAAAAAATCGAAAAGGGTGAATTTATCCGTGCTTATGCTCTCCTTTTATCAAATTTTCATTAAATGCAACTTATTTTTGATTGATTAAACCTGCGTTTTGGTATATAATTAAAACTGCTGTACTTGGCAAATAAACGCCTTATTCTATTTTATTAAGTACGGCGACCAACTGATTACAGTATCGGGGTAAAAAATGCGTAAAAAGGTAAAAAAGGCGCTCGTATGCGCCGCCGCGGCCCTTGCAGCCTGCGGTCTTACTTTCGCCGCGGCATGCACGGGCGAATATTACAGGGCTGACGCCTTAGACGGCGATTACAGCTACAGCGAGGTTGTATCCAACGGCGGGTTTGCCGTTGAAGCGGGAAACTTCGTCTACTTTATCAACGGCGTAGAGGCAAACACCGCCGACAATACCTACGGCGACGTGCAGAAGGGTGCGCTCGTGCGCATTTCCAAGGATAATCTTGCCGCAGGCAATTATTCCGACGTGCAGACGGTCGTTCCGCTCGTTATGTATTCGGGCGCTTACGACGGCGGCATATTCATCTACGGCGACCGCGTTTATTACAGCACGCCTTCGACGGCGAGAGATTCGAGCGGCGAAGTTTTAAATTCCCGCCTCGAATTCAAGAGCACCAAGCTCGACGGCACCGAAACAATGACCGGTTTCTATTTTCAGTCGGAGAGCAACGATTTCACTTACCGTTTTGTAGAAGTCGGCGGCAAAGTGTATCTTATGTATGCGCTGTCGGAAATTCTCTACGGCACCGAGGCTCACACCAATATTCATTCGGTAGACCTCGAAACGGGTGAAGATACCGTGCTTGCTTATAACGTGGCAAGCTACTCGTTCGACAGCAAAGACCTCACCAATACGTACGTATATTATACGATGAACGTAACCTATAACCTCGGCACGACGAACGCTGTCACCGCGGACTACAACCAGGTGTACCGCGTGCGCGCCGATGCCAAGGAGAGCCCCCGCGAGTACGACTTCTCCTATGTGGAGGACTACGACGCGGAGGAGGACCCGCTCTACATTAACCTCGGCGAATACGTATTCGACGGCAGGGGTGAATTTAGCGGCATGACGCAGTTCAACTACGGCTACGACCCCGCAACCGATTCCGATACCTCTTCCGACGACGCGAATACCCTCTCGGGCTACACATATTCTATCGCATCGTACGAAAACGGTATTTTATACTATACGCGCACTTACTATTCCAGCGACGACGGCAATACGCCGATACTCTTATACACGAACGATGACGAGGTCGGCGCCGAAGGCTGGAACCCCGTAACGGGCAACCCGGTGGCTTCCGACGATTATAACGGCAGGGCGCTTTTGTATTCGGCTTCCTCGCTCGACGGATATACGTTCATAGCAAACGAAAGCGGCGTTCCCGTCGGCGCGGTATATTCCGAGTCGCACGGCGAGGACGAAAGCAGTACGCGCTACGCGCTCATGTACGGCACTTTCAGCGAAGGCAGCCTCATCGATACCTTCGTTATGGCCGACGTCTCCGGCAGCATAACGGTGCTCTCCACCTCCGAGGAGCAGGTAGTGGTTGACGACGGCGCAACCGAAACTTATAATTTCCTCTATTTCAGCGTTTCCGGCGAGGGCAACGGCAACTCCGTTCACCGCATAGCGCTCGGCGGCAGTGAGTCCGATTATACCGAACTGCCCGCATTGGAGGAGACGGAGGCGCACAGCAACTACCAGGAGGCTAAGATTCTCGACGTCGATGCGTCCTCGAGCTGGTACGCGCCCGAAGTCCTTTCGGGACATCTGTTCTTTGCCGCCGACACCGACGACATGAGCGATTACAACTATATAATGGCGTTTGACATGCGCGACGCGGGCAACTCGTCAGCCACCAACCTCACGATGTCGAACAGCGACATAGAAACGCTCAACGACCTCTACGAAGAGATTGCGGGCGAGGAAAACAGCGTCATCGCCGACACCGACTCCGATACGTACGAAAATCTTCCCAACGCGCTCCGCTATGCGTTTTTAACGCGCGATACCGAGGCGGTTGCAAACCTCGTTCAGGACTGGGTTGACGCGGGCGAGGATGAGGACTATGTGTTCTCCCCCGAGTCGGCGCAAAAGTATCTCGATTTCATCGCCGCAGAGGGCGATTATGCCGACTATGCCGATTACAGCAGGACGGTGAACGGAGAAGAGGTATTCGCCACCTCGCGCGATTATTATTATACCCTCGTCGGATATATGTCTGACGACGATGCCGAGAGCTATATCGACGGCCTCACAACCGATTACCTTCCCGAGGGGCCTACCGACGACGGCAGTTGGTTCGACGGTCTGTCTACGGGCGCAAAGGTCGGCTTCATAGTCGGCGTATGCGCGGCAGGCATAATAATTATCGGCGCGGCGGTAATAATACCCATCGTCGTTATCCGTAAAAAGCGCGGCGTGCTTCCCCAGTACACCCGCAGGGTCAGGGTCGACACTACCGACGACAAGGACATCGACGTTTACGGCACCGACGAAAATACCGAAGGCGCAGACGGCGAAAATAAGGAATAAAGCGAATATATCAGGCTTTGAGCGGCGGAACGCATGCGCGTTCCGCCGCATTTTTTTGTTCCGCAGCTCCTTGCGGAAAAGATATCTGCGGCGGCTTGTTGCGCAGCCGACAAATGCCCGCAAATTTTTTACATTAAAATTTGATTTTTATTTGCCAAAATGGTTTACAAATACAACGAATGCTAATATAATGTTACCATTGATTAAGGGAACGGAAAATACAGCTTTTTTTCCGGCCTCATTCTTTGGATAAACGGAGAATATTTGCTATGATTAAGTACGTAAAATGTCCTCGCTGCGAACTTAACTATATCGACCCCGAAAAGCAGGAATACTGCGACGTCTGCATTGCGGAGATGAAGGGCAACAAGCTTCAGTTCGCCGATTTCGACGACGAGGAATACGATGAAAACGAAGAAAAGACCGAAATCTGCCCCGTATGCGGCGTAAATCCCATGCGCTACGGCGAAAAGATGTGCGACGCCTGCAAACAGGCCAGCCAGTACGAAGACGACCAGGATATCAATATGGATACCGACGAGGAGTGGAAGAACTACCTCGAGGACGACGAAGACCTCACCATCGACGACGAAACGCTCGAAGAGGAGCTCTCCGAAGAGCTTGACGACGAGTACGACGATGAGGAGAGCGAAGAGCACTACGATGACGACGACCCTCTCGACGACTTCGACGACGATTTGAGTGATGTCGACGACGATGACGAAGATGACGACGAAGACGATGACGACGATGATGACGACGATTTGTTCTGAGGCCGTTGCGCGCTGAACGGGGCCGCGGTTTCGGCATAAAATCTGCCGCATTAAATATAAATTGAAATTATTATTCTTTTAACGGCACGCCGCCGCGCTTTTCTGCGCGGCGGCGTGCATATTTTTGCCGCAAATTGGCAAAAATAACAGTATATGATAAGACCGACAACCAGCGTGTCGCAGGTGAAAAAGGCTGTTTCAGACTGTTATTTAAAGCCCGTCACGGTAAAACTCAACCTCGGCAGGAACAAATTCGTAACCTTCCCCGCCACGGTGAGCGGCATATATCCGTCGCTCTTCACCGTCGCGCCCGACGACAAAAACTTCCTGGGCAAAACGGCGTACTCCTATTCGGAGATACTCTGCGGCAGGGTAAAGCTCAAAGCGCGCTGAGGCGCTTTTGTTTGGATTAAATTTATTTACACCCTACTATTTTAAAGGTGCGGCGGAAATTTTTTCGCCGCGCCTTGTCTTAACCACAAATAAAGCCTGCCGAAATTACGGCAGGCTTTATTTGAGACAACCACTGGCTATGCCAGTGGAAAAAAACTTTAGATTTAAGAGAGATTGACATAAAAAACTCCGCTTAGTAAGATAAGAGCG